>CALKWT010000140.1 GCA_938003885.1 uncultured Balneolaceae bacterium | reverse complement strand
CGGGTGCCCCGCCCTGCGGCCGGCCGATCAGAAATTCGGGGCCAGCAATTATGAAGATGTCCCGTATTACCTTAAGCGCTTTACGACAGGAGAAGAGGTTTTAAAGCCTCCTCTGTCGGAAAAGCAGGGCTGCACCTCCTAAACCTCTGAAGATCCAACGTTTGACAGCGATTAAAACAGATTCACACCTTGGACCTGATTGTAGTTGGCAAATTCATTAAAATTATGTTTTTTAATCAAAGCAAAAACGTCTGAATTCTGAAGTAACATGAAGAACCGAAAAAGATTTACACTCCCCTCTGCAGCGGCACTGCTGGCCATCCTTTTATTGACATCCGGATCAGCAACAATATCCTATGCTCACACAGGGGCCGAAACCGATATTCGCCTGCCTGAATTTATTGCACACAGAGGGGCCTCGTGGCTGGCTCCGGAAAATACGATGGCCTCCATTCAGCTTGCGTGGGAGATGGACGTGGATGCTGTAGAAATCGATATCTATTTGACGGCAGACGATCAAATTGTTCTGTTCCACGACAGCCGAACCGGCCGGATTTCGGATGCAGACCGCCTCGTTGAGGAGATGACCCTGGAGGAGCTTCAGGAACTTGAAGTGGGGTCCTGGAAGGGTGAACAATGGGCAGGAGAAAGGGTCATTACGCTGGACGAAGCCCTGGCTACTGTGCCCAAAGGCAAACGGATGATCATTGATGTAAAGTCAGATACCCGTATTGTGGAGCCGATGCTGGAAGCATTTGACCGTTCGGGACTCCATCCGCATCAGATCGTTGTAATTGCATTCTCGTACGAATTAGCTGCTAAAACAAAAGAGCTTCGTCCCCGGCAGGTTGTTCTGCTGCTTGAAAGTTTCAGAAGAGACAGTGATACAGGAGAGTGGTCGCCCACCATGGAAGAGTTAATTGAACAGGCCAGAGAGGCGAACCTGGACGGACTAAATATGAATTTCCGGGGCCCGGCAACGGTTGAAGAGAGTATTCGACTGATCCGGGAAGCTGGACTGGGGTATTATGTATGGACTGTGAACGACATTGATGCGGCTGAGCGGGCAGTTCAGCTTGGGGTTGACGGGCTGACGACAGACCGGCCGGCGTGGATGAAAAAACAGTTGCTCTCCAGGAATGGATGGAAATTATTGAAAAGATAACAAATAGAAACTGCCAGATTGACTACGTTGTTTAGTCACCTTAAAATATGAATGAACCATAATCTATAACCGATTTACATGTACCAAAACGTCAATAACTTTACAAGCGCGGTGCGCCTCTGCTTAAAAGCGCTGCTATTTCTTTTCACCGCAACCTTTCTGCAGACTGCAGCTTTTGCCCAACACACTGTTTCCGGGACGGTGTTTGACGATCTGAACGGAAACGGCCAACTTGATGCCGGAGAAGAGGGAGTGGAAGGAGTCATGGTCTCCAATGGAAGAGAGATCACGGTAACAGATAGAAATGGGAATTATCAACTCGATACGGAAGATAATTCCTACATCTTCGTAATCAAACCCCGTGGGTGGGCCACCCCTGTAGGTGAGCACAACATACCCCAGTTCTATACGCTGATCAGTTCGGAAGGGGCAGGTGCGGATAATTTCCGTGGGTTGAACCCCGGTATGCCGGAAGATCTGAACTCAGTCAATTTTCCGCTCTCTCCCCAGGAAGAGCCGGATGATTTCAGGGTTCTGGTTTTTGGGGACACCCAGCCACGGAACCTGGAGGAACTGAACTACCTGATGAATGATACAGTTCAGGAAGTGATCGGGTTTGATGCTGCCTTTGGTACAACACTGGGAGATCTGGTTTTTGATGACCTCGATCTGTTTGAACCCCTGAATGAACTGATCGGAAACATCGGATTGCCGTGGCGTCACATTATCGGGAACCACGACATCGATTTCTCAGCAGATAATAACTGGGATGCAAGAGGCGCCTACTTCAGGAACTACGGCCCTTCTTACTACGCCTTCAGCTGGGGAAGCGCCCATTTCATTGCCGTCGACAATATCCGCTGGATTGTAAAAGAAGATGAGCGCTATTACCGCCTCGGTTACGGTGAACAGCAGATGGAGTTTATCACCAACTATCTGGATCAGATCGGCGAAGACGAACTGGTCTTCTTCCTCTCTCATATCCCCTTGGTAGAGTCTACTGCCTGGGAAGATGATGCAGAGCGTGTCCAGTTTTATGAACTGCTTTCCCGTTATCCGAATGCGGTCACTTTCTCAGCCCATACCCACCGGCACTATCACAGATATATTACCGCGGAAGATGGCTGGCCTGGCGGCGAATCAGAGTATCATCACTCGATCAGTATGGGGACGGTGAACGGATCCTGGTGGGCCGGTTACCCCGATGCCTACGGAATACCCCACTCGCTGATGCGGGATGGTACACCGATAGGGTATGGCCTGTTGGATATCAACGGAAAGGATTGGAAACTGACCTACAAAGTATCCCGTAGGTTGGCTGACTTTCAGATGCACATCCATGCCGAAAATGAAGTTCCTGTTGATCGGCTCAGAAATACAGAAGTGTACGCCAACGTGTTCAACGCACTGCCGGGAGCCAAGGTGGAGTTCAGAATCGGGGAGTCCGGAGAGTGGAAGGTCATGGAAGTGGCAACCGAGCGGGATCCGCTCTATATGGCGATGCACGACCGTGAACTGGCGCTGGGTGGGGACGCCCCATTCAGGCAATCAGGTATGGGTAACCCGGATCCTAAACATCTCTGGAAAGCAACCATTTCGGAAGATCTTGAGCCTGGAACCTACACCATCTATGTAAGGGCTGAAGATGAATGGGCGAACTTTGAAGGCCGCCGAATGATCCGAATCACCGAATAAACAAAGAGTGTAATCCCCACCCCATTAATTAACCAATATTGAATTACCGATATGAATCCATTTCTCGCTGAAATCATCGGAACCGCCATCCTGATTATTCTTGGAGGTGGTGTCGTAGCCAATGTTATTCTCAATAAAACGAAAGGCCATAACAGCGGATGGATCGTCATCACCATGGGTTGGGGAATGGCGGTCTTCACGGCAGTGTTTATCGTGGGGCAGTTCAGCGGAGCTCATATCAATCCTGCCGTTACTCTGGGTCTTGCTGTCGCTGGACTTTTTGATTGGGGAATGGTACCAGGCTACTTCGGAGCGCAATTTCTTGGCGCATTCATCGGGGCCATTCTCGTCTATCTGACTTACAGAGATCACTTCGCTGCCACGGAGGATCCGGGTATCAACCTCGCCGTTTTTTCCACAATTCCGGAAATAAGAAATTATACCAGCAATACGATCACTGAAATCATCGGTACATTTGTTCTGATCTTCGGAGTTCTCTATCTGGCCTCCCCCGGCTTTATTAGTATGGAGGGAGATCTGCTGGAGAGTATTGTCCTGAATGGCCAGGAGATCGGATTCGGGCTGGGTGCCCTCTCCGCTCTTCCTGTAGGCCTCCTGGTACTGGCGATCGGACTCTCCCTTGGCGGTCCCACCGGGTATGCGATC
>CALKWT010000139.1 GCA_938003885.1 uncultured Balneolaceae bacterium | reverse complement strand
TACCTCCACCGGCTCCTATATTCTCACCCTCTATGCGCGCCTGGTGGAAAGAGCAGGCGGACAATATCTACTCTTACATTCCCGATTTCGGGGGGTTCCTGGTGAAAGCCGATTCGGAAGGGCAGCCGGGCCCTCACGGCTACAACCGGACGCATGCAGATGGCGCGAACATGTTAGCCGAGGCACTCGAACCCCATGGAGGTATTGTGGTCTGGCGTGCCTTTGTGTACAATCCCGAGCAGAGCGACCGCTTCCGAGAGGCGTATGATGAGTTTGTGCCTCTGGATGGACAGTTTGCAGATAATGCCATCCTTCAGGTGAAGAACGGGCCGATCGATTTTCAGCCGAGGGAACCCTTTTCACCGCTCTTCGGAGCACTGGAAGAGACCAGCACGATGATGGAGTTTCAAGTCACTCAGGAGTATTTCGGCTTCAATCTGCATCTGGCCTATCAGGGAACTCTGTTTGAGGAGGTCCTGCAGAGCGATACCTACGCAAGGGGAGAGGGGGCGACTGTGGGGAGAGTCCTTGCCGGGGAGATCTTTGAGTACGAGATGACCGGCATGGCCGGGGTGATCAATCCGGGAACGGACCGGAACTGGACAGGCCATCCGTTTGTGCAGTCCAGCTGGTACGCCTTCGGCCGCCTGGCCTGGGACTATACCCTTACGGCAGAAGAGATTGCCGAAGAGTGGATCCGCATGACCTTCACCAACGACGAGACGTTTGTCCGCCCAATAAGGGAGCTGATGATGGAATCGCGTGAAGCGGGCGTCAACTACCGGTCACCGCTCGGGTTGACCCATCTCTATGCCCAGGGGCATCACTACGGGCCGGCGCCCTGGTGGAACGGCGGATCACGACCCGACTGGAATCCCTATTACTACCATAAAGCGGATGAGGCCGGAATTGGATTCGACCGTACCGCAACAGGATCCAATGCGGTAGAACAGTACCATCCGGAGGTTGCAGAAATTTTTGCCGATCCCGACCGGATTCCGGACGACTATTTGCTCTGGTTCCACCGGGTGGGGTGGGATCACCCGATGCAGAGCGGCCGTACGTTGTGGGACGAGCTGGTACATAAATACAGCGAAGGCGTGGAGGCGGTTCGCCGGATGCAGCAGACCTGGAACAGCATGGAAGGGGTGATCGACCAGGAGCGGTTTGAGCATGTGAAGGCCCTTCTGGAGATTCAGGAGCGGGATGCCGTGAGATGGCGCGACACCTGCCTGGCCTATTTCCAAAGTTTCTCAGGGATGCCTTATCCGGAAGGCTACGAAGAGCCGGAACACGATCTGGAGCACTACATGATGCTCTGGAGAACCACCTATGTACCCGATCCCTGGTACAATTAAATCCTTCTCCGGCCGGAAACTGTAGCAACCAGAACCGAAGCAACAACCCGTACCATGAATTTTCATAGAAGATACCAACCAGAACCAGAAACATTCAAAATTGTGACAATCCACCACAACCCAGAGCCGGTTGATACATGATCCCCAGCAGACGAATGGATTGCGAAGGGGAGGGGTGCTTCCGTTCCTCTCCATATGCTGGAAAAGACAGGCTCACAAAGAGAAATTCAGACGACCAACCAAAATTAGAACTCAATGAAAAACGATAGCAGTCATCCGGATACGAAAAGGCCCGGAGTCCCGGAGGTTGCCCTCTACAAATCCCCTGATGCAGATATCCACCAGCGTGTGGAGGATCTGCTCTCCAGAATGAGCGTTGCCGAGAAGGCAGCCCAGATGATGGGAATGTGGAACGAAAGGAATGAAACCCTTCTGGATGAAAAAGGAAATTTTGATGAGGAGAAGGCGCGCCGCTCTTTCAGTCACGGGAATGGTATCGGACAGATCGGCCGCCCCAATGAAGTGCCGGCAGGGAAGGGCGCACGGGAAATTGCGGTACTGACCAACCGCATTCAGAAATTCTTTATCGAGGAGAGCAGGCTGGGGATTCCGGTGATCTTCCATGAAGAGTGTCTGCACGGCCTGTCAGCGAACGGTGCCACCAGTTTTCCACAGCCGATTGCCCTGGCCGGGACCTTTCATCCCGGCCTGATAGAAAAGATCTACACGGTTGTCGCCCGGGAAACCCGTCTCCGTGGAGGCCACCATACCCTTGGCCCCGTCGTGGATGTGGCGAGAGACCCTCGCTGGGGGCGGGTCGAGGAGACCTTTGGTGAAGATCCCTGGCTGAGCGGAAAGATGGGCGCTGCCGCAGTGAAAGGATTTCAGGGAGATAAAGAGTTCAAAAACAGGGAACGGGTACTCGCCACCCTGAAACATTTTGCAGGGCATGGGGAACCGGAGGGGGGCATGAACTGTGCCCCGGCAAACGTCTCGGAGCGGGTACTTCGGGAGATCTTTCTGCAGCCCTTCAAGGATGCGATCGATGAGGCGGGGGTCGTCGGTGTGATGGCCTCTTACAATGAGATCGACGGGGTTCCGTCGCACGCCAGCCGGTGGCTGTTGGGGGATGTTCTGAGAGATGAGTGGGGTTTTGATGGGTTTGTGGTCTCCGACTACTACGCCATCTGGGAACTGCACGATCGCCCTGACACCCATGCCCACATGGTTGCAGCAGATAAGAAAGAGGCCGCCCTGCTGGCTGCCCGTGCAGGTGTGAACCTGGAACTGCCTGAGCCGGACTGCTATAGATATCTACCGGAACTGGTGGAAGAGGGCCGTCTCGGGGAGGAGCGCCTTGATGAGCTGGTCCGGCCGCTCTTGTACTGGAAATTTAAATTGGGACTGTTCGAAGATCCCTACGTGGATCCTGACCTCGCGGAGAAGGTCTCCGGTTCGGAAGAGCATCGCGAGATCGCCCTTCAGGCTGCACGCGAAAGCATCACCCTTTTGAAAAATGAGAAGAAGATTCTGCCGCTTAATCCCGCCGAAACCAAAACGATCGCTGTGATCGGGCCGAATGCCAACCGGAGTATGCTGGGCGGCTACAGCGGCGTGCCGAAATTTGAAACGACACTACTGGAGGGAATTCAGAGCCGTGCCGGTAAACATGTGGAAATTCTCTACAGCGAAGGGTGCAGGATTACCGAAGGAGGCTCCTGGGTGGAAGATGAGGTGGTAAAAGCCGATCCGGACGAAAACCTGAAACGGATTGAAGAGGCACGGAAAGTTTCTGAAAAAGCGGATCTCATTGTGCTTGCCATCGGGGGAAATGAGCAGACCTCTCGTGAGGCGTGGGCTCTGAACCATATGGGTGACCGCCCAACCCTTCAAATGGTTGGAGAGCAGGAGCAGCTCTTCCGTGCGATGAAGGAAACCGGGAAGCCGGTGATCGTCACTCTCTTTAACGGAAGGCCTCTCGATATCGGCCTGTTGAAGGAGGAGGCCGATGCGATCCTGGAGTGCTGGTATATCGGCCAGGAGACGGGCGGCGCGATTGCCGAGGTGCTCTTCGGCGATGAAAACCCCGGGGGGAAACTGCCGATCAGCTTTCCCCGGTCTGAAGGACATATTCCTGCATTCTATAACCACAAGCCCTCCGCCCGGCGGGGGTATCTTTTTGAGGAGGCTTCTCCGCTCTATCCGTTCGGTTATGGGTTGAGCTACACTGACTTCGAGATCAGCGGCGTCCGTCTGGAAGAGGAGGCCATTCCGGTTGATGGTTCGACACGCATCACAGCTAAGATCACCAACACGGGGAATCGGGAAGGCTCTGAGGTGATTCAGCTCTACATCCGCGACCGTGTGAGTTCGGTTACCCGTCCGGTCAAGGAGCTGAAAGGTTTTCAGAAAGTGTGGCTGAAGCCGGGGGAATCCCGGCAGGTCTCCATCGAGATCGGCAAGGCTGCCCTGGCATTTTATGATATCGAGATGAAGTACCGTGTGGAACCGGGAGAGTTCGAGGTGATGCTGGGCACCTCCTCCCGGGATGAGGATCTGCAAACAGTGGTCCTGACGGTGGTTGACCCGTGATTAGCAGATGATAGAGTGGGCTAGAGGCTTGCACCGGTAGGATGAAGGCAGCCTCATAGGGCCGGGGCTGCACCGTCGTCAGTTGCGAACCCCTTCAGAGTGATCGGGCAGGCACCAGAGGCGGGAGATCAACATTGGGGCAGGGGTGAGAACCTCCGCTCTTTTGATTGCAGCACAGTTCTGGCGAATGGGAGCCTCAGCCGCATTCAAAACCGGCGTAGAGCGGTGTCCCACCGGCAAAATACATTATAACAGCGTTTACGATCTGGAATAAAGAACAAGAAGATGACAGACAGAACAGAAACAGTTCCTGGCAGCGTAGGAGCGAAAGCAGAGAGCAGGGCGAGACTGACATCGACGCGACCTACCTGAAGGTGCGCCAGGGCGGGAGGATCGTGTCTGTCGCCGC
>CALKWT010000138.1 GCA_938003885.1 uncultured Balneolaceae bacterium | reverse complement strand
ATCCCCGTATGGCAGCGCTGATTAATCCGGAATGCTCTGCCACACCAACACCAAGCAGCGCTACTAAAACCACCCCGAGAGGCGCAAAGCTGGTAAAATTTGTCACCATATTCTCGACAATCATCCGGAGGCCATCCCCATTCAAAAGACTGACAGGCTCAATGACACCTCCCGGTGCACGCCCTGCCGACCCTTCCGGCCTGGGATCCACCGCTGACCACCCGAGCCAGTCAGCCAGGCCACTGATCAGAATGATAGAGAGTGCAAACAGGGCAAAAAGGGTGACCGGGTGCGGCAGCAAGTTACCAAGCCACTCCACCAGATCCAGGAACCGTGTGAATAGTGTTTTTTGTGAGTTGCTACGATTTGAAGTGGGGGAATCATCGGGTTGTGGATGCTTACTCATATCAAAAAATAGGATCGTCTTAATAAATTAATCCGGTGAAAACTGAATGACCAGTCCGGGCTCCGGACTTTCACAACGTGAAGATACCAAAACAGGAACTCCCGGACAGCACAAATAAAAGGGCTGCTTGTCAGAAACTCCCTATATGATAGTTGAACTGATTTTGCCCTGGTTCCCAGCCCACAGCTATACCCACATCGAGATGAATATTTCCAAATTTAAACCGACTGCGGATTCCAGCCCCCAAAACGGTACGGGAGTGATGAAACCAATCCTGCCGATCCAGATCGGCCACACTCTGGGAAAAGAGAACCATATAAATATTTGAAAGGTAGAACGGCACCAGTACTCCACCCTGATCAGGATAGGTGAAAGGTATGGTGTAGCGGGTATCTACGATGGCGAGGTTGTTCGCACCGATCACCGGATACTCTCCAAAGAGATCCGAAAAACGTGAGAGCACCCTGAAGACCGGTGTATCCGTTTGTGAAAAAACTTCTGCGCTGACCCTTAGAGATTGATTCCACCTCGACAGAGGCGAAAGATAACCGATCATTCCTGCCCGAATCCCCCTTCTACGGGCCAGACTCCCCTCCACCTTCGACGGGCCGGCATCAATTGTGATCTGATCAGCGTTTAATCCAATCAGAGTTTCTGCATGCAGTACAAGCCCTCCATTCGGCTGAACATCCCGGGTGAACTGACGCAGTCCCAGGTTTAAGACCGACCGCAGGCCAACAGTATGGCGTGTCCCGAAATCTGAGCGCGGCTGACTCGTCGAGGCCTCATCAAAAAAGCGAACCTGACTGACTGAGTACCGGGGTTCCAGAAGCAGCGAGCTGAACCGAACATCGCTTCTTAACTGGAGCCGGACCGGGATTTTCAAGAGTGCTCCCCGAGACTGCTGAAGAAGCAGGTGTGTGACTTCATTTCCCTGGTTGTCCTGCACGTTGAGGGCTGTAAACATCGGCTCATTGTAGATACTGGTACTAAAACCGGGAAAGAATCCTTTATAATCGAAAGTGATATCGAACCACGGCCGCCCCGCATAATATGAAAAGCGCGCGTCATACTGACGGCTGCTCATGACATCCACACTCTCTGCCCGGAGGGAGAATTCATTTCTTCCCGCTACCCTGTCATACCATGGGACCCATATTCGGGGCCGGAGCCATCCCAACCCTGTCTTATACTCCTTCATGGTAAACTCAAGTGGGGTGCCCTCCCGGTTCATCAGAGGACGTTCCAGCCTGTCCAAAATCTCTTGATCCGGTTGCCAGACGGACTCTTCCAGTGAAATAGCTTCACCCTTCATACCCGACCCGACATAGAGCAGCTCTTCATTCACAGTTTGACGGATATAGGCGAATGTCTGTTCCTCCGGGTGAATGTCCGGCTCAAGAACATTAAAGTTGCTGTTCGTGTCCTGATACACTGTTTGATCCGACAGGGAGTAACTGTAGAGATTCATAACACCATTCTGATCACTGATAAAATGGAGGTGTTCCCCGGAGGGATCCCACTGAATATCAAAAACTGATCCGTACTTAAAAGCGATATCCGGAGGGCGGGAAAACAGGACCGGACCTTCGGAAAGGTTCTCAAACCAGATTCCCTGTACGCTTTTCACTTTTCCGATAAGGGCTGCCAGATGGTGATCGGACGGGTGGATGGCTATGCCCTCAGCAGAAGAGCCATCAGACTGCTCCAAAGGGATCACTTCCTGCGGATCTTCCTTCCGGATGAACACAAGGGCCATCCTGCTTCCATCCGGATGCAGAAGGTAGATCTTGTTTCCCGCCAGATGGGGAGCGTAGAGCCTGGCACCTTTCGTCATCCTCCTCTTTTTCCCTGTCTCCAGATTGAAACTATGCAGATCGCCCTGATAGACATTGTGATAGAGTGCATCAACATGATATCTCGAATAGAAGATCTCTCTCCGATCTTCTGAGAGTGAGTAGGTGTGATCCGGTGTCAGGGAAACGGGCAGGAGCAGCCGGTTCTCATCTGTGGAGAGATTATAGAGATAGAACCCGGATGGCCGGTTACAGAAACGGCCAT
>CALKWT010000137.1 GCA_938003885.1 uncultured Balneolaceae bacterium | reverse complement strand
TCCAGAAGCTGCTCAAACTGGTCCTTTATTTCGTTTATAGATAAGGTATAACTGCCCCCTGAGAACGGTTCGGCGAAGGCCAGCCGGACCTGTTTCTGATTTACCGGACGTGCTGACAAAGGTACGCCGGCTCCCCCGTCTAGATGAAAACCGGCCGGGGTGATGGACTGTTGATCAATCACATTAGAAAAGTAGAGATCCAGCTCTGTCGGGCTGACAACCTCCACCTGCTCCAGATAAAAGTCTGTGATCGTTGCCTGAATGAGAAAATTATCAAAGTAGAAGGTCTGACTATATCCGGAGGTGTATTGGACATAAATACCGAAGTACTCAGAAAATGTATAGGTATCATCATAAACCGGATCTGACATCTCTGCCCCTTGCTCATCCCCTGCACTCCGGACCTGTAACTGCCACTCATTATCTTCCGACCGGGTCACGCGAACGTGATAGAGCTGACCGACCACAATTTCAGAAGGGACGGAGGTCAGCGAAACCCCGGACCCATTGTCGATACGCCTCAGTTCAAACTTTTTATTTCCAGTATAGACCGCGTAACCGCTGATTTCTCCTTCAGGAACTGTATCTCCCGTGTATGACTGATTTAAATCAGAGATAAGATAGATATAGACGTAATTCTGCGTAGTTGTATGAGGCACTTCTATGGAGAACTCCCACTCGCCGTAAACCACGGTTGATGGGGTATTTATCTGACTATGAAAACCGCTGCCCCCTGAAGTTTCTTCATTGTTCAGTCGAAGCAGCCTGTTCCCATCCTCCATTTCATGGATGATAAAATGATCCAGGTCGCCCTGCCAGATAGCCGTGTCCAGAATCTCCTCTTCAAAGTCCTGATCCAATGTCAGGTATTGTGCGGCCAATGCGCCGGATGTAGATAGGAAAAGTACTCCCAACCATACTCCTCCCAAAATGGTTTCTCGCAAGTCAACGTAGTATAAAGTTCCCCTTTAGCCCATTTTAAATACCCCCAGGTATCTAAAAAACCGGAAGTTGCATGTTCAATACAACTCCCGGTGTACTGATTGGAAAGTGTGCTCAATCACTTTCCATCATTTGTGTTCTCTGCATAAAGGAAACCACAATCCGAGACTCCTTACAAAAATATCACAATTAAATAAGCTATTGATTATTTTATACTTTTCACGCCCCAAACGAGCTATCTATAAATTATTTTAAAATTTCCCCCATCTTTTGTGCGTACTGGGGTAACCGAAAAGGGACAGACCTCTCTCCTGCCCTGCTCCCGGGTTACGTGCGGCTCAGTGATCCCCACGAGGGGCTTGTTGCCCAATTACAGGGATCTTTCGCCTCGTATACCCCGATGGTTGAAGAGACGATTCACCGGAGGCCGCACACTTTTCAAGATCTTTCGTAAACGAAAATGGTTATTTGATATAACCCTTCTTCACCAGCAGCTCAGCATTCAGGATAGCGCCGCCCGCTGCACCACGGATGGTGTTGTGCGCCATGGCGATGAAGTTAATATCATTGACTTCTGCCTGCCGGATCCGTCCAACCGCAGTCTGCATTCCATTTTCATTATCTGCATGGAGCCGTGGCTGCGGATATCTCTCATCCTCAAAAACCTGAAGCGGGAAATCGGGAGCGGAAGGCAGATTCAGATCCCGGATTGGGCTCTTCCAACTTTTCATCACGTCAATCACCTGATGAATATCGGATGGCCTCTCTTTCAGTTTCACATTCACTGAGAGAAGGTGCCCGTTAATCACCGGCACCCGGGTCGCGGTAGCCGTAATGGGAATACGGGCATGTTCTATTCCGTTTTCTGTCAGACTTCCCAGCAGCTTAAGGGGTTCCTGACGGATCTTTGGCTCTTCATCTCCGATAAAAGGAACAACATTCCCCAGGATATCCAGACTGGGTACGCCGGGATAACCTGCCCCTGAAATCGCCTGTAAAGAGGTAACGATCACAGACTCAATTCCAAACTGATCATACAGAGGCTTTAAGCTCATGGTCAAGGGAATGGCCACACAGTTGGGATTGGTCACAATCCACCCTTTCCCATCTTCAGAGAACGTTTGAGAAGAGATCAAGTCGATGTGATCCGGATTGACTTCAGCCACCAGAAGCGGGACGGAAGGGTCCGTTCGATAGTTTTTCACGTTGCTGATCACCGGGATACCGGAGGATGCAAAATCTTTTTCAACTTCTGTTGCAATAGAGGAATCGAGACCGGAAAAAACGAAATCAACATCTGTAAATTCAGAAGCGCGGCACTCCCTCACTTCAATATCCGACACCTTTTCAGGCCGCATGACAGGTTCAATCCAGTTGGCGGCATCTTTATATTTCTTACCCGCAGAACGCTCCGAAGCACCCAATGCTGTCACATTGAACCAGGGGTGGCTTTCGAGTAAACGAATAAACTTTTGACCAACTGCGCCCGTAGCGCCTAAAATTCCAACATTAAATTGTGATTTCACTGCCATGTAAACTTTCGTTCAGATTTTTGTTAATCCCCAAAAATAACAAATCATTTAGACAATCGATTCATGAAAGTAAGATTTTTGCTATCTTCCACGCTTCGTTCAAACTGAAATTCAAATATTTTTAACTACAAGATCGCGATGTCCATCACCCATATCGACAGTCTAGAAAAAATTGTATCCCTTTCGAAGGCCAGAGGGTTTATCTTTCAGTCTTCAGAAATTTATGGCGGCCTGTCTGCCGTTTACGATTACGGACCCCTGGGGACGGAGCTGAAACGAAACATCCGCCAGGAGTGGTGGAATACCATGACCCGCCATAACGACAATATTGTGGGTGTGGATGCTGCTATCTTCATGCATCCCAAAGTGTGGGAGGCGAGCGGCCATGTGGAGGGGTTTAATGACCCCATGATTGACGACAAACAGTCCAAAAAGAGATACCGGGCAGATATGTTGATTGAACAGCATATTCTGAAACTCCGGCAGAAGGGAGATCAAGACAGAGCGGATGAACTTCAGCAAAAACTGGATACTTCAGGAACCCGAAAGGGCCTCTGTGAGGACCTCTACGATATTATCATGGAAGAGGAGATCCGCTCTCCCGATTCAGGGGCGTTTGACTGGACGGAAGTTCGCCAGTTTAATCTGATGTTTAAAACATTTTACGGCCATACAGCCACCGATTCTGAGGATGGAATCTATCTCCGCCCGGAAACAGCCCAGGGAATTTTTGTGAACTATAAGAATGTTCTGGATACCGCTAGGGTACAGATTCCTTTCGGGATCGCTCAAACGGGGAAAGCGTTTAGAAATGAGGTGGTAGCGAGGCAGTTCGTATTTCGAATGAGGGAGTTCGAACAGATGGAGATGCAATATTTCGTAGAGCCTGGAACAGATGAAGAGGAGTATGAAAAATGGCTGCAAAATCGACTGGAGTGGCATAAATCGATCGGAATCCGGGAGGAGTATCTTCGGATTGCCCCCCATCCGGAAGATAAGCTGGCCCACTATGCCAGGGCAGCCGCTGACGTACAGTACAAATTCCCTATCGGCTGGCAAGAGGTGGAAGGTGTTCATAACCGCACAGATTTTGATCTGAGGCAGCATCAGGAGTTTTCCGGTAAGAAACTGGAATATTATGACCAGAAGAACCAGAAGAGATACATCCCTTATGTGGTCGAAACATCTGTGGGCCTCGACCGCACCATCATGATGGTACTCTGTGATGCCTATCGTGAAGAAGAGATAGAGGGTGAAAAACGAACCGTTCTCAAGATGAATCCAAAGCTGGCACCGGTCAAGGCGGGGGTGTTTCCACTGATCAAGAAAGCGCCGCTGCAGGAGCTGGCACATAAAATAATGGCAGACCTCAGAGAAGAGTACTCCGTTCAGTACGATGAAGCGGGATCCATCGGCAGACGCTATCGGAGACAGGATGAGGCGGGTACACCCTTCTGTGTGACGGTAGATTTTGATGGAGTTGAGTCTGACGGGCCGGATACAGTGACCGTCCGTAGCCGGGATGACATGAGTCAGGAACGGATCGCTGCAGACAGGGTCTCTGACTATATACGGGATCACTTGAAAAACTGGACTCCTTCGTAGACAAAGTTTTCCCTTCAAAGGTCAACGGTAGCGCAAACCAGGTGCAGAAGCGGATCCTTGCGTCCGCCTCTGACAAGCCTGGTGTCCGTTGCAATTCCATCCTGTGCAGGCCGCTAAATCTTCATCCAACTGATGCCTATAAAAAAACCCGGACTGTTTCCAGCCCGGGTCTTTCTCTTGATTTGGTAAAAATTAGGGTCTCTTAGTAACCAGTATTGGCCACACCGATCACACCACAGCCAATTCTACCTCCTGCATCTCCGGTAGGCTGCGTTACAAAATCATCTTCCCCTGCATGAACGATCACACCGTAACCTATGATCGAATTGGCACCTGAGAAACTGAGTACCGGATCTACATAGTCCAGGGTAGCTACCCCATCCGAGTTGGCGGAGAGGTTGCCGAGATCTCCGATGTGGCGTTCAGAATCGGTCGGTGCCCCGTGATCCATACCTTGCGGATTGTAATGGCCGCCGGCAGATGTACCGTCGTCCGCTCTGCAATCTCCATACTCATGTATGTGGAAACCGTGAAGGGCATCTGCAGAGAGACCGCTGATATTCGCCTCCACACGGATTCCTTCATTTGTTTGTGTAAATGTAATGACACCTTCAGCAGAGTTTCCTTCGGTTGGATGAATGACCGCCGTAGCCATCTCTATGTCAGTTGCGTTGTGAACTGTACCGGAGTTCATCCGGGTTTCCGTTTCGACTTCGGTGACATCCGCACGTTCCTGAATGTCTGACTGTTCCTGAGCGCAGGCTGTAAATAAGAGCAGTGCAAACAGGGTATATGTTAGGTTTTTCATAGGTATATGTTTTATTTACCTTGTTTATTTAATGATTAATGGGTTGTATAAAGTTTTAATTTTAAGCCCTAAACTTACAGAACATTACAATCAATTAATCATTTTTTCTATAAAAAAATTTGCCAAAGATCAGTAATTCCAGAGCGTTTAACCGCTTTGTTCTGCTTCCGACTTTTCAAAGACGGCTTATCATCTCCATTATATTCCATGACAAGCGTTTTGTTTCTGATTAATTTTAACCCGGATCATCGACAAATCATTCCATCAGGAATAATCATTCAGGAACTACTTTAAGAAACACCTCTCGCCTTGAGTCCCATCCCCTACAGTCATAGCTCTCTTTGCCGTATCCGGCCTGGCCCCCGCTCCTCATCCTCTTATGCTTGAACGGCTTGGTAATAATTGGGTGACAGAGAAGTGCAGGAGAGGTACGTAGTGAGGCCCACCGGCAACGATCTACACCATTCGGTATCTGCTATTTTTGCTCAAGCCTGGCGATCTCCTGCTTGAAACGTTCGATAAGCCGGGGGTCTACAGAGGTGAAGCCACCGGCCCTCTCTACCTTCTTCACACGATCTGATCTGCAGCTTGCATGTATTTCCTGCAAACCACCCTGATTCCAAAGATCTCTCAGATGCTCTGGTCTCAGTCCGCCCCCCGGCATGATGACCACCTCATCTCCTGCTATCTCAATTAACCGGATCAACGTCTGCACCCCTCCATCCACACTGTCTGACTGGCCTGAAGTAAGAATACGTGTAAAACCGCAGTCTGTCAGCTGTTTCAGGGCTTCCTCCACATCTGGAACCAGATCAAATGCCCTGTGGAACGTACATGGCAGATTGCCAGCCGCCCTGATAAGAGCCCTGCAGGCCGCGGTGTCTACTGTCCGGTCCCGGTTCAACATACCGAACACAAAACCGTCCGCCCCGAGATCCTTCAACAGCCGGATCTCCTCTTTCATGACGCTGATATCATGGCCGGAGTAGTAGAAATCACCCGCTCTCGGTCGTATCATCACAAAAACCGGAAGGGTTAACTGATCCTTCAGATACCTTAACAGCCCCCCTCCCGGGGTCAGCCCTCCTTCCAGATAGGAGGTGCACAACTCCAGGCGTCCCGCGCCATGACGAGCTGCAACGAGAGCATCATCTGCTGAAAAAACAGGAATTTCAAGAATCATAACATCATCATTAACTGCATCCTTTTGAGATCAAAACAGTCCCTATTCTAACCGCTCCGCCGGATCCCAGAAGTGCTTTTGAATATTTATGGTGTAATCCTCAGTAAACTCCACCCCCTCTTGCTCCAGGCGTTCCCGCATGCTGTCTCCGGGAAAGTATCCACGACCGGTTAACTGGCCAAGCCGGTTTACAACCCGGTGTGCAGGGTACTCTTTTTCAGTCTCATTCTTGAAGAGATTGTTCAGTGCGTACCCGACCATCCGTGCACCGGAACGCACCCCCAAATATCGGGCAATTGCACCATAGGTAGTCACTCTCCCATACGGTATGTCTGCAACCACATCGTACACCTTTTGGTAAAAATCCGACCCGCCTTCCATCCTGTATGAGAATTTGTAAATGCCGTTTGGTGGATACTCACATTGACAATGTAGGCACACTTCCCCCTTCACACAAGTTCCAATCCCATATACTGCCTTCTTCCGGAAGAGGAAATCGTCCAGGATTTTCAGATCAGCGGGTACTTTTATTCCGGATGACAGGGCCCTGCTCAAATTAAAATGGGATTACTGCCCGGACACGGTAGTAGAGATCGTACTCGCCATCGGTGAACAGTTCTTGCGCCGGCTGAGCGACCCCCGCTGCATGAGAGATTCCCACACCAAACAGCCGGAGTTCATTTTTAATGTCCACTCCTGCACCCCAGCGCTCCTCCGTTTTCGCCACCCGCTCCCCACCAACAGGCGCCCAGACCACAC
>CALKWT010000136.1 GCA_938003885.1 uncultured Balneolaceae bacterium | reverse complement strand
CATGGAAGTTGCGCCCCGACGCTCCATGAGCAGTCTGGAGATCACTCAGGGCAGCCGGGGAGGTGATGTCTACTACAAAGGGGCCTGGTTTCTTCATACGTTGAGATTCTTAGTCGGGAAGGAGCACTTTTTTGAGGTGATGCGAAGATTTGCTTATCCCGAGCCGGAGATGGAGCAGGTGACCGACGGATCTCAGGTGCGGTTTGTCTCCACAGATGATTTTCTTCACACGGCACAAGCCGTGACCGGCATGGATCTTGAGTGGTTCTTTGAGATCTATCTGCGCCAGCCCAAACTGCCTGAGTTGAGAGCCACCCGGCACGGGCTCCAGGTGACCCTGCAGTGGATGGTTCCGGAAGGGTATAACTTCCCCATGCCTGTTGAAGTAAAAATTGGAAATGAGAACCACACCCTGATTCCCGAAAATCATCGAATCAGCTTTGAAGTGGATGAATCCGTTGAAGTGGTTGCTGATCCCGATCATTGGATTCTGAAAAAATTCAGTCTGAACGAAGAGAGTTAAATAATAAAGTTTACCGGGCAGCCAGAAAAATAAGCTGCCTGTAGAGTTTGATCATGTTACGATACGCGGTTATTGTATTGGCAGGTGCCTGCAGCTTTGGTGTGATGTCTACATTCGTGAAGTTGGCATACAGCAATGGTTATAGCCTGGGAGAGGTCGCCGGTGCTCAGTATCTTTTTGGTATTTTGATTTTGTGGAGCCTCGTTGTTGCGGGCCGGGTTACCGGCAGAACAAAAAAGAGGCCTTCCGGGGGAAGAGACCCTGTCTGGAGGCTGGTCCTGTCCGGCCTGCCCGTGGGAATGGTGAGCGTTTTTCTCTATAAAAGCATGCAGTTTTTGCCTGCTTCCATCGCGATCATCTTGCTGATGCAATTTGTCTGGATAGGCATTATAATCGAACTTCTGGTTTTCAAAGTCAGGCCCACACCCTCCCAGATTGTGAGTATGTTCCTCATTATGGGAGGAACCCTGATGGCCGCAGGCCTTTTCAATGAACAGCAGCTCGAACTTTCTGCAATCGGTGTGATCTACGGGCTCGTAGCTGCCTTCTTTTTTTCCATTTATCTGATCGTCATGGCGAGGGTAGGCTATGGCTATACTCCTGTAGAAAAGAGTGCCGTCATTATCACCGGTGCCGGTTTTTTTATATTCTTGATTTTTCCGCCGGTCTATATCTTCAACGGGACGCTGACCGGCGGGCTCTGGAGATGGGGGCTGTTGATGTCCACCTTTGGCACTGTGGTACCGCCGCTCTTTTTTGCAGTTGGTACACCCAGAATCGGAGCCACACTCAGCTCGATCCTCGCTTCTGCTGAACTCCCGGTTGCTGTTGCCCTCTCCTATTTTATTTTGTCGGAAGAGGTTACTGCCCTTCAGTGGGTAGGTATTGCGGTTATCCTGATGGCGATCGCAATATCGAATCTTTCCAAAAAGAGAACGTAGGGGTGTGGTCTGTCCTGTGCAGGCCGCAAATCAACCTGCAACACCCCCGGAAAAAGGCTGAGGCTCGCTCTGCTGGTCTCCTATTCCATTCCGGATGACGGGCCGGATGGACTTTGCCATGCCTGCATCTTACTCATACTGACGATTCAGGTCGAGCTGGCAGAGCTCACTCATCAGAGAGCCGATCTTCTCTGTCACTTCCCTGAAAACACGCTCTCCTTTCACAACGGTGGAGCGTGAGGGATCTCCCGTTCCGGTATCCTCGGTTACCTGAGACCAGGTCCGTTCCGACCAGGCCCATCCTTCCCGAATCCCCGTTACCACCGACTGCCTGGTGTGGCCATCCCCGGACTCTTCAAGCGGCCTGACCAGATCGCCGTGCAGGTACATCATGAGGCTGGTTTCCATCTCATCGGCGTGGTCTCCGGGCTTTTCGAACAACTTCTCTTTCTTTGGTACCCGGAACCAGTCACACAGAGCCAGATAGATCCCTGGAAATTCGAGTCCGAGTTCGCGCAGGATCGGTTTGAAATCATTTCCGCCATGTCCGTTTAGAACCAGCAGCTTTCTGAACCCCTGGCGGTCGAGTACTTCGATCAGATCTCGCAGGACCGAGAGCTGGGTAGAGGGATTCATATTCATATCAAGACGGATATCGGCCTGCCCTGTGTTGACTCCAAATGGAACCACAGGCAAGATCATCACTCTGGATCCCTCCTCATAGGCTATTCTGCCC
>CALKWT010000135.1 GCA_938003885.1 uncultured Balneolaceae bacterium | reverse complement strand
CATAAAGGTTGGTCAGCGCGTTGGTCGGAATATTGGAGTTCCCATTCCTTCCCCAGCTGGCCCGAAGCTGCAGGTAAGGGAGAACCCGTTGTGATACATTCTCCTTAAAGAAATCCTCCTCACTGATTCTCCAGCCCGCCGAGAATGCCGGGAAGATTCCAAAACGGTTGTCCGGGCCGAACTTGGAGGATCCGTCATAGCGGATGGTCGCCGAAAGCAGGTATCGGTTCCGGAAACTGTAGTTTACCTTAGAGAAGTAGGAGAAGAATCTGAATTCATCCCCCCACCCATTGACGGTTTGCGTACCGGTTGCTGAATTCAGAAAAGCGTACTGAAAAGTCTCCAGCTCGATATCCTGACGATGACCCTGCAGGCCCTCCGACATAAACTGCTCCATCTCGATTCCCCCGATAATACTCGCCTGATGGCTGCGGTAATCTATGTTGTAAGTGATCGTGTTGGACCAGGCCCACTGGATATTGTGGAACTGCCGGCCATTCACCCCGCTGTTGATATCTTGTCGGCCCCCTGCTTCCTGCCAGGTATAGTCCACATGCCGATGAAATTCCGACAAGTAGTTCAGCCCGATCTGCGAGCGCACCATCAGGTTCTCGGCCAGATTCAGATTGGCATAGACATTCCCAATGATCCGTCCGATATTCCCCTTGTTGTTGGCACCCACCGAGGCGGCCCGTACCGGGTTGTTATAATCGTCCATACCCAGGCCCATGGCCGTTCCCCCCCACATGCCGTCATCTGCATAGACAGGC
Organism: uncultured Balneolaceae bacterium; assembly: GCA_938003885.1. Lineage (GTDB taxonomy): Bacteria > Bacteroidota > Rhodothermia > Balneolales > Balneolaceae > Rhodohalobacter. Next base: position 3,861 of record CALKWT010000135.1, on the reverse strand, counting down.
ACAATGGGCGGCATGATGATGGCAGCCCGCATATGATTCTGATTTTGCAGGCGCTGAAAGGTCATCGAGAGGTTTTCGCCTACTGTGAGGCGGTTGCCCACATCAAATTCGGTATTCACCCGAAAAGAGGCCCGGGTGACGCCGGTATGAATCTGTGTACCCTGGCTCTCATGGTAGTTCACAGAAAAGAGTGATCGGAAGCTGTCTGTACCGGTGGTCAGGGTGATCTGCTGGTCGTTTTGAAGGCCTGTCTGAGCAAGCTCATCGAACCAGTCGGTATCTGCGGAACGCATGGTACAATCCGGGTTGAGACATTCCCGCGGGGTTACCGACTGCAGAACCGGCCTTCCATTTGCATCCCGGTTCCAGTCATAAGAGTAGATCTGTGTAATTTCATTGGGATCCAGCCCGTCGTTGATCGCTGCCCGCCAGAGCGCTTCCCCATACTGCTGAGTATTGAGCATATTTTCCCGGTTCAGAAAAGCGGACGCGCCCAGTGAACCCCTGTAATTGATCTGCGTCTCTCCCCTGCCCCTCTTGGTCTCAATGAGAATGACTCCGCCGGCCGGCCTTGAATGAATTGCCGGGAAAAGGGCAATTTCAGATACGCGAAAGAACCCATTGACACCGGCCGGAAACACTGATTACATCCCGAAAACCAGATGGACCATTCAATGGGTGCAGCGTAGATGAAATAACCGCCGGCAATTCATTCACAGCCTTGATGTTTTGGTTCTTTTGTATCAAGACAAAAGAACAGAAGAAGTCACACATGCCCCTGTGCAATCATCGCATCAGCCAGCCTGATAAAACCGGCAATATTCGCTCCCTTCACATAGTTTACATGGCCATTAGTTTTCCCATACCGCACACACTTCGTATGAATCTTATTCATGATCTCTACCAGCCTCTGGTCTACATCTTCAAAGTCCCAGCAGGAGTGCATTGCATTTTGCGACATCTCCAAGCCTGAAACCGCAACCCCGCCGGCATTGGACGCTTTCCCAGGAGCATAGAGGATCTTCGCCTTCTGAAAAACCTCAACCGCTGCATCTGTACACGGCATATTGGCTCCTTCAGCTACACAGATAACTCCATTATCAGCCAGTTTCTGAGCTTCATCTCCGCAAATTTCATTTTGGGTGGCACAAGGAAGAGCCAGATCACACGGTATCCCCCACGGCTTGCCCTCTCTGTATTCGCAGTTGAACTTTTGAGCGTACTCTTTCATCCGCCCATTTTGGCCATTTTTCAGCTTCTTGATAAAAGCGAACTTCTCAGCGTCGATTCCCTCCTCATCCAGCACATATCCGTCCGAATCAGACAGGGAGACCACCTTCGCACCAAATTCAATCGCCTTCTGACAGGCATACTGTGCCACATTCCCCGACCCCGATATCACCACCGTCTTGTTTTCAATGGATTCATCAATCTCTTTCAGCATCTCTTTCACAAAGTAAAGCAGCCCAAATCCTGTTGCCTGAGTCCGGACCTCACTCCCGCCATAAGAGAGCCCCTTCCCTGTCAATACTCCCGAGAAGGTTGTTGTCAATCTTTTGTACTGTCCGAACATATAACCCACCTCCCTCTCCCCAACACCAATATCGCCCGCCGGGACATCCCGGGTACCCGATACATGCTTGAAAAGCTCACTCATAAAACTCTGGCAGAACCGCATGATCTCCCCCTCAGACTTCCCTTTCGGATTAAAATCCGATCCCCCTTTCCCGCCGCCGAGGGGCAGCCCGGTCAGGCTGTTTTTGAAAGTCTGCTCAAACGCAAGAAACTTTATGATACTCAGATTCACAGATGGATGAAATCTCAGACCTCCTTTGTAGGGGCCGAGAGCACTGTTAAACTGCACCCTGTACCCTCTGTTTACTCTGTAGTTGCCCTGATCATCTATCCAGGGGACCCTGAACATAATCATTCGTTCCGGTTCCAGCATCCGCTCGATCAGCCCGGAGTATTGATACTTTGAATGTTCACGAACAAAAGGCAGAACAGAAACCATCACTTCACGAACGGCCTGATGAAACTCTGCCTCATGGGGATCTTGCTCGAGAACGCGATCTCTGACTTCTTCCAGTGTATAATGTTCTAAATTAAATTCCGACATAGGTATATATTTTACAAATAGATGTAACAATAGATGATGTGCCGGGGCAGATGGAGTCATACACACCTGATATCACCATACAGACAAGAGATAACAGGTCGAACCTTATTAATGGACCTCTCGCAGACCTCCATATTACTTTAAGGCAACATTCAAAACAATGTAACATATTAAGGAGAGCATTCAAGTTCTCTCAATTAAATTTTGTGCATTTTTTATGCAACCGCTTTCATACGAATGCCCGATCTGTTAACAGATTCCCTCCAACTCATTGATAAAACAAAGCATACCAGAACAGAAGTTTAATACGGAATAAATTCCAGAGATGCAATGTTATTAATTCACTCCTTCTCTTTCGCATTAAATACTTATTTGAAAAGCCTTTCCACGCCTTGGTTTATTAAACATCAATAAACGATATTTTTATTTAAAAATTTTTTTAACCCTATGGACTCCCCGATGCACCCGGTACACCAGGATCGAAGCGGCTATGAACCAGTCAAAGCCCGGGATCAAGGCCACTCTCTCCCCCATTGGTGAGAACCTATATTCAAAAAAAATGCGGAACCTGATATAGATTCCGCATCTTTATAAAATAGATCAGATTAAGAGATGGATGGGAGTTGAGCATCCTCCTCTGTCTCCCCCACCTCCCTTTCCAATGACTTCTCAAAAATGTCCGGCACCGTCTCGTCTGCCGGGGTTTAACGTCCCGCCTCCATTATGAGCCTTTCCTCCTTACGGCGCACTGATATGCTGCCCGAAGAAAATGGCATTCAGGAAAAGACGATTGGTGCCGTACCAGTATCCCCAGAAATTGGGATTGTCGACAAAAAGAATCACGCGGCCGCTGCCCGCTCCATCCACGGCCAGCGCAGCACTGTTACTGATCCGGGCAAGGTTGTCATCAGATACAAAACCACTGATATGCGGACTCTCACGATATTGAGCTACGGTATTATAGGGGCTTGCAGCAGGCGGAAGGGTGATCGTGTGATCCCTGTACACAGCCAGGGTCCGGTCGTGATATCCGAAACCGAGCGGATGGGTGATATCCAGATCCGTTTCAAAGATTGTACCGCCGATCACTCCAGCGCCCCGGTTATTTTGTGCGTCTTCAAAATTGAGCCGGAGAACAGACGTCCTCTCTTCTGCACCGTCATTCCCGCCCTGCGATGAAGCCGCCACGGTATTTGCACCCGCCTGCTTTGTAAGATATTCATCCGTCACCAGCCCGTTGCTGATGGCCCAGGTAACGGCATTCTTGATAGCGATCAGGGTTCCACCATTCCGGACCCACTGTTTCAGATCCTCCAGCCGGCTCCCTGTCAGCCACTGATAGTTTCCGGGAACCAGAACAATCGTGTCATACCTGCTCAGATCCGCACGCCCAAAATGGAGCCAGTCCACCTTGGTAACCGGCAGCTTCACTTTTGTATCGAGGAGATGCCAGATCTGCCCCGCCTCATAGACAGACAGGCCGTGCCCGACAGGCATCAGCACACGGGGCGCTTTCAGTGTACGGAAACTCCGGCTTCCGAGGTCAGCCCCCTGCACACTCAGGCCGGATGATACCGACTGAAACCTTACGCCGGTCAACTCCTCCGCTTCTTTTACTAGTTCGTGCAACTCCTCCGGGGAGATCTTCTGCACACTCACCGGCACAGAGATACTTCCTCTAGAATACTCCCTCTCTCCCTCGTGGGTAGCGGCCGTGAACGGGCCGAATGACGCGTGGGTTA
>CALKWT010000134.1 GCA_938003885.1 uncultured Balneolaceae bacterium | reverse complement strand
CTGAAACAGGTCACCAGAAACGTTTTACCGGTACCGACCGGGCCACATACCAGGTACCCCATCGGCAATACATCCCGCCGTCCCTGTTTCAAGGCTTTTGAGGCAGCCCGAAGGTGGTTTTTAACTTCTTTATGGCCGGCCACGGAGTCAAGGGTGTATTGCGTCTGAACAAATTCCAGAAGGCCGTAGGCTTCCGCCTCGATCAGCTTTTTTTTGATCTCCGACAGAGAGGACCATGTTATTTTTTCACTGTTCTGCTCTGCACTGGCAAGAATATTCTGCAGCTTTTGAAAGCCGAGCCCTGCGGTCATCTGAGCCATGACAGGGCGAGTGATCTCTGAAAGCTGCTCAAACTTCCCGGTTTCCACCTCCTGGGTCAGGTAGTCGAGACGGGCAGTTTCATCAGGCAGAGGGATCCGGATGTCTGAAGTGAATGGGTTCTGGATAAGGTTGTGATGGATATCCGAGAGATTTTCGGTGAGCAGGGTGATAGTAAAATCTGCAGCCAAAAAGAGCGGGTCGTGGGCCCACTTCAGCAAATAGACCAGCGAATTCCTGTCTTCTGTACCTGCACTGGAGGTCTCATTGGCAGGAATGATAGTCTCAGCAAAATCCACGATGAGTGCGATGCTCTTTTTCTGGTCAATCCTGGAACGGAAATACTGTTCCAGAACCGAGAATACACCTACCGGATCTTTTGGAAGCCGCCTGGCATGCTCGGTACCTGCATAGGAGTCGAGTCCGCTCAGAGCTCTGCTGAAATCTTTTCTGGATTCTGCATCCCGAAAATATATTCCGGAAGCACGGTCATAAAAAACTACAATATCACGCGAACCAAAAAACTCTTCGGAAAGAAAATGTTTAAGCTTCTGATAGCTCGTCTCTTTCTCCCTGGTCACGGGTACCAGATCATGGATATTTCCATGGATAATGAACTGATTCAGCGAACGGCTCAGATATTTTTTTGCCAGTTCACGCGCCCATTGTGGGTAGTGATTGATCATTCGACCCTGGTAAATTATTTAATTGGTACTGTTTATGATAAGCTTCACGTTTTCCAGCCTGCTCTGCGTCGCCTTTGAAATTATAAAAGTGTTCCCATCGATTCTCAGCTTCTCGTTCACTTTGGGAATTCTTCCGGTATGATGCAAGATGTATCCGGCTACTGTTTCAAACTGATGAGTATCGTGCTCGATGGTAATTTCTGGATATTGATCCATGAGCTCGTCCAGCTCCACATTCCCAGCCACAATAAACGTATTGTCCGAAAGCTTTTTCACCCCGATGATCTCCTTGTCATATTCGTCCTGAATATCACCTACAACCTCTTCAATCAGATCTTCGATGGTGACCATGCCGGCTGTTCCACCATATTCGTCTATAACTATGGCCACCGAACTGTTGCTCTGTCTGAACTCCGTAAGAAGGTCTTTCGATTTCTTGCTGGAGGGAATAAGCTTCACGGGCCGCAGGATCTCACTGATCGAGTGAGGGCTGCTAAACAGATCGTAAGCGAACACCACACCAATGATGTCATCTATCGAATCTCTGTAGACAGGAATTTTGGAGTAACCCGACTCTATAAATGCTTTTTTTAAATCGGCCAGACTCGAATCTCTTTCAACAGCGACAATATCCGTACGCGGCACCATCGTCTCCTTTACCCGCTTGTTGGAGAGTTCAAGCACATTGTGCAGGATCTCCGAATCATCGTGATCGATCTCCTCACTGCCGCCACTTTCCATCAATTCACGGAAAATCATCTCCACATCCTGTCGCCGGAATACCTTTTCACTCCTCTCCTGGCCCACCTTGAGAAGTCTGACCAGGAGGTTGGAAGCCCCATTGCTTATTGCAATAAGAGGCCACATAAGAGTGTGAAGAATCTGGATGGGGATCGCTATGATTTTTACCACGTAATCGGCATGAGCCCTGAAGATCGCTTTGGGAATGATTTCACCAAAGATGAGAATCAGAACAGAAGCAAAAATAGTCTGAATCAGCAGAACAACGGGTTCTGAGGGCAGAGATCCCGTAAGCTGAAAGTAGAGGTTACGGACGGGCTGAGCCAAATAGATCGCCATCAATGTGGCAAACAGGACATTGACGATGTTGTTGCCAACCAGAGTCGTGGTGAGTACACGTTCGGGATTTTCATTGAAGACCTTGATCGTTCGTCCCCGGAAACCTTTTTTCCGCGATTCGATTTCCAGCTTCAGTTTGTTGGCGGTTACGAAAGCCATTTCTGAACCCGAGAAAAACGAACTTAAAAGGATGGTAATGCTAATGTAAAATATCTCTGCCATTTCCGGATGTCTTGAATCCCGTACACAAGATGCAAAAAGTTATTGAATGTTCAATTTAATTATTTTTAAACTGGTCTCATAGTGCGGGTAACCAGCCCCGGCAACTCATGAGCAGACGACTTCCGATCCACTCGCTGCTCTCTCTAGCGTCAGAAGTTCTGCTGAAAAGAAGTGGTACTGTGCCCTCATGTGTGGTCACTTGCACTGAACAGGGAGCCGGGTACCGGGATCCGTTAGCCCGATAGGGTTATTCATTCTTGAAAACCGGCTTCCGTTTCTCAAGAAAGGCGGCTGTACCTTCCCTGAAATCAGATGTTTCACAACATTCGCCAAACAGTTTTGCTTCAGTGGCCAGTTGTTCAACGGGGGCCGCTGCTCGCAGAGCTTCCAGCGCTTTTTTTATGGCGATGGGGCCCTTCTCTGCAATTGCGTTTGCCATGGCACGTGCGGCGGGTAAGAGCTCTTCACCAGGATAGACCTCACTGACCAGTCCTGCTTGTTTCGCTTCATCTGCAGAGAGCGTTCTGCCTGTCAGAATCATCTCGGTTGCTCTGGAGAGCCCCACCAGCCAGGGTAGTCTCTGAGTACCGCCAAATCCGGGGATCAATCCGAGCCCGGTCTCCGGCAATCCGATCCGGGCCGATTCACCAGCCAGTCGGATGTGGCACGCCATCGCAAGCTCAGCCCCGCCGCCAAGGGCATATCCGTTGATGACAGCAATGACCGCCCTGAAACAGTTTGAAATCTGATTGAATACCTCCTGACCGAATCGTGCGAGCTCTTCTCCGCTTTTTCTATTGAGCTGTGCCAGTTCCCCGATGTCAGCCCCTGCAGCAAAAGCCTTCTCCCCGCTTCCGGTGATCAGAAGTACACGCGTATCATCGGATTGTTCTACCAGAAGCATGGCCTCCCGCAATTCCTGCAGAAGCCCTGTATTCAATGCGTTTAGCTTATCCGGCCGGTTAATGGTCAGTGTCAGAACATGTCTGGTGCTTTCCTTTAATATCAGATGTTCGAAACGTGGAAGAGTCATGGCTGGCTTTTTACCTGGTTTTCGGTTTTCTGTTTTAACTCTTCTGCTTCCTTTTTCAGGGTGGCCAGTTCAAGTTCCTGATCCAGCAGGTCCATTCGCAAGAATGAGCTGTTATCCATATCCTGAATAATGGCTGTGGTTTCATCCATCTCTGTCAGGAGAACGTCGAGCTGCCTGCCAACATCCTCAGGGTTGGTCATAGTCATCGACTGCTCATAGATGAACCGTATGGCATCTTCAATGGTTTCGAGCTGAGTTTCACAGATCAGAAATTTCTCTTTGACAATACGAAATTTATTAAGCCGCTTCTTCAGGATGGCCAGACGTCTTTCTCCTGATGCCTTCAGTTTTTCAGATTCAACACCTGCCAGCTTTTTCTGCTGTTTTTCAACCTCTTCAAGAATCTCCTGCTCAATCTGGGTATCTATATAGAATTGATACCGCTGGTGCATATCCAGAAGTTGGAGGTACGTGGAGAGCAGCTCCTCCATCTTGCTCACTACATGATCAAGCATGCCCTTTGTCGCGTAAGACTGGTTCTCAAAACTCTTTTTCACCTCGCTGGTGATGTGCTTTAAGACCAGAAACTTTTTCTGTGACTTGCCGTTGATGCCGTGAAACAGCGCTTTGTCGTTGGAGCCGGTTGAGAGCTCTTTCTGTTGTTTAAGGCGTATGTTGTTCTGATAGGAGGGGAGTTTGGGAATGACACCCAGGTAGAGGAGCTCCAGGCCGATCACCATGGTGAGTATGGTGCTGGTCAGATGGCTGCCCGCACCGTTAAAGGCGAGAGCGGTGATGGTTCCGACGAGCAAAAATACCAGATTTGCAGGATGTAGAAATGCTTCGCGGGTAAAAGTGCCAGAGTTGTCTTTATCTTCCATACTATTCTATCACTGCTATTTAATATGTGGAATCAGGAGTCCAATGGTTCATCCGCTTGTCTGCCGATCGTTTTTTCTGCCCGATAGCCATTCGCCTGCTCCTCAAGCTCACGGTAAAGCAGCCCCATCTCCCGTTTAAGGCTGGTCAGAGTTTCCGACGCTCGTTTTTTTCTGAGCGTCTCTTCAAAATCCTCCTGCTTCTCCTTCTCAGAAGAATCCTGATCGATCAACTGGCCGATAGCGACATCCAGTCTGGCTTCCATCATCGCCATTTTCTCACGAACCTGATCCAGGTATTTGTCAGCGGATGAGAGCAGATCCCGGGCGTCCAGGTTTTTTAAGGCCTCATTTACATTTTTTATATACCCTGCACGGCGCCCTTTTTGCCGGATCTCATTCAATTTTCGGTAATGCTCCTTGTACTCTTCTTTAAGCCTTTCTCTTTCCTTTCTGCTTTCACTATCCATGGTGGGATACTCCGGTTGTTTCTGAGTTCAATCCATTCCGGATCACGCTTTGGTCCTGTCTTTGCCGATCGTCTTATCCCTTTCAGGCGCTTCCGGAGTGGGTTCGTCAATATCAATGGTGCTCTTTGAGGATGCCGTATGGCCAGCATCGGCTTTACCCATCTCCACTTTAAACTGATTAACCAGCTCCTGAGCCCGGATTTTTTCTGCATTCGCTTCTATCTCCATGGTCTCAGTATCAACGCTCTCCAGTGCAATTTCCATTCGTGCTTCATTCCGGGCTGTTCTCTCATTCAGGCGGTTTACCATTTCTGTATGAGTCTGATCCAGGCCCCCTGTCTCAAAAGATTCCAGGGCATCAGCCACACGTGCCTGCCACTCTGCACGCTCGCTTGCACGAAGGGCCTCCCTCGCCTCTTTAATTTTGCGATCTTTTTCTCGCATAAACGACTGTTTTACCTTCATCGCCTTTTCATAAGCCTGATCCGCATAGCTGAGCTGATTTTTTGACTGCTCCAGATTCTCTTTCGCCTTTTCGAGCTGAAGGGCATATCCCTGTGCGATATCATCCCGGTCGGCGTTAATTGCTGCCTTGATTTTTGCAGTAAGCTCGGAGAGGAGCCGTTCATATCGCTCCACCTCTTTTCGTAACATTACAGCGTTGGCTTTTACAGTTGCAATGTTCTCATTCATTTGCGGGATCTGGTCATTCAGTTCCCTGATGTTCTGTTCCAGGATCAGCTTCGGGTCCTCAATAGAGCTGACCATTCCTCCAAACATCGATTTGATGGCGCGAATAAATCTTTTAAACATAACAGGATGGGTTTGATTGTCTAGATTCGATGGATGTTTTGGTAACGGGTAGACGTTTCTATGCAGTTTGCATTATGTAACGAAAATAATAAACGAATTCCAATTTATCTGTCCTCAGTCGTGATATTCATCAAACGGAGGATGTGATCCAGAATTTGAGCCGGGAGAATGGCAGGGGTCGTTCCGCTTCTACACCCGGATGTCTGCCCGGTCTCTTGTTCTTGTTCGAGAAAAATTGGGGAAAGTTTCATGTTTGTAATAGTCCCCTCTTGTTTAGCAATTGTAATTAGGGTAGAAACCGATGAATTGCATCAATGAGTAGCCGTTGCTGACGTATTGTTTCTGAAAACGCTTCCACAATGATCTGTGTAGCAAATGAGCTGCCGTATAACCGTGAAACATTAACGTTCTCTGCCATGATTCAAACCAATACAACGTATCTGTTTTTTATAAAATGGGTGATTTTTCTTCCGCTCATTCTGATTGCCGGAGCTTCTGCCGAGGCCCTGGGGCAACAGAGCGGTTCTGAAAAAATGACTTCCAACCATTTACAGGAGGTTAGAAGTATTCATGATATTCGGGTATCTCTCCATGTAGAGGATGCCACGCTGAAGGATGTGCTGCAACAGCTGGAGTCTCAGATGGGCCTTCGTTTTATGTACAACAACGAGGTGATAGAAGAGAGTCTACATTGATTCTCCCTAGATATTGAGTCACGCCGTGCGGCAGATATCCTTAGAAATATATCTGCCAGAACCGGCCTGACCTTCCGGCAGATCAACGGGATGATCAGTATCGGTACGGCTCACTTCAGGCAGGCTGAGGCCGAGGATGATCAAAGCCAGCAGGATGATCAGGCCACTGTGGTAACCGGGACGGTCACCGATGGCCGCACCGGAGAGACGATGCCCGGGGTTAACGTCATTGTCGTTGGATCAGAGGAGGTTGCCGGCAACACGATTGGTACGCAAACCAACGTGGAGGGGGAATACTCTGTTCGTGTACCTGAAAGTTTGAATACTCTGCGCTTCTCATTTATTGGATACCAAACGGTGGATGTGGAGATCGACGGGCGAACCGAGATTGATGTAACCATGGAAGCCGTAGCGATCATGGGTGAAGAACTCGTGGTGGTGGGTTATGGGGTACAGAGGGCAGAGGAGGTAACAGGCTCCGTAGGCCGTATTCGTTCCCAAAGTATCGAAACCCAGCCCGTCAGTAACCTTGCAGATGCCCTGCAGGGGATGACGGGAAGTCTGACCCTCCAGCGCGACAGTGGTGAGCCGGGTGCGGGATCCAGAATCAATATCCGCGGAATCAGCACCATGAATAATAACAGCCCGCTTATCGTGATCGACGGGGTTGTTGGGGGGGATCTCTCTCACATCGCTCCTCAGGATATCGAAGATATTTCAGTTCTGAAAGATGCGGGGAGTGCTGCCATTTACGGTTCACGAGCAGCAAGTGGAGTGATTCTGATTACGACCCGCGGGGGGCAACGGAATACCGAACCCCAGGTCTCTTTCTCCAATCGTACGGGGGTAAATGTTCCCGATATTCGTTATGAGCCGGTGTCAGGATACCAGAACGCTATTCTCAGGAATCAGATGCTTGTAAACTCTGGAAATACCCCAATCTATACTCCGGAACAGATCAGAAGATTCCACGATGAGGGAGATAGTGAATGGTTTATGCATACCATCTTTCAGCCTGCAATTCAACAGGATTACAATCTGGCAGTGGCGGGAGGCAGCGACCACACCACCTATAGGGTCTCTGCCCGCTATGTGGACCATGAGAATGATCTGGTGGGAGATTACGGAATGAAGCGATATAATTTCCGGGTAAATCTGGATACGCGATACGCCGGTTTTGACGTGCAGACCCGGATGGCGTTTCAGCGATCCGATATCACCAATCACACCTCATCAACAGGGACATTAGTGGCTGATGCCAAGCGGACTCCTCCCTATTTCCACTACACTATGAAAGCGGACAACGGACGCTATCTCCTGAATGATGTTCTGAGTGAGTTTAATCCCCTCGGAATGCTGGAAGCTGCTGCCCGTTTGCAAAGTAAAGGTTTACTGGAATAGGAGAGGTGAAATGAGGATCTTTGAAGCTTGCCTCTTCCCGGCCCTTCGATTGAAAGAATTATGTGGGGGCTCGATTGACTCCACGCCGTTTCATCAAAGAACGTTCCATGAGCTTCCCGGTTCCGGGTGAGGAGGAAAAGTAGTAATAGAAACTTCATTAATAGCATGCACATCAGACAAGGTGGATCGGGCCAGCCCTGAGAGCCCAATAGGATCTGCAGAGCATGTCAAGAAATCGATTTATAAAATGAGAAACATTACACGGTTGTCTTTAATCACTCTTTTAAGCTGCCTGATAATGGCTTTTATTGCCGGGTGCGACCAGGAGCATAATCAGGGCCTTTCTTCTCAAGTTTCGGAGGGGGCGGCATCAGGCCCGGACCGGAATATGGATGGTTTAACCCGCTATGTAAACCCGTTTATTGGTACAGAGCCTCTATTGGATCCGGCGTTCATCGGCTATACCCCTCCTGAAAACTGGAGAGTTTGGGCCGGACTCACCTTTCCCGGGCCTGCACTGCCATTTGCCGCGGTCCAGATGAGTCCCATCACAGAGTTCGGCACCGGGAGCGGGTACCAGTATGAAGATGATTTCATTTTAGGATTTGCACATACCAACCTGGGCCACTGGAATTACGGTCACATTCCCGTCATGCCGGTTACGGGCCGGGAAAAGATCACACGGGAGAATCTGGGTTCTCACTTTTCCAAAATGAGTGAGTCTGCTGCACCGGGGTACTACAAGGTCTTGCTGGAGGATTGGGATGTTACCGTGGAGCTGACATCCACACTCCGGACCGGAATTCATCGGTACAACTACCACAGCAGTGACGAGAGAAGGGTTGTCTTTGACCTCTCCAGGGCGAATAACAGGGTGCGTGACTGGCAGATTGAACAGGTAGGGGAGCGGGCCGTGGCAGGATATCAGAGTGATGGAAGCCCCGTCTATTTCTATGCGGAGTTTGACCGCGATATTGAAAGAGTAGTGCCGGGGGAGAGCCAGGAAGATCCACTCACGTTTGTCACTCTTGAATCGGGCGGCTCGGATATCGTTCAAATGCAGATCGGGATCTCGTACGTGAGCATCGGGAATGCAGAAGAGAATTTGAGGAAGGAAGCGAAAAACCGCACCTTTGATGAAATCAGACAGGAAGCGGACCGGATCTGGGAAGAGGTGCTGCAGAAAGTGCAGGTGCAAGGCGGAACCTCTGTTCACAAAGAGCAGCTTTATTCGGGGATCTACCGCGCTTTTCTCCACCCTCATTTGCGCAGTGATGTGAATGGTGAGTACAGGGATTCCAATGGGGAGGTGGTTCGTGCAGATTTTAACTACTACTCCACCCCTGCACTCTGGGATACATTCCGAAATAAACTGGTGCTGATGGGTACCCTCTTTCCGGAAGTAACGGCAGATGTGATCTCTTCACTGATTGACAGGGGAGAGAAGCGAGGATTTCTGCCAAACTATTTTCACGGGGATTCAGCCCTCACTTTTATCACGGGGTCGTGGCTTCGCGGAATCACCGGGTTTGATGTTGAAAAGGCGTATGAAATTATGCTGCGGAATGCGACGGTACCGGGAAGCCCCCGGGACTATCTGGATGAGTATATGGAGAGAGGGTACGTCGTTGAGACAGAGTTTGATGTCTACCCCGATGTGGGCACATCGGCCAAAGCGTCTGTTACCAAAACTCTGGAGTACTCCTACGATGATTTTGCCCTGGCACTGATGGCGAGGGAAATGGGGGATCAGGAGAATTTCGAATATTTCATGGAGAGGAGTAGAAATTACCGGAATCTGTTCGATAGGGAAACGGGTTTCATGCGCGGCAGGGTGGAGTCGGGTGAATTTGCGAGTCAATTTGATCCCACATTTCCGCACTATTACTATCAGTACAGAGAGGCGAATGCGTGGAACGGCTCTTTCTACGTACCCCACGATACCCCCGGGCTGGTGGCTCTTTATGATTCACCCGCACAGTTTGAAGAAAAGCTGGATGAGCTCTTTAACACCCCCTGGAATCCGGAGCATATCGCACGCAATGTCTGCTGCTTTCTGGGACAGTATATGCAGGGAAATCAACCATCCCACAACATACCCTACCTCTATTACTTTATCGGAAAACAGGAGAAATCACAGGAGGTGCTGAACATTCTCCTGAATGACTTTTATGGCGTCGGAGAGGAGGGCCTGGCGCTGCCGGGAATGGATGATGCGGGGGAGATGTCATCCTGGTTTGTCTACAATGCCCTCGGTTTCTACACCTATTCGCCGGCGGAGCCACACTACCTCATCACAGTTCCGTTGTTTGAAGAGGTGACCCTCCGGGTGGGGAATCAACCACTGAAGATCGTTCGGGAGGGAGAGGGGACAAAAATTACGGAAATCCGCCTGAACGGGGAGCTGATTGAAGATTATCGTCTACCCGATTCCGCACTTAGAGAGGGAGGTGAGCTGATTATTAAGACAGAGAAGGTGGCCCCTTCGGTGTTTCAACGATAGGTAGGGTTGAGGAGCGTGGAGAGGGATTCAGGGAGTTTTGTGGGCTTTCCGTGAAATGAAGCGGGAAGATCACTACATTTCTTCCTGACTCTGAACGCTCTGCTACCCGTTCCATATGAAGTTACTTGCTGACCATTACCTCTACAGGCTGTCCCACTTTATTCCGGAAGATGTGCAGGTGGAGTATTATAAACCTGAAGAGGGATTCCCCCGGGGGGCCACCGGATATGATGCCATGTTGATCCGGACAGTCACACCGATTCATCCCGATACGCTGCCTGAAGCCGGAAATCTTAAATTCATCGGAACTGCCACCGCAGGATATGATCATGTAGACATCGCCCACCTGAAGAGACTGGGTATCCACTTCTCCCGATCGGCAGGCTGCAACTCTAATGCAGTGGCGGAATATATCATCACTGCTCTGCATCATTGGGCAGAAGTGACAGGTGAGAACCTGCAGAAGAAGAAGATCGGTATTATGGGGATGGGTTATACTGGATCCGGAGTTGCCCGCTATCTGGAAAAACTGGGGATTCGTTTCGCACCGTATGATCCGCCCAGAGCACAACGGGAGACTGATTTTGTCTCATGTACGCAGGAGGAGCTGCTGCAGTGTGATATCCTCACGTTTCATGTTCCTTTGACACGAAGTGGAGCACATCCAACCTGGCATATGGGCAGTTCAGAGTGGATGGAGGAGGGCTTTGATCTTATTCTCAATGCAGCCCGGGGAGGTGTGGTCGATGAGCATGCACTTTTAGCTGCGCGGAGGAGAGGGCGTGTGGGTGATTATATTCTGGATGTCTGGGAGGGGGAACCGGAGTTTCGGGATGAGATAGCAGCTGAAGCATTTATCGCAACACCCCATATTGCCGGTTATTCTAAACAAGCCAAGTGGCTTGCCAGCAAACTGGTTGCGGATCAGATGTGTGAGTTTTTCGGGCTGGAGAAGCGTGAGGCCTCATTTCGGGACACGCACAGGGAGGAGCTAAGCAGGATGCCGGAGAGTGGAGGGCAGAGAAATGAACCCGAATCCTCAGCTCTTCAGGAAATGCAAAATGTGACAGGGAGTCCGGACAGCAAAGAGAACTCCCCGACGTTGCAGGGCAGGAAGGCTGAAAGGGGGCGTTCCCGCTCCGATTTTGCCCGCTTTTTATGGAAGCATCATAAAATTGATTTTTATGATTCCCGGCTCAGAAAAATGATCGGATCAGATCCGGTGACTAAAAGAAGGGAGTTTTCTCTTCTGCGTTCGGAAACTGAAACACGATTTGAATTTGCATCGCTCCTCTCGGTATTGGGCCTGACAGGCAGCCTGGAACCGGATGATCCGCTCAGGATCTTTCTATGATATTGAAAAGAGCTCCATCGCATTTCGGGTAGTCACTGCAGCCACCTCTTCAACCGGAACATTTTTGATTGTAGCCAGATGCTCCGCAATGGTCCGGATATAGGCCGGCTCGTTTCGTTTGCCCCGATAGGGAGTGGGTGCCAGGAAGGGGGCGTCCGTCTCCAGCAGCAGCCGGTCGAGAGGCAGCCGGGCTGCCACCTTGTCTGCCCCTGCATTTTTAAAGGTTGCAATGCCTCCGATACCGAGATAGAGCCCCAGATCCAGTGCCCGCTTAGCCTCATCTTCCGTACCTGTAAAACAGTGCCAGACCCCTTTTAGGGTGCCATCCTGCTCATGCTCGATGATGTCCAGCAGGTCATCCGTACTCTCCCGGTTGTGCAGAACGACCGGTTTGTTCGTCTTTTTTGCGATCTCACAATGATGGTGGAGACTCTCTTTCTGCTCCTTCACAAACTCGGTGCTCCAGTAGTAATCCAGGCCCGTTTCCCCGACCCCAACCACATCAGGCTCCTCGCAGAGCAGCAGGAGTTTCTCAAAATCGATCGGATGCTCCTTCTCCACACTTCCGGGGTGAATTCCGGCCATAGGGTAGAATGTGATCCGGGGGTGACTCAGGTTTTTTAGTTCAGCTGAAGTGTTGAAGTCGATGGCAGGAAGGAAAATATGGGTGACGCCGGCATCTGCAGAACGCTCCAGGACCTGATCCATATCTTTGTGGAACTGTTCGAAGTAGAGATGGCAATGGGTATCTGTGAGTATCAAAATGTGGTCTGTTTTACGTCTGGATTGAAAAATTTTTATGAATAGAACTGAATTACTTTAGAGGGACCTGAGCGATGAGAGGAACAGCCTCCCCCTCAGGTTCCAGAATCAGGGCATGAGGATTTCGCCAGGTCCGTACGGCGCTGTGCAGCTGCTTCAATTCAGTTGATTGCACTTTCAGGCCAATAGATCCCGGCCAAAACAGGGGAAGGGCCTTGCCGGACGTTGGATGGCCGATTTGGTGACCCGAGATGGCCGGCGGAGCGGAGCAACCTCTGCCCAATGACGGCTGTAAGATCAGCAGATTATCCACTCCTCCTCAGCTGTTCTTCGAAAGCAGCAATGACAGGGTACTTCACATCGATGTGGACAAACCCAGCCTCTTTGAGCAGTGGTATCAGCAAGGTCTTGTGAGCGCCGGCCACCGCCCCTGTAAAGACAATCCGCTCGTCGTCAGACGGGTGAAGCGCAGAGAGCTGCTGGTCAATGAAATCGGCAAAGCTCGCCCGGATCAAACTTGTCAGACTTTTTGGAAATGATCCCTGCAATACCCGGCCGGCCACAGAAGCAAGTTCTCGGTTCGGTGTTTTCGAATTGTAGATGCGATTCATCATCTCTCCATACCTGACGTCATCCAGCTTTTCAGAGATCCATGCAAGGGTTTCAGTATCGGCGGTGCTCCGGAACCAGGTCTTCAGAATTCTTCTGCCCAGATCGGCTGCACTACCCTCATCACCAATAGCATACCCCAAAGAAACCGACCGATGCGTCAGTATGCCAGCCTCACACCGGGCCGCAATTGCTCCCGTCCCCAACACGGCTACGATTCCGCTTCCCTCTCCGAAGAAGGCTACTCCCGCCCCCTCAAGATCACTTTTAATGATGATCTTCGCGTGAGGAAATATAGCATTCAGCAGAGCATGAATATGGTTATCTGCACTTTCTGAAAGCCCGCACCCTGTCCCGTAGAACCAGATGGTTTCGGGAGTCAGGTGGCCCAGGCTGGCCTGAACGTTTAGACGATCTTTCTGAAGGTTGACGTAAGCGGGGTGAAGCCCCTGAGTCTTGTACTGGGTAACCTCTCCATTATCTGCATGAAGCCAGTCTGTGGAGGTGGCTCCGCTGTCTGCAATCAAGATAGCCATAGGTATTCAGAACTTTGCTTTTGCCCGATAAAGGCAGTCTGTTTAAAATCTGACGATCAAAGCACATTGATGGAGCCGATCACATCCAGGGCGGGCTGGGGATCCCCCATAATGTAGTAGTGAATTCCGGGTGCTCCCTTTTCAAGGAGTTCCAGGGATTGTTTTTGGGCCCATTTCACACCGATCTCCCTGGAATATTGCGGGTTTTCGACAACTTCCAGGGTCAATTCATCAGGTATAGTGAGGTGGAAATATTTGGGTAAAAAGCGCAGATGTTCCGGGCTTGTCAGAATCTTCAGCCCGGGCACAATCGGAACCTCAATGCCGTGATCTCTGCACTTACTGACAAAGTCAAAATATGCCTGGTTATTGAAAAACATCTGTGTGACGATGTAGTCAGCACCTGCATCCACCTTCTTTTTCAGATGTTGAATGTCCCAGTCCAGATTGGGAGCTTCAAAATGTTTTTCCGGATAACCGGCCACACCGACACAGAAGTTACTTGGCTCGGCCTGCATCAGCTTTTCAAGATATTTCCCCTCATTCATATCCCGGATCTGCCGAACCAGATCGATCGCATATTTATTCGCTGTACCGTTGTAATAGAGTGACATCGTATTCCCAGTATTGTCTCCTCGAACGGCCAGTACATTGTGAATGCCGAGATAATTGAGCTCAATCAAGGCGTCCTCGCTCTCCTCTTTGGTAAATCCTTCACAGATCAGGTGCGGTACCGGATCGATCCCGTAGCGGTGCAGAATGGCAGCACAGAGCCCGACTGTTCCCGGACGCTTCCTGCGGACCACTCTTTTGAGCGTCCCATCTGCCCGCTCCTCGATATGCGCCTCGGCAGCATGATAGGTAACATCTATAAATGGAGGGCGAACCTTCTCAACAACTTTATCGAGCGATTCGAAAATGGATCTGACAGATCCCCCCCGTTTCGGCGGAATGATTTCAAAGGAGATGAGAGGTTCGGTCGCCCGGTCGTAATGTTCAATAACTTTCATAGGTAACGGGGTGTTGAAGGGTGTAACAGAGGTTTTGTGAATTTGTTATCCCAGCTGATATTCTCCTGTTTCAAACTTTCAGCACCGGCCTGTACGACTACCGGTATTGAAATCTGCCAAAGACTATAGAGACACATAGACTCCACATTGAGAGTTCAAAATCTTGTAATTGATATCATAATATACAATCTTATCCTAAAATGGCACGAATAGTGTCGGGATTCTCCATTGTAACCCGAGCAGTTACTCACCATACGACATGAATGTAAAGATTTTTTTTTGAAGATATGAAGCACGAAAAACACCCGGTATACAGAGAGCTAAAGAAAAGAATTCTTATTTTGGACGGTGCGATGGGCACCATGATTCAGGGCCACTCCCTCGATGAGGAGCAGTTCCGGGGTGAGAGATTCAGGGATTTTAAAGAAAGCCTCAAGGGAAATAACGACCTGTTGAGTATTACTCAGCCACAGATCATAAAAAATATCCATCTGCAATTCCTGGAAGCGGGTGCAGATATGATTGAGACCAATACTTTTAATGCCAACCCGATTTCTCAGGAAGATTACCACCTGGAGGATCTCACCTACGAGCTCAACGTGGCCGCAGCCAGGCTGGCCAGGGAGGCGGCGGATCACTATACGCGGCTGAATCCTGCCAAACCGCGCTTTGTAGCCGGTGCAATCGGTCCGACAAATAAAACCCTTTCGCTCTCTCCTGATGTAGAAGATCCCGGATTCCGGGCGACCACGTTTGATACTTTGGCCGGGGCTTATGCAGAGCAGATCCGCGGATTGATGGATGGCGGTGTCGATATTCTGCTTATCGAGACGGTATTTGATACGCTGAATTGCAAGGCAGCGATCTCTGCTGTTCACGAACAGGCACGAAAATCGGGCCGGAAGCTGCCAGTGATGATCTCCGGGACCATTGTCGATCAGAGCGGGCGCACACTTTCGGGACAGACGACCGAAGCGTTCTGGATCTCGGTACAGCATGCAGATCCGCTGTTAAGCATCGGGTTGAACTGCGCTCTTGGATCGCGTCAAATGCGCCCATATATCGAGGAGCTCTCTAAACATGCCACCAGTTATACCAGCCTCTATCCTAATGCCGGACTTCCCAATGAGATGGGAGGGTACGACGAGTCGAGTGATTTTATGGCTGAACAGATCCGTTCTTATGCGGAAGAGGGGTTTGTGAATATCGTGGGAGGCTGCTGCGGTACGACCCCGGAACACATCCGTGCAATGGCGGAAGCGGTGGAGGGGGTAGAGCCCAGAAAAAAAGCGGAGCCGAAACCTTATCTCACCCTGCGTGGTTTGGAGCCGCTGACCATCCGGCCCGATACCAACTTTGTAAATATTGGAGAGCGGACCAATGTAACCGGATCTGCCAAATTTAAAAGCCTCATCAAAAGTGGGAAGTATGAGGAGGGGCTCTCGGTGGCGAGGGATCAGGTAGAGGGCGGCGCCCAGATTCTGGATGTTAACATGGATGAAGGGCTGCTCGATTCTGAAAAGGTGATGGAAAAATTTATCAATCTGATGGCAGCGGAGCCGGACATTGCACGAATCCCTTTTATGGTAGATAGCTCAAAATGGAGTGTGCTGCTTGCAGGCCTGAAATGCATTCAGGGAAAGAGCGTGGTCAACTCCATCAGCCTGAAAGAGGGGGAAGAGGTGTTCAGGGAGCAAGCGCAAAAAATCCTCGATTTTGGGGCAGCGGTGGTGGTCATGGCTTTCGATGAAACAGGTCAGGCAGATACCCTGGAACGCAGGAAGGAGATCTGTGCCAGGGCTTATCACATTCTGGTAGATGACGTGGGATTCGCACCCCAGGATATCATCCTGGACCCCAATATTTTAACAGTTGCCACAGGAATTGAGGAGCACAACAACTACGCGGTCGATTTTATAGAGACGGTGCGTTGGATCAAGGAGAATTTGCCGCTGGCTAAAGTGAGTGGTGGCCTGAGCAACATCTCTTTTTCCTTTCGTGGAAATCAGAAGGTGCGGGAAGCGATGCACTCCGCTTTTCTCTATCACGCCATCAAAGCGGGACTCGACATGGCGATCGTCAACGCGGGGCAGCTGGAGGTTTATGAAGAGATCGACCCCGAATTGAGGGAGCTGGTAGAGGATGTACTGCTAAACCGGCGCCAGGATGCTACCGAACGGTTGGTCGACTATGCAGAGAAGATCAAGGATCAGGGGGAGGAGAAGAGCAGCCAACAGAAAGATGCCTGGAGGGAAGAGTCGGTGGAGGAGCGCATCAAGCATGCCATGGTGAAGGGAATTGTGGAGTACATAGAGGCGGATGTGGAGGAAGCGCGTCAGAAATATCCCCGGCCGATTGAGGTAATTGAGGGTCCGATGATGGATGGTATGAATATTGTGGGAGACCTTTTTGGATCGGGTAAAATGTTTCTGCCGCAGGTAGTAAAGAGTGCACGCGTCATGAAGAAGGGAGTGGCTGTGCTTATTCCCTATATCGAAGCGGAGAAGGAGATCAACCAGGAGACCGATCTGAAAGCGCGGATCCTGATGGCTACCGTAAAGGGGGATGTTCACGATATCGGAAAAAATATAGTTTCCGTTGTTCTGAGATGTAACAACTATGAAGTGATCGATATCGGCGTCATGAATCCCTCGGAGAAGATTCTGGTTGCTGCCAGGGAGCATAACGTGGATGTGATCGGACTGAGCGGGTTGATTACACCCTCGCTGGATGAGAT
>CALKWT010000133.1 GCA_938003885.1 uncultured Balneolaceae bacterium | reverse complement strand
GGAAGAGCGTCTGTGGATCGAATACATTCGAAAAGGGGAGGATGACTATTTTGAATCTCTCTTTAAAAAATACTATCTGCCATTAACTCGGTTTGCCTGGAGATATGTAGGGTCTGAAGCGATTGCAGAGGAGCTGGTTCAGGAGCTTTTTACAATCCTTTGGGAGAGCAGGAGAGAGTGGGAAATTTCGGGTTCAGTGAAATCCTATCTCTACCGTTCGGTCAGAAACTTGTCGCTCAATCATATCAAACATCAAGAGGTCAAGAAGAGATATGACAAGGAGTGGGGGGACGGTGAAACGTACAGTGAAATCGAAATTTATGATGATGCACATCTGCAGCAGGTTCGCAATGCGATTAAACAAGCCATCGATGAGCTGCCGGTTCAGAGCAGAATGACTTATTCTCTGCATCGCTACGACGGTCTTACCTACCAGGAGATCGCTGAAGTTTTAGAGATACCTGTAAAGACCGTTGAATCCCGGATGACCCGCACATTAAAGCAGCTGCGTACCAGGCTTTCCTACCTGCTTCCCCTGCTGTTAGTAATGTTGCAGGCAGGTTGATACCGGTGTTTAGAAGAATTCCTGATACTCTCGCAGGGATTCGCCGAGGAAGGATTTCGTCTGTTTAAAGAGCAACATTAAAAAATTATGAAATTTTATTGAAGGGTGTCTCTGGTCTCAGTTGTTATAGAAGCAGAAGGAACAACATGAGGTGGTAATTGAATAGAGATCACATAAATTGGAAATTGATTCAGCGCTATGTAACCGGCCGTGCGAATGCACAGGAGCGTCGGGAATTAGAGTACTGGATGGCCCGATCACATCAGAATCGTAAACTGGTGCAGGACGTACGTACCGTTTGGGATCAATCGCCTCGTGAACAGTTTAGTGTTGATGTTGAGAAAGCGTGGGAACGATTTCGTTATCAGAATCAGTACAGCAGTCGCCCTTCATCCAGGGACTCCTTGCCTCAGGAGGATAGTGGATCTCAGCCATCTTCAGGCCATCCAAAATCGGGTGATGTCAGTCTTGGTAACCGGTCCGGAAAAAGCCACGAGGAATCGGCTCATACAACCATCTTCCCTGCACCCGCAACAGATTTTTACTCACGCCGGCCAGGCAGATATTGGATTCGCTATGCGGCCATATTTATTCTCGCGGCCTGCGCAGGTCTTTTTATGTATACCCGTTATAATCCAGCTTCTGATGAGGGTGCCTTTGCAGACGAACTGACCCCCATGGCGCTTGAGGAAATTGTGACAGATCGGGGAGAGAAAGTGCGGGTTTCATTTTCTGACGGTACCAATGTGATGGTAAATTCAGCTACCACGATCCAGTTCCCGAAGAGATTTCAGGCAGATCGAAGAGAGATCTATCTGGATGGAGAAGCTTATTTCGAAGTTGCCCCCAATCCTGATCAGCCCTTTATCGTCCATATCGGGGATGTTGAAGTCGAAGTTCTTGGGACAGAGTTTAATGTAAGAGGATGGAAGGAAGACCCGGGTATAGAGGTGGTTGTCAGTGGTGGTTCGGTATCCGTCATGTCGCATACCGTGGACGCCGAAGAAGGATCCGATGTGATTTTAACTGAGGGTATGAAGACAAAGGTGGTAAGAGGATCGGCGCCCGGGAAACCAGAGCAGGTACAGCCGCTCCACTATATTCTCTGGACAAGCGGGGGAATCCATTTTGATGGAGTTCCGATGTACCGCGTTATTCGTGATTTGGAGCGGCAATTTAATGTTGAAATCACGACTTCCAATACCTCTCTGCTGGAGATCCCCTATACGGGTACTTTTCATCACGCCAGTCTGAATGAAATTCTGGAGGTGATCGCTACATCGGTGGAAATGGGTTTCAGAAGGGACGGATCTGTTATAGAGTTTTATCAATAGTTACGATAGCCGAAAACGCTGGAAGCATGGCATTTACCGGTGAATCATAAAAGCGCTTTTGATATAGGTGGTGATCAAAAGCGGCTTAGAAGTCAACTGTAATATACACTTACTAACTAAATCAGAATAAAAATAGAAGGGAACGTAATGAAGGTAACTTTACGAAACATCTTGCGGTGTGTCTATAGTACAGGCCTGATGGTTCTGCTTCTGGGTGGCCTGGTGCCCCAGAAAGAAGCAGCGGCACAGCGTGCAGAGGGCATGTCACATCAAATAAGCTATACTCAGCTACAGGACAAATTTTATAAAGCAGAAATTAACGATAAAATTTCGTTACAACTGCACGAAACATCCCTGGAAGTTGCATTACGTGAAATTTCAAATTCAGCAGGCCTGCGATTGTCCTACCGCGGAGACATCATTGCGGATAAAAAAGTTACATTGTTGGATCAGGACATCAGTGTGAGCCAGGCTCTCGAGCAGGCTCTCCGGGGAACCCACCTGGATTACAGAATTTCGCAGAATGGCTATCTCATTATATCTGAAATGGAAAGTGCGGTACCCCATCAAGAGGTGGTAACCGGCCGGGTGACCGATGGATCTACCGGGGATATTCTGCCCGGAGTAAATGTGGTGATAAAGGGGACTTTGGATGGAGCAGCTACCGATTCGGAAGGTGAATTTCAGCTCATTGTTCCCTCTTTGCAGGATACTTTGATTGTAACGTACATTGGCTATCAGCAGCTTGAAGTTCCCATCAGTGGACAACAGAGACTCGAGATTGAGCTCTTACCGGCCTCTATTATGGGGGAGGAGCTTGTCGTTGTCGGTTATGGTGAACAGCGAGCGATCAGTGTGGTCGGTTCCCAATCTTTTATCGATGACCCCCAGGAGCTGAATATCTCCTCAGGAAGCCTTACAAACTCTCTCGCAGGCCGGCTCTCGGGAGTGGTCGGGGTGCAGAGGTCCGGGTTGCCGGGAGCCGATGCTTCTGATATCTGGATACGGGGTATCTCCACGTTTGGCAGCAGTGGCCCTCTCGTTCTGGTCGATGGAATTGAGCGGCCTATGAACAGCCTGAATCCTGATGATATTCAAAGCCTGACCATTCTGAAAGACGCCTCGGCCACAGCGGTTTACGGAACACGGGGTGCCAACGGCGTGATACTGATCAATACGAAGGAAGGACGCGAAGGATCTCCCTCACTCAGTGTAAACTTTTATCAGGGGGTGACTCA
>CALKWT010000132.1 GCA_938003885.1 uncultured Balneolaceae bacterium | reverse complement strand
GTTCATACGCTTAATTAGTACTGGTTTTTCCGTTAAGGAGAGCAGGGGACCATCATCCAGGCCATAGAAAGAGTAGGCGTTTTCAATTCCCAGATAAAGGTCGACTGCTCGTGCAGTATTGTAATAGGAACGAAGTGCATCCAGGTAATCCACAAAGGGTTGTTCTGCTGAATGCTTTGGTACCAGTTTATCCCCTTCAGAAAGAGTAACCAGGGCTGCCCTCAGCTGTTCGATAACCTCAGTGTGGGGACGGATGTGTACTCCATTAAACTGCATGGACTGGCCGGGTATCTCTCCATTTTGCTCAATCAACAGGGCAGCCATAGCTTCGAATGCGAGATATTGCAGAATATTGGTAGCATGCTCGATATGGTGGATGTCCGGATCTTGAGGGATAGATTGTCCGGCCATTTCAATAATTTTTTCAAGAGTTGCAAAAGCAGGATTGCCACTGTCATCAGCGGCATGATTGAGAAATTGCTGGAGGCCCAGGGCCCTGCTGTTCTCTCCCGAAAAACCAGCAAATGTCAGCTGTGGTCTCATCTCAATGTGGGAAACATCTGTCATGAATCGGGAGTTGGGGTGATCCTCAGGTACATGGTGAATAAATTGAGCCCGGGCGGACTGACCGGAAAAAACGCAGAGAAGCAAGGTAATGAAAAAAAGAAAAGCTTTGATCCGGAAACGGTTGATTCTCGTAGGTGCCATATGAGTCAGGGGGTATGGTTTAGAAAAAAGGACAGGACCTAAAGACAAGCATCTGTGGTTACGGTTTGTTACACAACTTATAACCGCACCTTTAAAAGCAGAATTGGAACAACTTGAAAAGTTTTCCGATTCCTGAAGTAAATATACTATTTTAAACAAAACACAACGTGGTTATGTACGGAAATACAGAACCGGCGGAGAGGTTGAACGGCGGGTTACTTTCGTAACAGAGACATTTTGTATCACCCAAATCTGTGGAGACGACTTCTGATATGATAACAAGAATTAAAGCGATACTATTTTTTCTGTTGATCATGGGACTCACTGTGGTTCTAATCCCGGTTACCCTGCTCGCCCAGGTAGAAAATGAAGCGGAAATATCACCAAACGAGATGAGGAGTTTACTCCAGGCCAACAAAATTCCAACACATCGTGCGGTAAATACGATCGGTTCGCCTTTTCTAAATGAAGAGTTTCATGAAGGGTCTGTGTTTCTTGAGAACGGCCGGGTGACACGAAACGTGCCGATCCGGTACAATACACATGAACAGCGAATCGACTTTCTCCATGGAAACGAGATTTTTAGTGTGGGTCTGGAGAAGTTAAACTCTTTTGAATTCCATATGGAAGGCAAGAGGTACCGGTTCTCCAGGGGGTTTGAAGCGAGCGGTCTCACTGCTGACGATTTTGTTGAAGTAGCAGCAGATGGAGCAGCGACCTTTCTTGTCCGTCACCACACATCTCTTTTTCAGGACTCTGCCACCTACGGGGTTGCCACACAAGAAGATAAGTATGTATCTTCAGAAATATTCTACATAAAAGCAGGTGAAGAGGGGTTCAACCGGATCCGTCGGCCCAACAGAAGGAGAGTCATCAGGAACTTCCCTGACCATAGGGAGGAGCTGGAGCAGTACGGTGAAAACAATCGGCTCGATTATTCATCCAGAACAGACGTCGCCAGATTGACTGCATGGTATAATACACTAGTCCAGGGGGAGTGAGAAAACCTGAGGAAAGGGGGCCGCGTCAACATTGTCCGGGTGTAACTTCAAGTGCCGCCGAATTCGATACTGTTCATTCGCGGGGTGATATCGTTAAAGGAATCAGCGGTATGGTACACCTGAATTTCCAAAGAATAAATAAAATTGTAAAGCCATCTCCGGCTGATTTTTAAAGCATCGTTAAAAATCGCGACCTAATTGGAATAAAAATGATTTCTCGAAATCAGATGCATATATAATGTTTTCATAGGGATTATACATTACAGAACTGAAGTGTTCATGCATTCGAAAAGAGTTTACATATTCTGCAGAGCTTAAACTATACTTATCTATGTAACTTTCCGGGTAATTGTTATCCTGATCATTTTGGGATATTTCATCTGGTAAAGTCACGTAAACATAAAGATTGTCATCTTCATCAATGAATCCGTCACGCATAAATAAAAAGTCCGGTGCAAATGTTGTAGGTCCATCTCTTCGCACTGAAGGAAAGTTAACACCATCAGGCGCTTTCAAAATGTTAATTTTGTTTCCTTCACTATCAAAATGATAGATAAGACTTGCATAGAACGGAATATAAACAAAACGATCTTGTCCATTAGATCGAATGGTTCCATCCATTGACAACTGATGTAATATCTGATCTTCTATGATCTCACCAAAATGATGTATTTCATTTCCCTGAAAATCAAACTTACTAAACAGTTTCTCAGCACCAAGCCACAATACTACAAAACCATCTTCTAAGACGGTGACTCTCATCGGACGACTTTCTAAAGAGTAATTATCAATATATTCACCTGTTGATAACGAATACGAGGTAACTCTCATAGATTGACTATCCGCTATCCAAATAGTGTCATTTTTCACCTCAAAGTCAGTAAGATGTTGTATTTCACCGGGTCCTCTTCCCCGAGTTGTGGTAAGTTTTCTTTTTTGGTTTCCCTCAGAGTCATATTCGTAGATTGTGAAATCCGCAAAATCATTCACATATGTGAAATTACTATTGATTCTTATTTGAGCTGGTCGAAATATGTATGTGGTATCTGCAAGAATACTCGATTGAATTGATACTTCCACTACTTCTCTTTCAAACTCGCTTGGTGAAGCGTCCAATGCTCTCACAAAATCCACATTATCTTTGCTGCTGGAATCAAGAAAAAGCCAGATGCCGGTGACTATTACAACTGTGACAAAAAGTATTATAATGTTAACTCTATTCATGATTTAAAATATAAGTGCCAACCCAAATGGATTTTTGAGTTGGCACCATTAATGTTTCAGAATCTCATTAGTTGCTTTTATGA
The DNA here is from genome assembly GCA_938003885.1 of uncultured Balneolaceae bacterium. Taxonomy (GTDB): domain Bacteria; phylum Bacteroidota; class Rhodothermia; order Balneolales; family Balneolaceae; genus Rhodohalobacter. The sequence continues at coordinate 5,389 of CALKWT010000132.1, read as the reverse complement.
CATAATTGAGTCCCCGAACCACAATCCATATATGTACAAGCTGTATGGCCAGAGCCACAAATTGCCTCACAATTTCCATCATCATGGCAATTGCCAGGGTCCGGATCTGGATCTTGAGCATCTACGGTTGCAAAACCTATATCAAAATGAATTTGATTCTGGCACATTTCAGTAACGCTTTCGACTGTAATATTTGATTCATCTGTCTGAGTGGTAACAGATAATTGAACTGTCATCAGTATTGCAAAAAAGGAAAAAAGAAGTGCAATCTGTGTTGTTCTCTTCATAACTATCTCTGTTTAGTTTTTGGTTTGTTTGATGTAAAAGTGCAGTAACTATCACTACTTAAAAGTTAAATATGTAAAAATTTAATAAGATGCAAATTTGAAGCGCGAAAAAGGTCAGTTAAATTGTAGCGGCCTGGGTTCTTGGAACAGTCTTTAGGTTTTGTTCGTTTGTTTTATCATGCAACTTGCCGGTAACAATGCGCTGCGGTATAACTTATATATGACCTCTATAGTTAACAAATTGTAGTGCCGTCTGTTGCAGACAACTTCTCCATGAAACTGACAACTGTCCCGTGCAGAACGGCTCAGTATATCAATAACAATTGATAATTTGTTCTGATTAAAAAGTGAAAGTATATAATTTTGATGAAATTTTTGTTATTTTTGATTCTACCTTGCACTAAATCCATACTCAATGGAACAGACAATTGATAAAAAACCAATGCTTAAGGCCATTGATGAATTGCCAGAAGATGCAACAATTGAGGAAGGAATAGTGAGGTTGGTCTTTCTGCATAAAATTCAAAAAGGGTTAGCAGAAAAGGGCGGGAAAACTCATGCTCAAATCGAAGAGCACTTTCGTAAACGAAGAGCAGCCCGAAAAGGATAATAATGCATGTTATCTGGAAACCACAGGCCATAAAAGATTTAGAGGCGGTTATGGTCAATCCGAACCCTGCTGGTATTCGTTCATGTATATCGTTCGCAGCTCTTGACGTTTCACTTTTTGTGTTTCGGTCTTCGGCAGATGAGAGATAAGGATATACTCTTTAGGAATGCTAAAACTTCTCAGGTTGTTCTTTAAAAAGTTTGTCAGGCCTGAGGAGGATGGCTCTGTTTCTGCTGATGATTTGAGTACAAGAAAAGCAACCACACGCTGCCCCCACTTTTTATCCGGCACACCAATCACGGCTGCTTCGGCGATGTCAGGATGCATTTGAAGCTCTTCCTCTACCTGGTACGGATTTACATTCTCTCCGCCTGTGATGATCAGGTCCGTCCGCCTGGACTCTATGTAAAGCTGTCTTTTTCGGTTAACATGACCGAAGTCTCCAGTATCAAACCAGCCGTCACTATCAAAGACGCCCTCATTGCGGGCGGGATCGAGATAGCCGTCAAATACCTGTGGACCCTTGAGCCATATACGACCCGATTCCAATGCCGGAATCGCCTGGCCATTTTCATCACGTATTTCCATATCGTTATCCCTGAAAATAACACCGACGCTTCTTTTCGGGATATACATGCCGCCACTTCGGAGAGTCGGATTGGCTACAATCTGTCCGAAAGTTTCTGTCATCCCGTAGCTGATTACAATGGGAATTCCCCGGGTGGTAGCCTCGTTGATAAGTGAAAGTGAAATGGGTCCACCCCCTAAGAGCAGACCTTTGAAATTGAACTGAACTCTGAAAAAAGACTCTTCGAGAAGGGCTAAAAGCATTGTCGGAACCATAGATGCCGCTTCAAACTTTTTGTTTTCATGAAGCAAGTTGCGGACCTCCTCTTTGCGAAAGCGGGTAATGAGGTAAATGGCGGAACCGTAGAGCAGCGAACGATAAATAACACTCACCCCGCCTACGTGATTCAGTGGCAGGCAGAGTAACCAGTATTTATTTATATCGGGACGGAAGTTTCTTTCAGAAGATTTGGCGGCATAGAGTACCTGACGTCGCTTAATCGGAACAATTTTTGGTGGACCTGTGGAACCCGAAGTTTGGAAATAGCCTGCTATCGATTCAGGAGATGCGAATTGAATTCCTGTAAATTCCTCTCTCTCCAAATCAGGCCGTGAGAGCTCATCCGGATTAAAATGAAATTCAGGGATAGTGTCCGGCACAGAAAACGTATCGGTTGCAGCGTTGAAGATGGCGGAGGGCTGAAGTCTTGATAACAGATAGTCCAAATCTTTCGATGTGGTATCGGGATGTACTGGTAAAACAGGTATGTTATTCATAAAGCAGGCAGCGAACAGTAGTACGACATCTGTGCTGTTAGCCGTCACGATAAGCAGCGGATGTTTCTGAGATATGGAAAAGGGTGCCAATTCCTTTTTTACATGATGAGCAATGCTTGCCAGATCCTGATAGGTATAACTCTTGTTTTTACTGGATAGGAAAACAGCATTGGATGCGGTAAATGTAAATATGGGATAGTTTGACGTGGCCATTGGGTATAGGACGTGTACTTTAGTAAATAGTAATCAAAGTTTTCAGCCGGGGATCATCCGGAACAGGAATTTTGAAATTTATTGGGTCACAAGCTACTGCAGGAGAATCGGTAAACGTATGGTCAGGCGGAAGAAGATCCTTTTTAAACAGTTTTCCTGTATTTAATCCATGTGCAAGGTCGGAATCGCCTAAAGTAGTTGCAAGTAATAATATCGTGTTGCGACCAACTGCACTCTCCAGTAATGTTGAGAATATCACTTTCGATCCCATACTTCTGTATCTCAATATTGTTTCTGAAAGGGCGAAGATATTACCGTAGAGAGAGGGCTTGATAACGACAAAGCAGTCAGGGTCTTCTGCGAGTACACCTTTCAGCTCATCCAGATTTCCGATACTTTCGTCGAAAGCTACCGGCAAGCCGGGGGGCCACACGCCGCTCTTCATACTGTTATTTGGTTCTTCCACATACTCTATTGGAATGTGCTCAAATAATTCCGGGAATTCATCCAGTGCGTGATCCGGCCAGCTTTGATTGGCATCCAGGCGAAACCTGAGGTCCGGATATTTTTGTGAGTAGTACCGGAGTAGGGGCGGGAGTTCCCCAAACGGGTATGGGCATTTCACTTTAATAGTTTTAAAGCCCAGTTTGATAGAGTTCGTCATGCTCCGATGAAATTCATCAGGCTGCATGACACCGATCACATCATTAATCTGAACAGTTTTGGCCGGCGAAAATCTGGTGGCAAACCATTCCGGCGCTTTTTTTTTCGAAATCAAAAGGGAAAGAGTAATGGAGCTGAAAGCGAACTGCAAGGAGGGGTAAGAGTTCAAATCTTCCAGAAATGAGTTGAAAAGAGGGAGGTCGGGTTCTCTTTTCAGCAGCGTATGAAAGTTTCTGGCTGCTGTCTGAGCCTTCGTTTTGATTTCAGAGAAACTCTCAGTGGAAAAACCGGGTAATGGGGCAGCTTCCGCTGAAAACAGACCTAAAACGGGATCTGCATAGGTGATGATCAAGCCTTCCCGGTGAGCAAAACCGGCTGAAGCGGAGCGGAAAATTTTCTCAAAAGGGAGCGAGTAGTGATATAGAGTAATCATCTCATATCGGTTTGTACGGATATCAGGAGGAGAAGATAACCCCTGCTGACAATAGAATACCAAACAGAACCATAAATTTGGCCGTATTTTCCAGTGTCTTGTTCAAGATGCGTTTATCCTGATGGTGGAAAACCTCTCTTAACAGATTCAATGCCATAGGGAGGCTAAGCAGTGGCAGGAGTATAATGACGGAGTAATCGAAGCTGAGAAAGAGAAAAACCGGTGTGGTGTAGGAAATACTTAATAGAAGTGCATATTCGTACTTTAATATCTGCTCTCCAAAAATGACCCCCAGGGTGCGTTTACCTGATATTTTATCCTGGTGGATATCCCGTAGGTTATTCACAACAAGGATGTTTATACAGAGTGCGCCCACAGGCAGTGCCAGCCAGACGGATTCCACGCTCCACTCCAGTGCGTTCACATAGTAGGTACCTGCTACCGCAAGCAGGCCGAAAAAAATAAAGACAAATAGATCTCCAAGGCCATTATATCCTAAAGGATAGGGGCCTCCGGTATAGGCTACACCGAAGAGCAGCGAGAGGATACCGATCAACAGGATGATCCACCCGCCAACCCAGACAAGATAGAGTCCGGTAAAGAAAGCCACAAGCATCGTCAGCCAGGTAGCCATTTTCATGCTCTCAGGAGAAACCAGCCCAGCTGCCGTGGCTCGGACAAATCCAATCCGGTCTTTCCTGTCAGCACCTTTTTTATAATCGTAGTAGTCATTTGCAAAGTTGGTACCGATCTGAATCAATATGGCACAGATGAGTGCAACCACGGTCGTATCCCATCGAAAAGAGTGATGATTAACTGCCAGTGCTGCACCAACAAGGACGGGAACAACAGATGCGGGGAGTGTATGAGGCCGTGCCGCGCTCAGCCAGACGTTAAATTTATTCTGTTCCAACGGGATGAGTTTCCTGAAGTTTGTCGATTTAAAGGAAAACAAAAAGGTAGGGCTTACTTTTCACCTAAAAAAATTTATCAAGTCAGATCAAATGGCAAGCTTGAGTTAATATAGTAAAACAGAAAAGCGCTTCTGCATTAAAAAATTAATGATAAATACATAAAGTGAACCTTTATTTAAATATTTCAATTTTTTTATCTAAAAAACTTTCATCAGGATTTGTCGCTTTTTATATTTTTGTCAGAGTTCTTATTGGCAATAACCTAAACATACTCCGATGCCACATACCGTTCAACGTTACGATGCCTTAGCAGCAGTTAAAAATTGGACACCTGTAAAGAATGGTGAGTTCAGCAGCCAGATCACAGATATTTTTGGCGAAAACACCCTGACCGTCAACGACCTAAAGGAAAGATTGCCCAAGTCTGCATGGGAAGAGTTAAATCAGACCATTGAAGAAGGGAAGGAGCTCAACTCCAAAGTTGCCGATGCAGTTGCGCTGGCGATGAAAGAGTGGGCTACTGAAAAAGGTGCAACACACTTTACGCACTGGTTTCAGCCGCTTACAGGTGCTACAGCTGAAAAGCATGACAGTTTTATTACGCCCAATCAGGGCGGAGGGGCTGTATCAGAATTCTCGGGTAAAGATCTGATCCAGGGAGAGCCGGATGCTTCCAGCTTTCCAAATGGAGGATTGAGGCAAACCTTTGAAGCAAGGGGGTATACCGCCTGGGACCCCACATCTCCGGTATTTCTTATCGAAAATATAAACGGTACCTATCTCTGTATTCCGACTGCCTTCGCCTCCTGGAAAGGGGAGGCGCTCGATCATAAAACTCCGCTTCTGCGATCGATAGATGCACTGGACAGGCAGGCGAAAAGAGCGCTCCGTCTCTTCGGAACAGCATCGAGCCGCGTGAATGCCA
>CALKWT010000131.1 GCA_938003885.1 uncultured Balneolaceae bacterium | reverse complement strand
CCCGGTTGTAGGAATGACCACCGAAACCTCAAAAGGTGTTTCTTCTGCTTTCATTTCTGACCTTTCCATGCCCGAAGTGGGAGAGGGAAACTCTGCCTCATCAAAATCTTCTGCCTGCAGCTGCAGATTATGCTTAAGTTCTGCGGCTTCTACATGGCGGCGTAATTTCTCAAGGGCCGCTACCTTGATTCGCAAACCTTCAGGATGGTCCGGATTCCTTTTCAGAAATCTGTCAATCAGTTCAAGAGACCGTTTTGCGTCCCCCTGCCTAAGGAGTTGCCGGCTCTCCAGAAGATACTCATCATCTGTTACACGACGGCTCTTTCTGTCTTCCAGATTTTCAATCTCTCTGAGAATGCTTTTCTGCTCTTCAGGCTCATTGTACAGGCGTAATAGGGTATAGAGAAATTCCCGAATATCCAGATAGGAAACGTAGGGGGCCTGATGTTTTGCCACGACAAAGAAGGGATCTGTACTGTACCAGCTCTTATTCTCTTTCAGCCGCAGCGCCAGCTCAGCCCCATGAAGCTGATCCATAAACGGATTAAAGAAAAACTGCTCTGCATCAATCGCTCTTCTGTTCCATATCAGACAGCTGTCATCCGGCAGCTCCCCCTCTTCTGTCGCCTCAATCCACTCCAGTGGAAGATCCGGTAGAGTGTGATCGAGTACCCAGAATGCAGCCGGGTCCCCCCCGAAGCGCCGGACCGCTTCAACCATTAATGATTCATTCAGCCGGTCTGCACGTAACGGAGCCCAGATCAGACTTCCTGAAGCGTTGAGCAGGGCTTCATTCAATGATCCGCCCCTGCCAACCGGTTCCGAATGCTCATAGATATACACTCTGCTGTTGGCACTCTTTCTGGCCTCCCTCTCAATAAACTGGGCGGTCACAACATCTGCGGCATCGTTGATGATGATGATCTCCAGCATGGGGGAAGTCAATGAGAGAACCTTTTCGAGCAGTGCATTAAAATGCTCACTTTTGGTGTGAGTGGTAAGTAGAATACTAAGTTGAATAGAATCTTTCATAGCGTGTCAGGGTTTGCCCAAATATACCATTTGATCTGTGTAGTAAAAATGAAAACAACGTCTTTTTCTTCAGATGTCGCCAACCTTGCACGCTACCGGGCAGATCCCATAAAACCACCCGTTCGGGTCGAAGTGGTCTGTTTAACATGATTCACCTTCTCGCCCTTTACCCAAAAGAACCTGGTTTAAACTCTGTTATCAGGGCATCATCTTTCTAATGATCCTTCAGCCACCGGAAAGGGAAAGCCAGCGGATAGGGGTGAAACGGGGTTCGGGAATGGATACCCGCTTACAGACAGCAAAGCCGGCAGAGATAAGCGATCAAAAAAGACGTTCCGGTGGCCCCATCCGGGCCTGCAACGCTATCAAAAAGAGGTGAGATTACACCCCTATAGATCTTTCTATCTTCTAAAAGAGCAGGAACGGTTTTACCGGACCAGGCGGTAACGGGATGTAGAGAAAGGATGGATGTGTAATTATTCTAAACTGTAAAATGTGAATAAGAAGTGAAAAGTCCGTATTTTATAATCTTCTAAAGAATTCGTTGAGCAACTCGGATCATGTCATTACCCAACTCAGATAAAATAATTAAGGAAGCATCCAAACGCAGAACGTTTGCCATCATCTCTCACCCGGATGCCGGAAAGACCACCCTGACTGAGAAATTGCTTCTCTATGGCGGGGCGATTCACGAGGCCGGCTCCATCCGTCAGAGAAAAGCCGCGCGTTACGCTGCATCCGACTGGATGGCCATCGAAAAGGAGCGTGGTATCTCTGTAACCTCTTCTGTACTTCGCTTTGAGAAAGACGGGACCAAATATAATCTTCTGGACACACCGGGCCACAAAGATTTCTCGGAAGATACCTTGCGGACGCTTGTAGCAGCAGATTCAGGCCTGATGGTTATTGACGTGGCGAAAGGGGTTGAAGAGCAGACTGAAAAGCTGTTCGAAGTTTGCAGAATGAGACAGGTACCGGTGATTACGTTCGTAAATAAATGTGACCGGCCGGGAATGGAGCCTCTTGAAATCCTCAGTAATATTGAAAACCGGCTGGGTATTGAGGCGATACCGGCAAACTGGCCTGTCGGATATGGCCAGAAGTTTCAGGGAATCTACGATCTGATCGGCAAAGAGCTGCACCTCTATGAAAAAACCAAGCACGGTGCACAAAAGGCTGAGACTGAATTGCTGCCTCTGGAAGAAGGCCTCGCCAGAAGCTCTCTTTCCGAATTGGAAAAAGAGGAGCTGAGAGAGGAGATCATGCTGATTGAGGATATGTTTTCGGAGATGGACGAGGAGGCCTTCAAAACAGGGAATGCATCTCCTGTATTCTTCGGCTCGGCCCTGAATAATTTTGGCCTCGATGTATTTCTCAATTATTTCCGCACCCTGGCACCTCCACCGCAGCCTTATGAGGATGCAGATGGCCAGATCCGGGATCTGGATAAGGGGTTCAGCGGATTTGTTTTTAAGCTTCAGGCCAACATGAACCCAGACCACCGCGACTGTGCAGCCTTTGTAAGGGTTACTTCCGGCAAGTTTGAACGCGGGCTCGAAGTGACTCATCAGGAGACGGGGAGAAAGGTTCGAATGAGTACACCCCACACGCTTATGGGTGATGAGCGAAACATTTTAGAAGAAGCATGGCCTGGAGATATCGTCTCCCTGTTCGATCCCGGTTTTTTCCGGATCGGATCAACCTTCTATGCCCGGGATCAAGTTCGTTTTAACGTGATCCCGCTTTTTACGCCCGAACAGTTTATGAAGGTCTCCACAAAAGATCCTTTTAAACGAAAGCAACTTCGCGAAGGACTGAAACAGCTTTCAGAAGAGGGAGTCGTACATGTGTTTGAAGTTCCCCACGGAGTAGGCAATGAACTGTTGCTGGGTACCGTAGGTGTCCTGCAATTTGATGTTGTAACCCATAGAATGCTCTCAGAGTACAATGTCGAGCTGGTACAGCAGAGGGTCTCCTACCACTCCGCCCGCTGGTTACCCAATAAGAGTGAAGAGATTATACGGAAACTGGAATCTGCGTATTCCACATATATTACCAAAGATCTGGAAGGCAATCCCATCGTGCTATTCGACAGCGGCTACGCACTCTCACAGGCAGAAGAAAAAGTGGGTGCTGAGAATCTCTTTAAATACAAGCGGGACTAATCCCTCTTCTGATCCTCCATTTTATGGCTCTCCTCTCCTGTTCATAAATTGCCAGATCACAATCAGAAGGATCAAATAGAGTAACAGAGCGAAAAGGACCGCCCAGAAACCTTGCGTGTAATCATCAAAGTAATGGACCGGTGCGTTGATCAGGATGAGAAGCGGAAACCCCATCATTAAGGAGAACCCGCTGCCGTACACCAGATTGTAACTGACCGGAGATTTCATTTCGGGATCTGTCATCCGAAGGAGTACGAGTGCCGACTGAAGCGTCCCTGTCATGTTCCCGAAGATAGCCGAGAATCTTTCAAGCCAAAATTCACTAAAAGCCCTAACTGTCATTACTCTAACGACAAACCAGGTCGCAAAAAACACAGCGATGGTGATCCCGAGAAGAGGTATCCAGTATCGGGCAACAACCACCAGACTTATTGCAGCCACAGAAGCCACAATCATAAAATCCATAAAGAGGTTCGAAAAGCGTGTCATGGTCGTGTCATCAATGACCCGGCTCACACGAGAGTAATCCGCTACTTTCCTGACAAAAAGAGCCACCACGGCCGCAATGATAAAATGAAAAGACCAAAGGGTTGACACCTCATTTTCGGCACCGATCAAAATCAGGCCTTTCCCCAGCAGGGAGACAACCATATAGGTCAGTATGAATGTCAAGCCGATAATTCCGAGGTGAAGTGTGAGTGACTCAATATTTTCTGCCGGTGTAGTAATTTTTTCGCTGCTGTTCGGTTGCGGACGTGTATAGACACCGATCCTTACATCGTCCTGAATCTCATCTTCAGAACGAATAAAATGTGCTTTTCCTTTTTTGATTCCCGAATGGACAATGCGGATTCCAGCTGTATAGGCGACAACAAAACCGGCAGCTGACATCGTGAGCCCCACAATCCCGCCATCTGTAAAACCATACTGTACCCAATTCTGTCCGATCGAATAGGCAATACCGGGATTCATCCCGAACGCCAGCGGGGCTAATAGGCCTATTCCTGCAAAAAGATCAGGAAACAACGTGTAGATGAGTAGAAAGGCAATCAAGAGGCCCAAAATGGCCTGAACCAAATAAACACAGATAAAAATAATTCCAACCTTCAAAGAAGAGAGGCCTGCTCTCCTTCCAGGGGATCGCAGACCCAGCGCAATAAATAGAAGAGCCAGAAGATGATAAACATAAATTCCGAGTCGTTCAGAGGCAAGATCGACCCACCCAAGGAGATTAACCCCCAAAATCAACCCTGTCAATCCGGCTATAAGATTGGCAGGAATCATATAGACCTGGAGGAGTTTAACCTGGCTACGAAGGTACGTTCCTATCACCAAAAAGAGTCCCAGCCATGAAAAATCCAGAAAGAATTCTCCTGCCGATATATCTGACGTCCAGAATTCCATCACATTGAGCGCTTTGGCTTCTCCCCCTCCCTGAGACGGTTTATATAGCTCTGCCATTGCAATGCATTATAGCCTGACAGATCCAGCTGCAGAGTAATTTCCGGTGTAGTCAGGGTCAGCTTATGATTCTGTTCAACGGAAATATACCGGATCTCCTCCAGCTGCAATCGGAACGTTTGTGAACCTTGATAGATCGTAACACCCCAATTAGTCAGTTCGACATGCCCAGAGCCGAGGGAGACCAACTGGTGCTCTTTGTCGACCATAAAGATCCGGCTTCCCGGCTTCTCCAAAATGATATGTTCCGACGGCTTTTCAAATACCATGGGCATGGCTTCTATCCGGTCAAAAAGATCCAATAACGAGGTCTCTTCACCTGAAACCGGATGATAGAGTACAGACTTGCAGTCCATCCTGTAGTGCAAGGGGGAGTGCCTGCTGTAGATATTCACTCCATCAGGAGTATGAAGGGCCCTCTTTATACCTGTATCCGGGCATCTGTACAAAAATCTTTCCACCCCCGACGCAGGTTTTTTGCAGGAAATTGGCTCTGCTCCTTCAGGGGCCGGATACTCTTCAAACTGGATCTTCTCTCTGCAGGTAGCAGCAAAAGTGTCGTAATCTGGAAAGTCATCGGCATGGAGAGGCTTTAAAAATCGCAGCTCAACACTGCTTTTACGATAGTGATCCGCCCACCGGGGCCAGGCAAGGTACGAGCCGTGAATCTGTACGGGGTGAACAGGAATCCTCATTCTCCAGAAGAGCTTCATGGTACTTTCAATCCACGATTTTGGCCTGCCATCCCAACGCCGACCACCCTCCGGAAAGATGACAATCATCCGGCGCTGATCAATCATTCGGATCACCTCCCTCACAATTCCCGGTTCCGGCACATATTTACTGGTAGGAACGATCCCGATGCTATCCATAAAAATCCGCGGCAGGGGTTTATGAAACTGGTCCCTTGTCATCACACCGGCAGTGGGTTCATGAGTCATACCTACATTGATCATAAACGGATCAAAGTAGTTAGAGTGATTTCCATAGATGAAACAGGGGCCGGTTAAGGGCATATATTCCGGATTGACAATACGCGGATCGAAAAGATATTTGGTTGTCGGAATAATCGTTTTACGCATAAACGCAAACGTCTTGTCCGAATAACCTCGACTATTCTTGCCAAAAGTAAAGTTTTTAAGCATCCCTGGTCTTCAATGATTCAAAATAGTAGTTCGGTTTAGATGGTATCCCTGAAGGTAGTAAAAAACAAGGATTGAATTGGGTGGGGAGCTTCTCTTTTTCCAGGGTGGCCCGGCTCACCCGGAATGATGGCAGAACAAGTTGAATTCACAAATATAAGGAAGTACGCAATCCATAAGAATGTTTTATACATTAATTGCAGTCGAAGGCATTTGGCCTGGTACCTGCAGGGGCGCGAACTACGAGCCCTTCACCTTGTATACGGGCCGCCTTCCTTCAATTGACTGTTAAAAAATATTAAAATGAGTAGCAGACGCCCTATCCTCTGCAGCGAATGCTATTAGCAACTCAAGGTGTGATCTTATGTTTACTGTAGTCATTCCACTTTATAATAAAGAGTCGACCATTGAAGAGACATTGAAATCGGTTCTGAATCAGACGGTTTCCAATTTTGACATTATCGTGGTCAATGACGGATCCACAGACCGAAGCAGGGAGCATGCAGCCCGGCTGACCGATAGCAGAATTAAAATCTTTGACCAGTCAAACAAGGGTATTTCAGCTGCCAGAAATCTGGCGATTCGCCACTCTTCCTCCCCCTATATCGCCACCCTGGATGCAGATGACATCTGGCTGCCGGAGTATCTGGAAGAACAAACGAGGATGATTACTGATTTTCCCGAAGCCAAAATGTGGGGAACTGCTTGGGATTCATTCGGTATTCAGAAGCGATATTCCAGGGATCATGGGCTTGACTCCGCTTTCCGCGGGTATGTTGATGACTATTTTACGATGAACAAAAAGGGCCACCTCTTTCTTCCCTCAGCCACGGTAGTGGAGCGACAGGCCATCTCAGACGTCGGACTTTATGATGAAAACATACGGACAGGTGAGGATCTGGATCTCTATTTCCGGATGTTACTACAGTACCGTGCAGCCTTCTGCAACAACCCTTTGATGCTCTTTAATACAGGTATACCCAACCGCCATACAAAAAGAGCCACCCCCATTCACTACTGGTATTTCTACAACATGAAGAAGTATGAAGTGGATAGGAGAGAGAATCCTGTGTTTCGTAAATATTTCGATCATCTGGTGCTTCTCTATATGTATTCCTATCGTCTGAACGGTCAATTCGGAGATCAGGTGGATGAAATTTTGACCCATATTGATTTTACCCTCCAACCCCGCCGATGGAGATGGTTGTATAAATTCCCAAGTGCTTATAAACTATATCGAAAAGTCCGACAGAAACCATAAAAAAAATCCCTGCCTGAAGACTCAGACAGGGATTCAGATCACTTTGATGTATTAAAGTGATTCCACCGGTGGTTATCTATCGTGCGATGAAACCATCCGGCTTGCTCTCCAACAGGTTGACTATCTGAGCATGCCCGTTCCGTAGGGCAATCTCCCTTGCATTCAATCCCTGCTGGTTTCTCTCATCCAGATGCGCCCCTCTTACAATTAGTTGCCGTGCTATATGAACCTGTCCATTTTCGGCTGCAATCATCAGTGCTGTTTCACCCTTCAGGTTCTTCGCATTGATATTGGGATCATGTGCAAGCAGAATCCGGACAATTCTTGGATTACCAATTCTGGAAGCGACCATCAGAGGAGTATTTCCATTCACATCCACAGAATCTACATACGCTCCCTCAGCCAGCAGTAAGTTCACACTCATGATATCAATTTGTCGGATGGCTGTAATCAAATCACTTGCCAGGACAACTTCCTCCGATTCTGCAACAACAGCTGTATCGTTGTTCTGGCCGGAGGGGTTCGCCATGAAAATCAGTGCTAGTGTCAGTATGATTGTATTCATTATTTATAATAAATTTTATGGTCTGTTCTGTTCATTTCTGTACCGGTTTTCGGCATGAATGCACAGGTTTAAAACTCACCTGTTTATACGAATATACCTCTGTCCGTGTTTCAGATTTTTATAGTCAGATTGTATTCAATAAATTGTAATGCAGTGCTTTAGGAGGGCTTAACAATATTAAAGCGACACCCTGCCTGAGCATGCTAAAATCGCTTACATTTTGAAGATTTTTAATCTTTTAACCTATACTCCTTTTAGTTGTAACAGGATAGAGATATTATAGAATCGAACTTTCATGAAGACCTGCAACTTTTTAACTAATTTCATTTCTATGCGTGTACATTCGCAACTGATCATCGCTTTACTTCTGTTTTCCTTCGCCTGTGCTAATCAGCAGAGTACTGTCCAAAATGACCCTTCCGAAGAGGTGTGGGTGGATCTCTTCAATGGAGAAGATCTCAACGACTGGGATATCAAGATCCGGGGGTATGAATTGAATGATAACCATGCAAACACGTTTCGTGTTGAAGATGGCCTGCTGAAAGTGCGTTATGATGAATACAGTGAACCTTACAACGAACGTTTCGGTCACATTTTTTACAACAAGCCCTATTCTTATTATAAATTACGCGTGGAGTACAGATTTACGGAAGAGCAGGCAGAAGGGGGGCCTGGCTGGGCATATCGTAATAATGGAATCATGTTTCACTCCCAGCCTGCCCAGACAATGACACTGGATCAGGATTTTCCGGACTCTATTGAGTACCAGCTGCTCGGAGGCGATGGGACGAATAATCGAACAACCGGCAATATCTGCACACCAGGTACTCATGTGGTGGTAGATGGTGAGTTACAGACCGCTCACTGTATCAACTCATCCAGTAAGACGTTTCATGGAGATCAGTGGGTGACTGCCGAGCTGGTTGCCTATGGGGATTCCCTGATTCAGCACCTCATTAACGGAGAGCTTGTTATGGAGTATACACAGCCTCAGCTGGATAACGGAACACTGCTCAACGGCGGATACATTGCCTTACAGGCTGAGAGTCACCCGACTGACTTCCGCTCCATCCAGATCCTGAACCTGAAGGGATGCATGGATCCAGAGGCAGATAATTACAAAGAGTATTACGTTAAGGATAGTCCCGATAGTTGTATTTACTCTGATTAAAGAGGTTGAGACACTATTCAGGAGGACTGATATCTGATTAATTACTCGGTATCATCCCCGTAAATAAGGTTATGAAATTCGGCTTTTTCAATCTGGCCGAAATAGTCTTCAATAACAACATTCTCCAGCGCTTTCCCGATATCGGCAGGTGTATAGCGTACACCTGCCAATTTCTCCTCTATGGCAGTTACCGGCTCTCTGCCGAAAAAGTCGCCGTAGATTTTCAGGTTTTTGATATGCCCGTTCTGAACATCGAGGCGAAGATCAATCTCGCCAACAGGAAACCGATGAGCCCTCTGAATATTGAAAGCGGGTGACTTCCCGAAGTTCCAATCCCAGTTTCCATATTTTTCGTCTCTCAGATCAAGCACTTTCCGCCATTCATCTTCCGTCAGTCGATACGTTTCGAATTTGTCACGATCCTGGTACAGCCCGTCGAGCAGATGCTGCCGGAACTCCGTTATACTCATCGGCTTTTCAAGAAACTCCACAATATTAGCAACTCTGCTTCGAACCGACTTATGTCCTTTCGATGCGATTTTGCTCATTTTAACAGTGAGTGCATTTACCACTTCTTCCAGATCACTGTCAAACAGAAGGGTTCCGTGACTAAACATCCGTCGGACCGTAGAAAACTGGGCATTGCCCGATATTTTTCGGCCACCTGCCAGAATATCATTTCTTCCGCTCATCTCTGCCGGCACACCCAGCTCATTCAGAATCCGAATGACCGGTTCATTGAATTTGAAGAAGTTGTTTAACTTGTCCTTGGCATATCTCGTGATAAAGCTGAAGTTAAGATTCCCCAGATCATGGTAGACAGCCCCACCCCCCGACATACGCCGCACAACATGAATCCCTTTCTCCTCTACATAACTGCTGTTAATCTCCTCAAGGGTGTTCTGATTTCTGCCAATAATAATGGAAGGCTCATTGATATAGAAGAGCAGGTAGTCGTCGGTCTCGCCAAAGTTTCTCAGGGCAAACTCTTCCAGTGCCAGATTGATCTGTGGTTTAGTAATACCTTCATTGTCAATAAATATCATGGTATGGATCGATTTTGAAATTCAGAAGAGTGCACCCCCCCTGTGACGTCCGCTTAAATTTAAAAAAATTCATGAATCCTTCATGAAATCCGACCTTCTACCTGACTAATCGAACGGGGTGCATCCTCTTTCCTCAATATCCTCTACAGATGTTCAGTAACCTCTGTTACTCTCTCGCAGATGCAACCATCTCAGCAAACAGCCTGAATGATTTGAGCTGCAATTCGTGATCGTACATATAGGTCGCCACCATGAGCTCATCGGCCTGGACCTGCTCCACAAAAGCGGTCATCGATTTCTTTATACTCTCCGGGCTGCCGATGAATGACCCTGCCAGCATCTGACGAACCACCTGCTCAATATGAGCTGGCCACATCGAACGGATATCATCTACCGGAGGTGCAAGAGGAGATCTCTTACCTGTAATCACACCCATAAACATCTGAAGGAGAGAAGTGGATAAATACTCCGCCTCTGCGTCAGTATCTGCGGCAATAACATTTATACAAGGCATAAACTTCGGTTCAGAAAGTTGCTTCGAGGGCTTGAACTGCTCTCTGTAAATTTTTGACGCCATGGATAACTGCTGTGGAGCAAAATGACTAGCAAATGCGTAGGGAAGCCCAAGGCTGGCTGCCAGATAGGCACTATCCGTACTGGAGCCCAGTATCCAGATCGGAATATCTGTCCCTTCACCCGGGATGGCTCTCACTTTAGCGTGTCTGTTTTCTGCTGATAAGTAGGTTTGAAGGGCCGCCACTTCTTCCGGAAAATTATGAACCTTCTGAATCCTGTCTGGCCGGATGGCTGCTGCAGTCAACTGATCTGTACCGGGAGCCCGGCCAAGACCGAGGTCGACTCTATCAGGATACATCTCTGCCAGGGTTCCGAACTGCTCGGCGATAATCAGAGGTGAGTGATTTGGAAGCATGACTCCTCCCGACCCGATCCGGATCGTTTCAGTGGCTTCAGCCATATGCCCCAGCAGAACGGCGGTTGCTGAACTGGCGATATTTTCCATATTGTGGTGTTCGGCCATCCAGAACCGTTTATAACCCAGCTTTTCCACATGAATGGCCAGATTACGGCTCTTCTCTATCGTCTCCCTGATGTTGCTCCCTTCAGTGACTACTGCTAAATCCAATACTGAAACTGGTATCATATCTACTCTTTATTTAATTCATTTGTTGAGGTAGTTATTACTCCCTTTTAGAAAACTTTCTCGATATCCCAGACAAAGGCCCGTACCCCCTGCTGGCGGGCACCTTCCTCAATTTTTTTAATTTCGCTCAGCAATTCATCTACTCTCTCTTCTTTTAAAATCACCATAATGGCACTGTTCAGGCTGGGCCACGTGTGACTTCCCAGGTGCGGTTCTCCCGTATCCGTTCCGCTGCCCTGTATCTCATTCCACTGAGTGAATCCCCGGATTTTTAACCTACGCAGTGCATCGTGAACTTCTTCACTCACTATCATATTGCAAACGATCATTACTGACTTCATAATACCAATATTATATATGATTGTTATTAAGTCGGCTGCCGTGTTTTTTGCCGGCAGCCATTTTGTTTAAAAGTACAGGATATCAGATTGACGTGTTTAAAACTGTACTTTCTCTTTTTTCACGAATGAGTACAGAACAGGGACCAGATACATCGTAATCAACGTTGAGAATAACAGCCCGCCAATCACGGCAATTCCCAGAGGCTGCCACGATTCTGACCCTTCCCCGGTACTGATGGCCAGAGGCAGCATAGCCAACATGGTTGTTGCTGCCGTCATCAGAACAGGCCGTAACCTGTTTGTGGAACCTTCGATGATAGCCGTACGAAGCTGAAGTCCGCGGTCTTTCAATATATTGGTATAATCTACCAAAACGATAGCGTTTTTAACCACAATACCGATGAGCAAAATTGCCGATAAAAATGCCATGATACTGAGAGGTTTTCCCGTCACCAGCAGTGCAAGAAACACTCCTGTAAATGAGAACGGGATGGAGAACATGACAATAAACGGATCCCTGTAGTTTTCAAACTGAGCTGCCATCACAACATAGACCAATACGATACTCAACAACAGCAGCATAAATAGATCCGCAAAAGATTCTGCCTGATCCTGAACCTGTCCTCCATAACTGATATTCACATTCTGGGGCAGACTCATACCTGCAAGCAGTGCGTCGATATCTGTCTGCACCTCGCCCAGAGAACGGCCGAAGATCCCAAGTGAGATTGTAACATACCTCTCTTGATCAATTCGTTCTATCTGTGGAGAGGTATACTCTTCCTGAATGGTAGCTACTTCCCGAAGAGGCACGACTGCGCCCAACCCGGTATGTATCGGAAGATTTTCCAGCTCGGTTATCGAATTCCTGTACTCTTCCGGAATCTGAACACGAATATCATACTCTTCACCACCTTCCCGATATTTCGATGTGGTTATTCCCTGTATAGCGGCATTCAAAGAGGTGGCAATGGTCGATGAATTGAGCCCGAGCTGAGCAATTTTTTCACGATCCGGCCGAACAACGATTTCAGGTTTTTCCGGACGAACAGAGACTTCCACGTCCCGGGCGCCGGGCACGCCCCGAATGTCCGAAGCCAATTCGTAAGCCAATGGCATAACAGTATCCAGGTCGTTGCCTCTTACCTGAATCTCAATGGGTGCACCTCCGCCAAGACCCCCTCCGCTATCATCTACATTATAATTATAGATACCGGGTATGCTTGCAACGTGCTGGCGGACATCTTCCGCAATTTCGAAAATTGACTGGTCTCGTTCTGTCTTGGAGACAAACCGCATGGTAAAGGTCACGACGTTACTACCAGCCTCACCACCGAAGGCGGCCATGAAACTTCCTTCATCTTCAATACCGCTGTCAGATTGCAAGATCAACAGCTCCTCATCATACGTTTCTTCGAACCACTCCTCCAATTCAATGGTTGTTTTCATGGTCTCACTTAGCCTGATCCCTGAGTCAAATTCAACGACAACAGACAATTGACCGTTATCGGTCTGGGGGATAAACTCGGTTCCCAGGAAAGGAACAATGATCAAAGAACTAATAAAAGTTAGCAGAGTAGCAAAAACCGTGGTTTTCCGGTAGCGTAATACCCTGACGAGACTCCACTTATAGGTGCGTGTCAAGCGATCCAGCCCCCTTTTAAAAGGCCGGGTGAGTCGTTCATATTTTTTATCTACCTTCTCCTGATCCTCTTTAGACTGCAACCATTTGGCGGAAAGCATAGGTACAAAGGTCAAGGCAGCAAATGTTGAAACAATAACTGTAATGGTCACCAGCGCTCCGAGGGATGAGAAAAGAACCCCCGCTATGTGATTCAAAAACACCAGTGTCAGAAAAACACTAACGATCGTCATGGTTGTAGCAAAAACAGCCAGGCCAACCTCGCTGGTACCGTAAATAGCGGCTTCGGTCACCCGGCTGCCACCCTCAATTTTAGTTGCAATATTTTCAAGGATCACAATGGCATCATCCACTACCAGGCCCAGCGCAATGGCAAGGGAGGAGAGGGTGATAATGTTGAGGCTTCCACCGGATATATCAAGATAGATAAAAGCGCCAATTAAAGAGAGAGGGATGACCGAGGCAATAATGAAGGTAGCCCGGAGTCTCCTCAAAAAGAGCAAAACCACTACTACTACGAAGACAGCTCCGGCAATAATTGAGCTGGTCATATTCCGGACAGAGTTCATGATGAATTCTGACCCGTCACTCAGCAAGTTAAAAGAGACATCATCCGGCAGATTTTCCGCGCTGGCCTCGATCACCTCCAGTGTGTTTTGTGCAACCGCCACCGTATTGGCGTCACTCTGTTTCTGAACTACAAACACAACACCCTGCTGGCCATTTACCCGTACTTCCTGGGTAACCTTTTTAAAGGTATCTTTGATTTCGGCAATATCCCTGAGGTAGATGACCTCTCCGTCCATTCGTGTAATTACGATATCATTCATCTCATGGACACTGGTAAATTCACCAGGCATACGCACATTGTAATCCGTAAGACCCATCTCCAGCCTGCCCAGCGGGATATTACTGTTTTCCGCCATGAGAATCTGATTCACCTCGCTCAGGCTTATATTATAGGCTTCCAGCTTTTGAGGGTCTATCTCTACATGGATCTCCCGCTCAGGGCCTCCACCAACAATAACGGTCCCCACACCCGAAAGGCGCCTCACATCATCTCCTACAGAGTCATCAATCAGTTCCCTCAATTCGAAATAGGATTCTTCTGCCGTAAACGCCCCAATGACCACCGGAATAAGTCCGGTGTCAAATTTGAAGATCATCGGAAAGTTGACATTGTCGGGCAACTCACTCCGGGCAACTTCGAGCTGATCCCGGACATCGTTCGTCGCCACATCCAGGTTCGTGCCCCAATCAAATTCCAACATGATAAGGGAAACGTTATCCTCTGAACTAGAAGTGATCTGTTTTAAATCAGAGACCGTACCGAGCGTTCGCTCCAGAACCTCAGTGACATTTCTCTCCACATCTTCAGCGCCCGCTCCGGGGTAGGAGGTGATCACCGATATGATAGGCGGTTCAATTTCCGGAAAAAGGTCGATTGGCAGCCTCGTAAGAGACACGATTCCCAGAAGAACAATGGCGAAAAACACCATCGTTGTTGTCACCGGCCTGTCTACTGCAAATTTTGGTAAATTCATGGAAAATCTATTTTTAAATGGCTAAAAAATTAATTGTAAAAGAGGATTCCCGGATCAAGGCTGATAGAGTTCAGCTCTCACCTCCATTCCATCCTCCAATCGCAGCTTTCCTTTAACAACCACACGATCTCCACTCTCTATACCACGCTCAATGGAAACCAATTCATCCAAAAACATCCCAACCTGGACAATCTGCCGCACCGCCTGGTTATTCTCATTAATGGTATAAACAATGTCCTGGGATCCTTCGCTGGTCCCCCTCAAAAGCGCCTCTCTTGGAATAAAAAGTTCTTCATATTCAGCAGTCTGAAGAGCGGCTCGCACGAACATCCCGGGCCTTAATACTGAATCATTATTCTCCACGATGACCTCCACACGGACTGTTCGGGTAGCAGGATCCACGGTTGGGAAAATACGGCTTACCTGACTCTGAAACTCTCTGCCTGGAAGAGCATCGGAGGTCAGTCGAACTGTTTGTCCCACATCTAGATTAGAGAGCCTTGTTTCATTCACGTTAATGATCAAACGAAGCGGATTGATCTGCATCACCTGCACGATTCCGGGAGCACCACTTTCAGTAGGAGAGGCCGAATAGAGCTCATTTTCCTCAAACCATTTCTCAGTAACAATACCATTTAAACCAGACCTCAGAGTAGTATTTTCTACCAGTACGTTCAGCGTGATCTCCGCATTCTCCATCTCAGTTTGAGCCAAATCGAGTTGCTGTTGTGTCACAGCTCCTTCCGCATGCAGAGGAACCAGGCGCTCATATTCCCGTTTTGCTGTTTCAAATTGAATCCTGGCTTGCCTCAGTTGGTTATCCTCCATTTGAACAAGAGGATCTCCTGCTGAAACGCGGTCTCCTTCCTCTACAAAGATGCGCTCAATACGGCCGGGTGTATTGGCACCGACATTTGTCTGCCGAAGGGGTTCGAGTGTACCACTAAACGTGACCGTCATGGCACGTTCGCTTACAGATGCTTCCACCACTTCTACAACAGGTATCTCACGGGCCACCTCTGTTTCCGATTGATCATTACTGCCGCAGGCTTGAAGGGTTACCATGAACATCAGAGCCAGTAGACTAAAAGTGATTAAACGATTCATAACTATATATTCTAGAGATTTGATTTAAAAGTAGACAAGATTTGTTAATTGTTTCTGCCTCGGATAAGACTCCCTTGCAGTTGCTGTAGTGTCGTCAAAGCGATCTGGTAGTCATATTCAGCCTGAAGATGATTAAAACGGCTGGTAGCAAAGGCGAGTTCTGAATCGTTAATTTCTACCTGCGTGCCAAGGCCTTCTTCGAAGCGGAGCACTGAAAGTTCATACGCCCGTTCCGCCTGCTTCAGTGCCTGTTCCGTGGCATCCAGCCGTTTTTTAATCTGCTCAAGACGATTAGAAGCACTTCTTACTTCAGTTACAATGGCTTCCCGGCTCATTTCGGTCTCCTCCATTGCCTGCTTTATACTGATTTCAGCTTGTGTGATGCGTTCTCTTCTGCTATTTCCAGCAAAGATCGGTACCTGAATACTCAGGCCAATGGCGGCTGAATTCACCCAATCATATTCTGAAAATTTGAACGTATCATCTTCCGTCTGATAGCTGTAATTACCGAAAGCAGATAGTGTAGGATAGAGGGCAGAACGTTCCAGTTCTGTATTGGTCTTCAGAATGGAAAGTCTGTTTTCCAGGAGCTGCAGCTGTAAGTTATTGCGGAGAGTGGTATTTAACATCTCCTCCTGGCCCGCCGCATATAATGTGACCGGCGATAGCTCATCTGAAAGATGAACGGGCCCTGCATCTACAATTCCCACCACCTGCTTCAGCTGTAACTTTGTAATCTCTGCATCATCCTGAGCCTGTAGAAGTTCAGGCCGCAGATTCTCCAGTTGTACTTCTGCTACAAGCAGGTCGTATTCGGTGGCCAGCCCCTCCTCGAAGAGTCTTTTCGTAGTTTCAAACTGCTCTTCGGCGTTTCTGACTCTAAGTTCTGTGATCTCTACCACCTCTTCAGTCAAGAGTGCGGAATAATAGGCTGTTTTTACATTGGCAATCACATTATTGGTAATCAGCAACAGATCTGTCTCAGAAAGTTCCTGATTCAGCATGGCCGCCTCCCTCGCCTTAAAAAGTTGTCTTGAGTAAACAGGCATCGTAGCGCTGAGACTGGCCTGATAGGAGTTGTTAGAACCTACTTCAATACTGCTGGGCCCTCCCTCCATTCCGGGAAATCCTCCACCCAGGAATATCACCGGCTTTTTAACATTCCGATTGTACTGTGCACTTACGGATATTTCAGGCAAAAATCCGCCTGTGACTTCTTTTACTCCTGATTCCGCGGCTTCTACCCCATATTTTGCTATTCTGATCTCGCGGTTATGCTCCAGCGCCAATTCAATCGCTTCCTCCAGGCTCAGGTTTATCTGTTCCTGTGCTTGCGTGATCTGCGGGAAAAACAGCAGAATGAGCAATACAGCCGTTGTGCAGGCTTTGAATGTGACTTTCATATTATTGTTCATTTTCGATTTTATCTTGAAAAGTTTTTTGAGAGCTGAGATTTTCGAGAACCCTGAGGCCGTCAGATGTCGAAATACCCCTTAAAAAGTTGATGCATATGTGCTTAAATAGTACTCCCTTGCTATACTCCATCGCCGGAAACACCTGATGATCCATCATAAGTTCCATCTGGGCCAAAAATAGTCTGGATGCAATATCTTCATGTACATCTTCTCTGAACAGCTCTTCTTTCTTCCCGATTTCAATCATTTTGATTGTATTCTGATGATTGATCTCTTTCCTTGAGTTTTGCATAGAAGAGAAAAGATCGGGGTAGAATCGTTTCAGCTCTTCAAAAGCGATAGGATTGATTTCGTCAAGTTTACTCGCTCCGTAATCCATGACCATAACCATGGTCTCAATGATATTTTTAGCTTTTCTATCAATCTCTTCAAAAGCGATCTCCTGCTCTTCCAGTCGCTTTTTTACAGTTTCTGAGATCAACGACTTTTTGTTTCTAAAATGAACATAGATCGTTTTTTTTGAAATACCGAGATTCTCGGCAATCAAATCCATGGTTACAAAACGAATCCCGTGCTTTTTGATGAGCGTCATCGCCTCATTCAATATGCGATAGTATATTTCCGGTTTTGAATTTTCCATTTCACACAGGGCATAAAATTTGGCCATGCCTGTCAGAACATGGCCAAAATGGGATTTTGCTTAGATACATTTTCACTCTGTTTTGTATAGGGGAAACTCACAATACGACAATAGTTTCCAAAGGTTTCAATAGAATAACAAATTAATTGTCTTTGCAAGTTCTTCACTACACCGTAAGCTGCCCACTGATCTCAATCTACTGTAGAATCAGACATCTGGATGTATGGTGTAAGAGATAAATTCCGATCTGTCGATCGCCATGCTGGGTTGTTTGATACCTGCTTATCAAAGTGGGGGAGAGACTGCCGCCTAAATAACGTTTGTTTTTACGAAGAGACGCAAAACTGTTTTACTCAGGATCCACATTTTCCGAGAAGTGCCGTTTTAAGCGGTCGAGCATCTCTTCATCCCAGCCTTCCGGCTCGGTGAGGTGATACCACGATCCCAGATAGTGTTCAGCCGAATACTCATGTCCGAATCCGGAGGGTGCTATTCCAAATGCCATATCAGCTGCTAATTGCAAACTGGTTACTATCGGGTACCATCGCAGATCGGCCGAAACATCAGGGCCCCTCGGAGGTTTCATCCAGTCAGGTTCGTTGGTGGCAGAGCTGGGCTTAAAAAATGTAACAGGGTCACTGGCATATTGCAGATAGGCAATCCGAAAAGATCCCCATTCCGCCTCCCCGGTCTCGAGACCCCCGTTCTGGTTGGCAAATCGTACTACGGACCCATCTCTGAACCGAGGCTTCCATTCAGGAGACCCGGGCTCTCTCTGTCTGGTAAATGAAACCCAACTCTGCTTTCGAAAAGGAGGCCCTGCCCACAAGGCTCCATCAAACGGATCCGCAATGATATCATACAGATCGAATGATTTATCGGAGTTCATGGCACCCAGGCTCAAACCGTGAAGGTAGAGACGAGGCCGGGAATCCGGCGACAGAGTTGTCCAGTAACCGTACACTTTTTCAAAAAGTGCCTGCGCCATCCCCTCTCCATACTCTTCCTCCAGAAGCAGCGCCAGAGGGCTGGGCAGATAGGAATATTGAGCTGCAACACTGGCAATATCGCCGTAGTGGAGATATTCAAGGGGATCAATTCCTCCCGGGTCGATCCAGCCCGTTCCGGTGGGGGTGATCAGTACCAGAATCTTGCGGGAAAAAGCATCGGTCCGTATCAACTCGCGCAGAGCAAGGTCAGCTCTTTCTTCCATGGTTTCTGCACTGTTCATTCCCGCGTATACACGGATGGGCTCTTTGGCCTCCTCACCAAGAAATTGAGCAATGTCGCTGGCTGAGGGGCCGCTAGAGAGGAAACGCCTGCCCTGCCTGCCCATATCTTCCCACGAAAGCAGAGAGGCTCTGCTGCCTGATTTCAGCGGATTGGAGGGTGGATCAAATTCAGGCTCCAGGGCGGCATCTATCTGCTGATAGGTTCGGTCGGCAGTCTCCAGAATAAATGAGAAAAAGACGCCATCAATGACTGACCAGAACAGGAAAAAGGAAGCGATAAGCCCCATAACCCAGGAAACCCTCTTGGGTACTAACTTCTGCAGCTGACGCGATACTGCTTTAAAGGTGAGACTAAACAGACGAGCAAGCAGTAGCACTCCTAAAAAAACCAGCACTGCCACCACTCCAATCACGATAGGCTGCACGCCCGGGCCCTGTTCCAGGCCCATCAACTCTCTCAGGGAGTTTTGCCAGCCGCTGGCCCGCCATAAGAAGATGACTGCAGTGATGAAAAAAATACCTGCAGCAATCTGCTGCATTCTCCGCTGATAGTAGTGGCCTGGCATCGGTAGCTGCAAATAGGACCAGAACCAGATCCCAAAAACACCAACCCCATACCCGGATGCCATTGCAAGGCCTGATATCAATCCCTGTATCACATTCGTCCTGGGTAACAGAGTAGGACTCATGGAGAGGGCAAAGAAAAGTGTTCCAAGTAACAGGCCGGTAGTGGAAAAATATCTTTGTAAAAACATACTTAAAGGTACGGTAAAGCACCCGGAGTCTGCAAACTGGTTAATTCAACCCAATCTGACTGGCCGGTATGCCTGAATGAGGAAAGATGCCTGGCGTAAAGAGTGATCCTGCCTTTAATGTACTGTACGATCATGTCTATACATGATTACCCTTTTTTTCCAATGACCGAGCTTATAGTACGTAAAAGCCACAATTGCAGCCACAAGATTGGAGATAGGAAACGCCATCCAGATTCCGATATGTTCAAGCGAGGTGTTGTATGAGAGAATATAGGCGAGCGGAAAGCGAATAATCCATAAGCCTAAGATCGAGATTAACATGGATGCTTTTGTAAAGCCTGCCCCGTTAAATGTTCCGTTTAATACCTGTTGCACGCCCATCAATCCAAAAGCAGGGGCCATGATCTTAATAAAGAGAGTGCCATCTTTGATTACCTGGGGATCATTTGGTATAAATAGCGTAGTGAGGGGCTCGGCAATCAGGAACATGATCAGGCCCACCAGGGTCAGTCCGTAAAAAGCAATTTTGTTACTCAGGTTGGCAACTTTTTCTGCACGCTTGATCTGGCCTGCACCGATATTCTGCCCCACAAGGGTCGTGGTCCCTATGGAGAGGCCGAGAGCCGGTACAACTATCAGGCTCAGCATTCGGGTACCGACACCATACGCAGCTACGATCTCACTCCCGAAGCTTGCTACAATAATGACCATCATCGTCATCGCAGCGGCTCTTGCGGATTGTTCCATACTGGCAGGTAGGCCGAGCCTGAACAGCCTTTTGATCCAATCCCAGTTGAGCCGCATCTCGTTCCAGCTGATTTTGATCCCCCTCTCTCCCTTGAAGAGTATCCAGATACCCACAGCAGCGGAAATTCCCTGTGTAATAACACTGGCAACCGCTGCACCTGCCACCCCGGACGGAGGTATCGGACCGAAACCGAAAATAAACAGCGGATCCAGTACCAGGTTTAAAAATACCGTACCGATCACGATATACATCGGCAACAGCACATTTCCAATCCCTCTCATCAGCGATTGAAACACAAAAAACATGAAGAGAAATACAAAGCCAAGTGAAGAGA
>CALKWT010000130.1 GCA_938003885.1 uncultured Balneolaceae bacterium | reverse complement strand
GAGCGAGATCATAGTCCAACGCATTCAATTCTAAATCAATGTTTAGAGCGAGACCGGCCTTGTAAATGGATGGATTCATATCATAAGCAGGGGATAATCGCCATCCTTCCTCCGTAATAATAAAACCGTGATTTCGCATATGGTCATCCGTATTGGATATCGCAATATTGAATACTATTCTTCTCCACAGTTGTTGCAAGTCCTCATCTGGCGATGCTCCGTAAAACTGTATGAATTCTGCCAACTCCAGGTAACTTGGTGGTTCTCTTTCTTCGCCTTCAAAACGCCCAGTCATTGTCATGGCTGAAGCAAAATGAATACGCTCCGCACCTTGCCTATCGAACCGCTTCGAAAGAAACGTGTGATATTTACCAGCGACTTTCATCAATTCAGCTTCTGGAACTACAATCCCTGCATCCTGAGCAAGCTCCCACGCAAGATATTCCCAAGCACCTTTATCCATATCATCTTGTCTGGAGGGAAACTTTGCTATCCATAAATTCCCCTCTTCATCGGATACAGAAGCTTTTGGTCTTGCCCCGCCTAATGATGATCCGGGAGCCAATAAGAACATGATCCATTCCCTAACCGCATCAGAATCCTCGTCTGATTCTACTACATCAGCAGCATATTGAAGCTCTCTTAGTGCTGCAAGCGGAGGGACCCCCTTTTCATCATTATCATCAAGAAAGGGACCGTCTTCTTCTAATTTAAAACGCAGACCACCCATTCTTGTCAGGTCATTCACACCTAATAAGTAATCAACATCCGTTAATCTTTTTCTTTCCCCTTCCTCATTCAGAATAGCTTCTCTTCTTTGCATTAATGTTTTTCCCCAGCGATCAGGCATGGAATCTAAGAAAACTCCGAAGTTGGGCTTATCCGGGGAATACTGTGGGCCGCCCACCCATTGGAGATCCGGATCTAATTCCTGTTGAGATTGAGTCTTTAACCAACCCTTATCATAGGCAAAACTCCAGGTTAAATGGCCTCTAGCCTCTTGGGCACTAAGCGTACCCATCCTAATCGGATCAGGCATTCCCTGCCAATGCGCATATACAATGATATCTGTTTTATTTGGAGCCATTACTAAAGATCCAAATCTTGCAGTTTACGGCCAAACTCATCATCAGCAGCTAACTTCAGAAAGTCTTCGTGCAAATTGAGGGCTCTTAGCACATTAAAATAGTTACCAATGGAAACCGAAGGTTTACCTTGCTCTATGTAATACAGCGTGGTCCGGTCGATGTTAGCACGTTCAGCCACTTGTGTAGTGGTAAGCTTACGACGCTTCCGGGCGAGCTTAATATTTTCACCAAGCTGATCTAAGATCTTACGGTGCTGAGGGAATATTTTTTGCTTTTTTGTTTTCATATCGTTGAATACTTTCAACAATTTTACGCTTTTTGTTGATAATATTCAACAATAAAGTATTAAAACTGAATCTCTGAAAAGTAATCTATAAGATTAGTCGTTACATCATTAGCGCCCTTCAAAAATTGGAGAACTTCCGGAGCCAAACCAGCTAACAAGTGTAGGTGATTATAAGTAACTATTAAGGTTCCTTTTTTTGTCCTACTGGTATGTAAGCTTCCCTATTTTTCGGACCACTTAAAAGTAGAGAGTTTCGGTTAAGTTACACATTCGATGGGTGTTTTGTAATGGCCTAACCCCCTATAATCTGTTCTGAATTTTCACCGGATAAGCCCGCTCATCATAAGTGTAAATTTGTGATTCCTCGCACAAGAAACACTCAGCATCCAAATTTCTAATCACCATAATTTGGGTACAAAAGCGAAAACACGCGCGGTATTCTGTTACCCAAATGTTACCCAAATTTCGATTTCATATATAAAATTATTGAGAAAAACACAAAATAAAAAAGCCCATAAATCATTGTGATTCATGGGCTTAAGTAGTGGTACGCCCGGAAGGATTCGAACCCTCAACCTTCTGATCCGAAGTCAGACGCTCTATCCGGTTGAGCTACGGGCGCATACCAAATTGCAATGGTAAGTTAATCAATAAGGAAAAGTACACCCGACAGGATTCGAACCTGTAACCGCCTGATTCGTAGTCAGGTACTCTATCCAGTTGAGCTACGGGTGCAAAAAAGAATCAGACTTGAAAAATAAGCGTTTTATTGATTCAATACAACCTTTCTTCTTTTCAAAATTCAATGTGGAGCCATAACCTGTTGTTTTGCAGGTGCGATAGCTACTTTCTCTTATCCTTGATATAGATCGATTTTGACTGTCCGCTTCCTGTGGGCCGTTCTTCAAATTCGAAAAGTTTCATCGCCTGAAGCAGCTCTCCCAGTTTTGTATACCCATAATTCCGCGGGTCAAAC
This sequence comes from uncultured Balneolaceae bacterium, assembly GCA_938003885.1. Classification (GTDB taxonomy): domain Bacteria; phylum Bacteroidota; class Rhodothermia; order Balneolales; family Balneolaceae; genus Rhodohalobacter. The sequence goes on along the minus strand of CALKWT010000130.1, from coordinate 8,507 downwards.
CCGGGGCTCTGTTTAGCGATGTAGCTTCCGACCGGCGCCAGATGGGCCCATCCGCTATCATCGGAGGAGGCCTCAATCGCATTTCTGACCAAGTTTACCAGCTTGGTGTCCTGCTTTAAATCCTGACTTGGCCTTCTCTTTCGTTCTGATTTTTCTATATCGGTTTCCACCAACACTTCCGTGTAGATAAACTTGTCGCACGCTGCAACAAATGGATCGGGTGTCTTTTTTTCTCCAAACCCGTAGACAACCAGGCCCGACTCACGGATCCTGGCGGCAAGCTTGGTAAAGTCACTATCACTCGATACAAGGCAGAATCCGTCGAAGCGGCCGGTGTAGAGCAGGTCCATCGCATCAATGATGAGGGCACTGTCGGTCGCGTTTCTTCCCCTGGTGTAGCCAAACTGCTGGATCGGCTGAATGGAATACTCCAGCAACAGCTCCTTCCAGCTCCGTAGCTGCGGCTGCGTCCAATCCCCATAAATACGTTTTACATTGGCTGTTCCATATTTTGCAATTTCAGCCATTAAATTCTCTGTTATTGCCGGTTGTGCATTATCTGCATCGATCAGGATTGCCAGCTTTCGTGAGTTTTGTTCATCCATATCTATGTTTCATCTTTGTGTTAAGATCTGTCCTCACTTAAAGTAGGGCTTCAGTGAATCAACGTAAAGTACAAATAAGCAGTAGAGTGCGTCCTTGAATTGGACTAAAATAATATCTTACTTATATGGGTATGTCAGGCGGCTGCCCGGGAACAGTTCCGGCAACCATCACGTTCTTACTTCGTATGAGTGTTTCATACAGGTTGTAAACTTTCTGCGGAGTTCCTGGCCATGAAGTAAGAGTTCAGGAAACTTTAAGCACGAAATTAGTACGAAGCGAATACCCCATTACTAAAATAAAACGGAGGAGATCTTCACAGAATGTATATAGCTAACAGTGACCATCCAATACAAGGGCCTCATCAGCAGGAAAAAACGATTGTGACCGGAAAGGAGCCGGAATATGCTGATGCAGCGATGATACTTGTGCATGGGCGCGGGGCGAGTGCCGATAGCATCCTGACCCTGGTTAGTGAACTGGACAATACAGAAAATATGCATTTTGCAGCTCCTCAGGCAAATGGCTACACCTGGTACCCATACTCTTTTTTGATGTCGACAGAGCAGAATGAACCGGGAATCTCTTCAGGACTGCAGGCGATCTTCGATATCATTGAAGATCTGAATGAGCGTGGTGTCCCAAAAGAGAAAATTATTCTTCTCGGCTTCTCGCAGGGGGCATGCCTTTCTTCGGAATATGTAGCCCGGCATCCTGCACGATATGGAGGCCTTGTTGCATTCAGCGGCGGCCTGATCGGCGAGAAGGTGATTGCAGAGAACTATACGGGTGACCTGAAAGGGACGCCTTACTTTGTCGGGTGCTCGGATATTGATTCTCACATCCCCGTGGAGAGGGTGCATGAGAGTGCTGCCGTCATGGAGAAACTGGGAGCGGATGTGACCAAGAAAATATATCCCGGAATGGGCCATACCGTCACTCCTGACCAGCTCCGGCACGCCCAGATGATCGTCGACAGTGTGTTGAATTCTTAAAATGTTAGCTAAAAGAAGGTGCAAGGGGATATGAACAAACTATCTATTCAACTGTTTTACGTCTACGACCCGCTTTGCCGGTGGTGTTTTGGGTTTCATCCGGTCATCGAGAAAATCGAGAAGCGTTTTGAAGGGAGATTGCCCGTAACAGCTCTCCCGGGCGGGCTTGCGATGGATGAGAATGCGGAATCGATCAGTGAAGGATACCCCGGCCTCATGGAGGAGGTGAAGAGGGTGGAGGAGGTGACCAAGAAGAAGTTCGGTGAACCTTTTAAGCTGCTTATTGAAGAGGGAAGTTATGTGTTGGACTCCCTGCCACCCGCCCTGGCCCAGAAGATCGTGAACGAAACAGATCCCGGCCGTTCTGTTGAGTTTGCCGGCAAACTGCAGGCGAAGCTTTTTGAAGAGGGTGGAGATATCAAAGAGCTGTCGGTCTTGAAGGAGCTGATCCATGATTTCACTATTTCAGAAGAGGACTTTGAAAATCTGATGAAATCTAAAGAGGCGGAAAAGAAGACAAGGGAAAACTTTGAGTGGTGCCGGGGGAAAGGGGCCGGAGTTTTTCCTTCCCTGCTGATCCAAATAGGAGAGGAGTTTGGCCTCATGTCGAAAGGGTACCGCCCGTTTGACACCATTGAATCTCATCTGCATCACCTTCTGCTGAATGCAGAGAGGCTCTTTTCCTGAGTTTCAAAACCGGTGGCAGAAGCGTCTTATGAACGTTGACCGGCTGCAGAGGGCCGGCAGGCCGTTGCGAACAGACCGGCCAATGGCTCTGCTGTTACCCCTACTTCCGGAGAGCAGGGGGAACGCCCCAAAGCCTCTCTCTGAACGAGGGACCCCTCTGTTCTGTTGCCGGGGAGAGACAACCCGGATGAGAGGGTTTTGAGAATAAAATTGGGGCAAAAGATCCCCGCATACCGCCGCCGTTGTCTCAAACCTTTTGAATCGAGGGCCTGGATATCCGATCTAAATCAGCAGAAACCTTGATTTTGGATAGAAAAATGGGGATATAGAGAGAGGGTTTGATTTTGCAAACCGATTGAAAAGCTGAATTTCTATAAATTATTTATCAGTCAACGATTATGCCTAAATGTGAAATTTACCAGGATGTGAAACGGGAATGGAGATGGCGGCGCACAAACAAAGATGGTGAGATCCTCAAGTTCTCCCGCCAGGGTTTTGAGAAGAAAGAGGATTGTGAAAAGAACGGCAAAGAAGAGGGGGCCTGCACCAGTTATAAGCTGATTGTTTGACAGGCGTTCGATCACCCCGGGCGGGAAGGGGGATCTCTTTTATGGCAGTACTCTTTTCTTACCCGTCTCTCAGGAGGTCAGATAAGACTTCACAATGGCTGTGAACTGCACCGGGTTGTCCAAAAATGTGTAGTGTCCTGCCCCTGAAATGGTCACAAGGGCACTCTTTTTGAGCAGCTTGTCCATCCGCTCTCCCTGTTCCAGCGGGGTTGCTGTGTCGTTTTCTCCCCATATCAGTAAAATTTCGTGACCGATTTTAGCGACATCCTCTTCCAGATATTCCGTCACACTTTTTACAAATGTCTCCCGCATCACTCCGCTTAATTGGCGGTATTCCCCGGAACCCAGCTTCTTCCAGATGGAGGTTTTTCGCAACCGGTCCAGGCCTTTTCCCCGTAGTGAGCCGGGTAGAAGCAGAAAGGGAGCTTTCAAGGTTTTCGCTGTATACTTTCTCACATAGAAGGAGAGGCTACGCTTCGGCTTCAGCCCGGCAGCTCCTGTGAAAATCACCTTGCCGACCCGCTCCCTGACAGGGTTCTGATCATCAGAGAGAAGCTTAATCGAGACGCGTCCGCCATAAGAGTGTGCAAGAATATCGACGGGCTCCTCATCCGGCAGCATTTCACTGATAAAACGGGAGGTGAGTTCTGCATAATCTCCTACACTCCATCCCTCTTCAGGCTCCGGGCTCGCTCCGAATCCGGGGAAATCGATCAGGTAACAGGTTCGGACAGTGGCTAGTTGCTCTGCCAGGCGCCTCATCACATCCGATGAGCTACCCCAGCCGTGGAGCAGGAGCAGCGGCCGGCCCTTTCCGATCTTCTGCCAGGCTACTTTTTGCCGGTCGATTTGCGTGAACGCTTTTTCCATTCTCAATGTAAGGTTTCAACTAATTCAGTTTCCAGTCTCTGTGGGCATCCTCCTTTCTGCACGTCAAGAAGGTCGGGAGAGAAGAGGTGGAGGCCGCATCTACAAACTACCGGTAAAGTAAGGCGAAACTGATGAAACGGAAACTCTACTTTTTTTTGGAACGGCTGGAGATATCAAAAAATGAGCGCATCTCAATCACCATTCTCATGGGGCTCTTTGCGATCCTGAGTACCGCCACACTACTTTACGAGCCTCCCCTGAATTACAGTGAGGAGGAGTATGAGCGGCTGGAGATGCTCTTTCGTGAGAAGAGTCGGGCTTCGGAAGAGCAGAGGAGGGAGATTCTGGCGAGATACGACCCTGCCGTTCCCGGTAATGAGCCAGCCATAGCTGAAGTATCGGAGAGCGGGATCGTTTCCTCAATGCCGGGACAAGGGCAGCAGCCAGCCAGTGGAGGCAGGAACAGAGAGGGATCACCAGATTGGGGGAATTCGGACGAAAGAACATCCGGCGCACGGCTTGCCGGAGAGTTTGCCGATACCACCTCCTCGGAGGAATCCGGGTCGTCTGAAAACCGTGAAGAGAGTCCGGAGGCGGCTGCGGGAACCTCAACCCTAATTAACATCAACACCGCTACAGCTGAGGAGCTGCAGCAGCTTCCAGGCATCGGCCCCGCTTATGCCGGCCGGATCCTTGAATGGAGGGTACAGAACGGCCGGTTCACCTCCATCGATCAGCTTATTGAGATCAGGGGGATTGGGGAGAAACGGCTTGAGAATATCCGCCCTCTCGTGACGTTATAGACCCCAAATGGATCTTGCCGGTTTTTAACCTGACAGGCAATTCTTATTTTAAGAGTATCTTGAAACAACCCTGCCAGGATCGGGTACCAGCAACTTCAGCTTTTTGAGGCGCATACAGGAATAAAAAACAGATTCTTTCATGGCGAATAAAATTTTATGGGCGGATGATGAAATCGACCAGTTAAAGTCGTACATCATTTTTTTGGAGGGAAAAGGCTTTGAAGTTGTCCCGGTTACCAACGGAGAGGACGCCGTCTCCCTGATTAAAAGTCAGATATTTGATCTGGTATTTCTGGATGAACAGATGCCGGGCATGGATGGTATAGAGACGCTGGAACAGATTCAGCAGCATCAGCCCTCACTGCCGGTGGTGATGATCACCAAGAGCGAAGAGGAGTCGATCATGGAAGATGCGATTGGCAATAAAATTGCTGATTACCTCATCAAGCCGGTCAATCCGAATCAGATTCTGCTCACCATTAAACGGATTTTGGACAAGCAGCGGATCCAGCATGAAAAAGCGGCTCAGAGCTATCTGAAGAGTTTTAACGAACTCTCTTCCAAATTTTCTGTTCAGACCGACTGGGATGAGTGGATTGAAGTGTATAAAACCCTTACGCACTGGGATCTGAACCTGGAGTCGGGAGATGATGGCCTGCGTCAGGTACTGCAGGATCAGTTTCAGCAGGCAAATCAGGCGTTCGGGAAATTTATAGAGCATGAATACCGCAGCTGGCTTGTCCGTGATCCGGATATTCATCCAATACTGAGCCCCGACCTTCTGAAACGGAAAGTGTTTCCCTATCTGGATGAAGGGGAGACTGTGGTGTTCTTTCTGATTGACTGCATGCGGTATGATCAGTGGATCCTTTTTCAGAATGCGCTGATCGACCATTTCACAATTGAGACCGATTTCTACTATTCGATCCTGCCCACCGCCACGCCCTATTCGCGCAACGCTATTTATGCAGGACTTTTCCCCCTGGAAATCAAACGAAGGTATCCCGGCTTGTGGGAAACCGGCCAGGATGAAACCTCGCTGAACAAACATGAAAAGGCGCTGCTGGAAAAGAATCTGCGACGGTACGGGCTGCCCGACCAGGTGAAATATGAGAAAATCATTCAGCCGGATGAGGGAAACCGGATGCTGGGCAAGATGTCGAACTACCTTCAGACGCCCCTTACCACCATTATTTACAATTTTGTGGATACCCTGGTGCATAGCCGTTCCGATTCGGAAGTCCTCAAGCAGCTGACTCCCGATGTCTCCGCTTTCCGCGCCCTTACGGAGGCGTGGTTTCCCCATTCAACCCTCTATAAGATGCTCCGGGAACTGGCCGATGAGGATGTGACGATTGTTGTTTCAACAGACCACGGTTCGGTGCGTGCGCTGAGGGATACGAAGGTGTTTGGCGACCGGGAGGCTGCCACCAACCTGCGGTATAAGTATGGCCGGAATCTTAAGGCCCAGGAGAGTGCCGCCATTTTTATAGACAAACCTGAAGCCTACCAGCTCCCTGTTGAGCCGCCTGCAAACAGTTACATCATCGCCAAAGAGGACTATTTCTTTGTTTACCCGAACAACTACAACAGATTTCAGAACCGTTACCGCGATACGTTTCAGCATGGGGGTGCCTCCATGGAAGAGATGATTCTTCCGGTTGCTGTATTGAAACCCCGCCCATGATGAGAGAAGAGATCAGCCATAGTGTAAAGGAGACGGAGGAGATCGCCCGGAAGTTTGCAAAAACTGTAAAACCCGGGGATATTGTCTGCCTCTTTGGGAACCTCGGTTCCGGCAAGACCCACTTTACACGAGGTTTTGTTCAGGCCTTCGGGATCGCTTCAGAAGAGGTCGATTCTCCCACATTCACCATCATTAATGAGTATGAGGGGGATGTTTCTGTCTATCACATGGACTGCTATCGCCTTGAGCACCATAGCGAAGCGCTTGAGATAGGAGTGGAGGATTATTTATATGGCGATGGAATTTGCATTATCGAGTGGCCAGAGCGTATTTTAGAGCTCCTTCCGGAGGATATTTTGCGTGTAGAAATTGAGGATCTGGGAGAAACAAGTCGTAAAATTACATTTAAGCATTCTGTATAATGTCAACAAAGAACAGACGATTATCTTATCGGTTTGATCTGCTCCCGGTGATCTACCCTTATCACCGGCGATCCGAAAACAGACTCCAGATGGGCGACCTGGTCTATTACGGCCCTTCTCCGGAGTATTACGGAATCGGTGAGGTGGTAAGTCAGGAAGGGGCCTACTGCCTGGTTGATTTCAGGGGGACCGGCCTGCTGGGAATTCATAAAGATGTCTTTTCGAAGAAGTATCTGATTCCTGTTCACAAGCTGAACCTGGGGCATATTCTGAAGTCTGTCTGATCCCCGCAGCTTCATCAGAGCTCTCCGCTGTGACTGCCCCGACGGACTCTCTGCCACTTAACCGGCAGCGGTGTTACTGTTGCAACGCCCTTCTCTTCTCCGTCATTTTACTGTACCCCCAAATCAGGATCGCTGCGAACAGCCCCGGATAGAACGGTTCAATCCCCAGATAGGGAAGAGTGGCATCGTTCGCAGCAGTTACCGTTCCGAGAATGAGCCATCCAAGAGAGATCGCTGTACAGCCGACAATGGACCCCATCACCATGGAAGAGGAGATCCTGAAGCGTTCGATATAGATCCCGAGTACAGGAAAAAGAAGTCCGGGTATAAAGACCGAACCGATGATATACCAGAGGTCAATAACGCTCGGATAGAGGAGGATGAGGAGTATCCCGATGAGGGCGGAGATCAGAAAGCTGATCCTTGTAAGCCGGTTGGGCGGTACATCGGGGAAATAGTTCACCAGATAGTCTCGCCCGAGTGTCTGGCCCGAAATAAAGAGATAATTGTCGAGCGTACTCATGATGGTGGCAAAGAGTGCGAGGATAAAAATTCCCTTTAGACCTACCGGTAAAATCTGATCGGCAAGAACCGGATAAGCCATCACCGGTTGTTCCAGGCCGCTTCCCAGAATGGCAAAAGCGTAGAGGCCGCAGAAGCAGGTGAGAAAGTCGAAGAGCATCCAGAAGCCGATCGACACGAAGATCCCTTTCCGGGCTGTCTCGGGTGTTTTTGCAGCTGCTGCCCTCTGATGAAAGCTGGGGTCGACGAAGGTCCACAAGGCGATGAAGAACCAGACCAGTATATATTGGAGTGAATTGCCCCCTGTAATATCGAGATGTCCTTCCGGGAGGCTGGCGAAGAGAGTACCGAATCCACCAAACTCCTTCATGGCAAACGCCAGCAGGAGGATAAAGCCGCCAAACATCAGTGTCAGCTGCAGGATATCGGTTCTTACAACGGCAGAGAAACCGCCAATTGTGATGTAGACAACGGAGAAGAGTGCCACCAGAAAAGCATAGAACATGAAGGGGGCATCACCGCCGATGATAAACTGGATAATAAGAGCCAGCATCAAAATGTAGGGCGCCGGGCTGACCAAAATAAAAATAGGAAGGGCACTGATTCGCCCTGCCCTCTTGTTATAGGCGTTTGAGATCGCTTCAGGGATGGTAAGCGCCTTGTTCAATCGTATTTTACCGGCAAGAAATACCGCAAACAGTGCTGAAAAAACGTAAAAAGGGATTCCCAGTATCAGCCACTGTGAGATTCCGAACTGGTAACTCCACTCTCCAACCCCCAGGATGCCGCCATACCATGTGGCTACCAGTGTAGCGACAAAGGCGGGGAGGCTGATTTTTCGACCGCTCAGCAAGAACTCCTCTTCTGAATCACCCCCCGAACGCTTCTTCCAGCCGAGCCAGATGAGGGCCCCAAAATAGACCGAGATGAACAGCCAGTCAAACGGCGTCAGTGAAGAGCTCAAACTTCAGAAGATTTCAAGTTGGTAATCAGAAGCAGGTCCCCTTCTTTAAAACGAATCTCCACAACCATTTCGGCTGCCACATTCGAACTCCCATCCCTCAC
>CALKWT010000129.1 GCA_938003885.1 uncultured Balneolaceae bacterium | reverse complement strand
ATGCCGGTACCGGTCATCCTGAAGGAGAGCGGTAGGGTAGCTGTCGCCATCGAAGATAATGGAATGCATGGCAACGAATTCAAACCTGCCATCATCGGTTTTGGGTCGGTGGATGATCTGGGAAGTGGGTACGTCGGCGGGGATACCGCTCAGCGATGGAGAGCACTGAAAGAAGAGGATCAGCTTGAAGAAGATGAATATGGCGGTGCTCCCTTTCTTGTCCAGCTTCCGGGAGGAGAGACCATTCTATCATTTCAGACAACAAAAGGCCGGGAGGTGGAGTGGTCGCGTTCCACCATGGCCGTGGCAGTCGGAAACGAGAATGCAGAAAGCTTTTCTCTGATGCCTGAGCCATTTCCGATGGACAGCTCCAGTGTAGCGCTGTGGGGCTCTCTTTTTGTAAAAAACGATTCAACAGTTACCGCGCTGACTTCCACCGATGGATTCAATGAGCGGGGGGTACGGGAAATTGTGTCGATAGATGGTATGATAAGACGGTCGGAGAGGTAGAGATGTTGGCGCCGAATCAGCAGGCCAGCTATGGCTCTGACAACGAACCTTCAGATGCAGAAGGGTATACTCGAAACTCTATAACCCGGACAGAATGTGTGCTGCTGTTTGAAGATCCTATGCCCCGCGGTTCAATCAACTTCATACAACCATGACTGATTCGTCTGATGAGGTAATTTTTCCAGATCTGGGCATCGTAGCTGGCAAGGCCGTTGAGCAGATCTGGCGTGACAATAGCTCCAAAGAAAACTATTATATAAAGTCAGCTCGGTAAGTGCACGAACGATATAAGCCGACTACACGAAATTGATCAATATCCATTAACCAATGGCCCATTATGCAACCTGCAAAAAGCTTCATCTCTTCATTTTCTCCATCCGTCGTCCTGCTCACTCTTTCGCTCTTCATGCTCTCCTGCTCCTCTGGCCAGGAGAATGAGAATGCACATGCCGGGAATCGCAATGAATCGGGTGAGCTCCGTTCTCCAGACAACCGGACCCCCAACGTCATACTCATCTATACAGATGATGTGGGTTATGGGGATGTCGGCGCCTATGGCGGTAAAATTGAAACTCCGAACATCGACAAGCTGGCGGATGAAGGGTTGCTTTTCACCAATGCTTATGCGGCATCAGCGACCTGTACACCCAGCCGCTACTCCCTGCTCACAGGTGAGTATCCCTGGAGAAAACCGGGAACGGGTGTGGCCAGCGGGGTGGCACCATCTCTGATAGAACCCGGCCGGGACACTCTCCCGCTTATCATGCAGCGGGCAGGCTACCGAACATCGGTCATCGGGAAGTGGCACCTCGGGCTGGGCGGCGAAGGGGGAACGGATTATAATGGGGAGATCACTCCGGTCCCTCTGGAGGCCGGATTTGATTACGCCTGGCTGATTCCCGCTACCAACGACCGTGTTCCTACCGTTTTTGTGGAGAATCATTATGTGGTGAATCTGGATCCGGAGGATCCAATTGAGATCAGTTACCGTGAAAATATCAGTGACCGGCCCACCGGCAGGGAGCATCCGGAGCAGCTGAAGATGCTCTACTCTCATGGACACGATATGACGATTACCAACGGAATCAGCAGGATCGGCTATATGAAAGGTGGTGAATCGGCCCTCTGGCGGGATGAGGATATTGCCGATATTTTAGTCGATAAGGCGATTAACTTTATGGATGAAAATTCGGACAAACCTTTCTTTATCTACTATTCGCCGGTGGATATCCATGTCCCGCGGATTGTTCATGAACGGTTTGAAGGAGTCACCCCGTTTGGCCCGCGCGGAGATATGATGGCGCAGCTGGACTGGCAGGTGGGCGCTCTGATGGAGGCCCTTGAGGAGCGGGGTCTGGCTGATGAAACTCTGATTCTCTTCTCTTCCGATAACGGCCCTGTTCTGGATGACGGGTACGTGGACGATGCGAATGAGAAGCTGGGAGATCATGACCCCTTTGGCGGGTTGAGAGGGGGCAAGTACAGTGCTCTGGAAGCGGGAACAAGGGTTCCGTTACTCGTGCGGTGGCCCGGGGTAGTCAAGGCAGGAACAGAGTCGGATGCACTGATCAGCCAGGTGGACTTTCTGGCTTCATTTGCCGCATGGCATCGTCAGCCTTTCAGTGAGGAGGATGCGACAGACAGTGAAAACCACTGGCCTGCGCTAATGGGAGATGATCCGCACGGCAGGGAGGGAATTGTTCTTCAGGCTATTCAGGATGTACTCTCCTATGTGCATCAGGATGGTTATAAGTATATCCAGCCTCACGGCGGCCCTGAACAGGTACCCTGGGGGACGGATATATATACCGGTTTTCATCCTGAGGATCAGCTTTTTAACCTCAATACAGACCCGGCGGAGTTGCATAACATCGCCAGCGAGGAGCCGGAGCTTCTTAAGAGGATGAAGCGTGCACTGGAGATGGAGATTGAGAAGTAGTCACCTGCCGTTGAATGAGAGGGAATCCTTGACAGGTCAAACCATCTCCCTGTAACGAGAGAGGCCTGTTCGGAGGGGTTCTCGGAATAGGGGCCTTATGTCTGCCCTTATCAGCAGTTGGGTACGTCTCATGGCCGTTGAGGATGATCACCTCCATCGTGCAAACCATGGAGGTGAGATACGTCTGAAAGCAGGGGAGAGGTGGTGGCCTGCAGCTTTAGGCTTGTCCGGAAGAGAGAAAGAGCTGAAAAAATCTCGGCGGAGGGGATTTTGATCCGGAGTGTGAGATGCCTTTCGGGCCGGGAATTTATATGAAACACCTTCCGGAGAGAAAATTCATATGATAGGAATACCGCATGAACAATTCAGACACTCTCCCGGCACGGAAGAGGCGTGGGGGATCCATTTTGAGGTTTGCTATATTGATATAAATTCCGGATCCGAACGCACAGAAATAATACCAGGCAGTCATCAGGATATCCCATCAACATGGACAAAGGTGCGATTTAAAGATGGTTAAAGATAACCTATAGCAAAATAATATCGGATATAACCGCAGATCCGCCTCGCTGATGCCTTTTGATTTGTAGTAGCAGACTGAACGATGATCGGCCATCTTTTTATTCATCCACCCTTCTAATAAAAGAATGGCACCCAATCACCGTGTCTCTCTAAAAAATCAAAAGGAAACTCCAACAACAATATAAAACTGTTCGGTATGGGGGTTTAAAACAACAGCACCACTCAATGGAATCGAGAAGGTATCTGTAATCGGTATCTCTTTGCTGACTCCCAATCCGACATTTACTACTGCAAACTCTCCGTCACTGGAGTGCCAGCCGTCACCGGCTCCGACAAACAGATCCGCCATGCCCAACCCGAGTCCCAATTCAAAGTAGAGATCATTTCCGGCCGATCCGGCGCCAACGGGATCGTCAATTTTTAGCTTATCAAACATCAGAATCGAGAAAACGACAAGCACTCCGGCAATTGTGCCAATCGTAGCAGCCCCCATCACCGAAACCACATCGGCACCTGCGGTTATTCCCACCAGTCCGGCAAGAATTCCGTTTAATGCCATCGGGGCGTCCAGGCTCTTCATGACAAGCTGGGTAGTAATCATCGAAGCAAGTGCACCGGAGCATGCGGAAATCGCCGTGGTCACGAAGACATATGAGACTCCGGCCGGATCAGCACTCAGAACCGAACCGCCATTAAATCCGAACTAGCCGATCCAAAGCAAAAATACACCAACCGTTGCAAGAGGAATGTTGTGCGCAGGAATTCCGATGATTTTACCATTTACAAACTTTCCGGATCTGGCACCCAGCAAAATAACACAGGCCAGTCCGGCGGCGGCACCCACACCGTGAACCAAGGTGGATCCGGCGAAATCGTAAAAGCCGAGTTCATCTAACCAGCCACCGCCCCAAACCCAGCTGCCCGTCACAGGGTTGCAAACAGACCCAGGGTCACAATGGAAAGAGCTGATTTTATAATCTCATTCATTTGAATAAAGTTTGGTTATAATTAGAATACCCCTAAAATTTCAATGAGCAATTAATAATTGTCAATATATTTTAAGTATAAAGGGAAAATAATTGGACTATTATTATTTATTATAGAAAAGCGGTTTTTTCCGTTGATTTTTTCCTGTCTTGATAGATGTCAGTCAAAAAAAGTAAAAGATAGGAGTACTCTTTTGAGAGCGACAGGTATGTTTGTGGAAAAAGGGTTTGCACTTAAATTTTTTATATAAAGAGAAGGTTGTCATTAACTATTTAATGGCATGGGGCGAATCATACCATTATCTGCCTGAGAAGTATTGCAGAATTGAATTGAGCACAAAGAGACTATTACCAGATATCCTGGTGGCATCTTCCACACTGATATTATAGAGAGCCTGCTCATTATCCCCTTCAATCAGATGAATCTCCATTTCGCTATGCGGGGAAAAAATAAACATACTTATGCCTGCTTATTCCTGTAGAGGAATGTTTGATCCCATCGATTGGGATCCGGCCTGTAGGATGTAACCTTCGTTAGGAACACAATGCCGGAAGGCACTGCCATTTGCAAGCAGGCAATTGTTAGTCGCATCAATATTCTCATAAAATGAAATGGCATATCGGCGGAATTTTCGTTTATTTAGGTTCCATACGTTAATTAACAAGCTGAGCCTAAGATGGTTGAAAAAAACGGAAGCCTGTTCTTACTTATTTCCGGACTCCTGCTGATGCTTTTAGCCTGGAGTTCGTGTACATCCGGGGAGGTGCCGCCTGTTCGTGCACTTCTCATTACAGGGGGCGGATGGCACGATTATGAAGCGCAGGAAGGATTGTTGACGGAGGGTATCCGTGCCCGGGTGGGGGAGGTGGCCATTGAATGGACCATCATTCATGAGGGTGGAGGTGAACCAGATCACCATGTTTCGCTGTTACAGGAGGAGCATTGGGCAGATGGTTTTGATGTGATCGTTCACAATACAGGATTTGGGCGGGTTTCAGATCCCGGCTATGTGGCGCGGCTGGTTGAGGAGCATAAAGGTACGCCCGCCGTTTTAATTCATGGTGCTGTGCACAGTTACCGGTATGCCGAACCGGCCGATCCATGGTTCTCCTTTACAGGCGTTCAGTCGATGTGGCACGAAAAGCAGCGCCCTTCTGAGGTAGAAGTGGTGGAGCCGGGCCACCCCATCATGAACGGGGTTCCTGAGCGGTGGACGACACCTGACGATGAAATCTACGTGGTTGAAGAAATTTGGGGGGAGATCACACCCCTGGCCAGGGCTTACGGTGTTCAGACCGAAAAATACCACCCGGTAGCCTGGACCCACGAAGGGGAGGGTGTGCGGGTATTTGCGACGACCCTCGGGCACAATAACGAAATTTTTGAAAGGGATGAATATTTAACAATGGTGGCAAACGGATTTCTTTGGGCAGCAGGCAGATGATGCAAAAGCAGTTGGATGTAGGCAGGGTGTTGGATGCAGAGTGGAATGGGGCGGACCGATCGGGAGCAGGAAAATCTCCCGGTTTTCAGTCTCTAAGTAGTGACGGCCGGGAAGGTCATGCGAGTGATAAGAGAACTATCCGGGGAATGAATGGGGGCAAAATGCGAAGTGCTCCCGGGGAAAAGAGGAATGTCCTAAGATCGGGAAAGGCCCGTGCAATACTGCTTCTGATGTTGATTCAGCTGGGCTTCTGGGGCTGCTCACCCTCATCTGATCCGGTTGAGATCGTAGAGGTTACCATTTCTGATGAAGTGGCGGAACAGCGAAACCGGGAATTGTTGGATGAGCTCTCTTTTACACTGGCAGACGGATTGACTGCTCATCTTTGGGCTTCTGAAGAGCTCCTGAGTGATCCTGTCGCCCTTCATATGGACGATTACGGGCGGGCCTGGGTTTCCAGTACAGAGCGCCGGCGTGCCGTGGATCTCGACATCCGCAGGCACCGGGACTGGATGGTGGAGTCGATCACGTTTGAAACCCTGGAGGACCGGCGCAATTTCATACATCAGGAACTGGCTTCCGAACGAAGTGATCTTAACCGGGAGTGGCTGGAAGATTTTAACGAAGATGGCGTTCACGACTGGCGGGATCTTATGGTGCATAAGGAGTCTGTATTTATGCTGGAAGATCCCTCAGACAGTGGCCACGCAACACGTTCTCAGCTTTTTGTCCGGGACTTTCATGAGGAGGTTACCGATGTAGCAAACGGGGTTCTTTATCACGAAGGGGATGTCTATCTGGGAATATCCCCGGATCTGATGCGCCTGCGGGATACCGACGGGGATGGAGTTGCCGACGAGATGGAGTCGATAGCGCATGGATTCGGTGTGCAGTTTATTTTTGCAGGCCACGGGGTCTCAGGCCTCAAAATAGGGCCTGACGGCCGGCTCTACTGGTCAGTAGGAGATATGGGGTTGAGTGTAACGGATCAGGGTGGCAAGGTCTGGCACAACCCGCGGAACGGAGCGATCGTCAGATCCGATCTGGATGGAAGTAATTTTGAAATCTTTGCCTACGGATTCAGAAATGTACATGAATTCTCTTTCGATCAGTACGGGAACCTGATCACTGTTGACAATGACGGCGATCATGCGGGCGAATCGGAAGGGTTGATCTATGTGATCAACGGGGCAGATAGCGGATGGAGAACCAACTGGCAGTATGGAAAATTTCAGGATCCGAAAAACAATAACTACAATGTGCTGATGGCAGAGCAATATTATCAGCCGCGATTTGAAGGACAGGCAGCCCATATTCTGCCGCCTATTTCTCTCTATCATAACGGTCCGGCAGGAATGGCCTACAATCCGGGGACGGCACTCGGGGAGGAGTGGAAAGATCACTTTTTTGTCGTTGAATTTACCGGCACCCCTCTCCGCTCAGGTATCCACGCCTTCACATTGACCCCGGAAGGGGCCTCCTTTAAAATAGAGAAAGATTTCAGCGTGATGCGGGGGATTCTGGCCACCGGTCTCTCATTTGGGCCGGACGGTGCGCTCTATTTTGCAGACTGGATCGATAGCTGGGCTCTAAAGGATGCAGGCCGGATCTGGAAACTGGATACACCTGAAGAGGAGCATTCACCGATAAGGGCAGAAACCCGGGCGCTGCTGGAGGAGGATTTCAGTGGATCCGACTCCGCACGCCTGATGGAGCTGATGGCTCATGAAGATATGCGGATTCGTAAAAAGTCGCAGTTTGAACTGGTCGGGCGTGACGAGGCCTCTTCCCTGGAGAAGGTGGCGGCAAGCTCATCCAATCAACTGGCACGTATCCACGGAATATGGGGCCTGGCGCAGCTGGGCCGGAAGGATCCGGAGGCCGTCACACCGCTGATCGGATATCTCAACGATCCTGACCCGGAGATCCGGGCACAGGCGGCCAGAATGCTGGGGGATGTCAAATCAAAAACAGGAGGGGACTCCCTGATCCCGCTGCTGGAGGATGAAGAGCCAAGGGTCCGCTTTTTTGCTGCAGAAGCTCTTGGCCGGATGGGCCTGAGGGAAGCTGTAGAGCCGATTGTAAAGATGCTGGAGGCCAATGATGAAGAGGACCACTACCTGAGGCTTGCCGGAGCGATTGCACTGGAGAGGATCGGAGATGAGCAGGCGATAGCGAGCCTCGCTTCCCACCCATCG
>CALKWT010000128.1 GCA_938003885.1 uncultured Balneolaceae bacterium | reverse complement strand
TGTCGGGAAACATCGACATGGAGGCCGAATTGCGCCCCATCACTTCTACGCCCAGGCCGAACGAGGGGCGTCCGTCCAGACGAGCCAGATTGCGCTGTTCATTCAGCATCTGCTCCCGGGCGTCCAGTTCATCGAAGGCCGGATTCAGTTCAAGAATTCTGGTTTTGAGTTCATCCTCGTCATACGGCAAATCCAGGGCCTCAATCTGCTCTGCGGCTTGCACTTCCGCATCCGGATCGCGGTTCAGATAGGCGTTGAATTTAGCACGGATCGGATTCAATCTGCCTTCAAGGTTCTCGATCATAGTTCGAAGGCGTTGTTCTTCCATCTGGATGCGTAACAGATCGGCCTGACCGGCACGTGCTGTTTCATACCGAACTTCTACCAGTGATTCGAGGTTTTGCACCAATCCGATGGTTTTTTCAGCGATCCTGATTCGTCTGTCAAGTTCAACAAGATCGAACCAGGTTGACTGTAGATCACCGAAAAGAACACGCTGCCGGCTGTTCAGCATTTGATAATCGGCTTCGGCCGACGCTCTTTGCATATCCCGCCGGGTTTGAAGGGTTCCAAACCAGGGAAACATCTGCATGGCTGACACAGAAAACCGACCTAAAAACGGATCCGGCATCATAGGATTTATCGTGTATCCTATGCTGACCTCAGGGTCAGGCAATGTACCGACCTGGGGAATCACCTCCAGCTCCGACCGGTACTGATGCCAGAGAGATCGTAATTCCGGGTTCTCTTCCGCTGCAATACGCAGGTACTCCTGGAGTTGAGGATAATAAACCGATACCGGATCAATACGTTGAGCAT
Organism: uncultured Balneolaceae bacterium; assembly: GCA_938003885.1. GTDB lineage: Bacteria > Bacteroidota > Rhodothermia > Balneolales > Balneolaceae > Rhodohalobacter. Next base: position 4,112 of record CALKWT010000128.1, on the reverse strand, counting down.
AGACGGTTTTAGTGATTGCAATCATCGTGATTGCTACTGTGAACAGGATGAGGGTTCTATATTTATTGCGCATTTTTTAGTCTCCATCTTTTTTTATTCAATCCACCCTCTTTCCAAATTGCGTAGAGCAGGGGTATCAGCAGCAGGGTCAATATCTGCACAAACATCCCACCGAAGATAGGAATGGACATCGGTATCATGATTTCAGATCCTTTTCCCGGCGAGGTAAGAATAGGCAGTAAGGCGAGTATGGTTGTTGCCGTTGTCATCAGGCAGGGTCGTACTCTTCGCTTTCCCGCTTCAATGACAGTGGCATAAATTTCTTTGCGGGTTTCCGGTTTTTTGCGTTCAAAAAGCTGCTCCAGGTAGGTTGCCATCACAACGCCATTGTCCACACCAATACCAAACAGAGCCAGGAATCCCACCCATACAGCAACACTCAGATTGGTGGTCCCCATCTGGAAGAACTCCCGTATATCTACCCCAAGAACGGAGAAATTGAAGAACCAGCTCTCACCATAGAGCCATAGCAGTATAAAACCTCCGGCCCATACCAGTGCGATACCTGAAAAGACAATCATTGAGGCCGGAACCGACCGGAACTGGAAGTATATAATCAGAAAAATGATCAGAAGAGTGATGGGGAGTACCACCATGAGTTGTTGAGCAGCCCTCTGCTGATTTCTGAACTCTCCTTCAAATGTATAGCTGACCCCGTCAGGTACAGTCAGGGAACCTGTACGGATATGGTGATCCAGCTGATCCCCCACACGATTGATTACATCAATCGGTGCTTCATCAGGAAGTCGGTCGAAGATGACGTAGCTACTCAAAAAAGTGTTCTCGCTGAAAATAGTCATCGGCCCGGTTTCGAAACGGATGTCAGCGAGCTGCCCTAAAGGAATCTGGCTGCCGTCTGAGGATGGAATTAAAATACGTCTCATCATCTCAGGGGTATTGCGGTATTCCCGTGCATATCTTACCCGAACAGGGTAACGCTCTCTGCCTTCTACAGTCATCCCCAAAACTTGTCCTCCGATGGCAGTGCTGATTACCTGTTGAACATCCTGTATGGTGAGGCCATGCCGGGCAATTTCCTGCCTGTCGATATCGATCTCCAGATAGGGTTTGCCAACCACCCGGTCTGCAAATACGGAAGCGGGACGGACGCCAGCCACCTGGCGTATGATGGGTTCAATACTCGTAGAAAATTGATCGAGTGATTCGAGATCGGGCCCGCTGATGCGGATCCCCATATTGCCTCGCATACCTGTCTGAAGCATGACCAAACGTGTTTCAATGGGCTGCAATTTAGGCGCAGAGGTGATACCCGGCAGATCTGCAGCCCGTATAATCTCGCTCCATATATCGTCTTCATTCTGAATATGATCCCGCCATTGGCGGTAGTATCTGCCTCTGGAATCGGGTATCAGATCCCCCCGGGTATCTCGAACATACTCTCCTTTTGTAAACTTATAGCGGACCCGGCGGCCCCGATCATCTGTTTTATATTCACTTTTATAGGTGATTATGTTTTCGAACATCGAAACCGGCGCGGGGTCGAGAGCCGATTCTGCCCGCCCGATTTTTCCCGTCACCGTTTCCACTTCAGGAATCGATGAGATTCGCATATCCATTTCACGTGTCAGCTGCAGGGTTTCTCCGATACCCGCGTGAGGCATCGCGGTCGGCATCAGAAGAAATGAGCCTTCGTTAAGGGTCGGCATAAATTCCTGCCCAAGGCCGGGAAAGCGATCATCAAGTGAACTCCAGAGACCGGTATTTTTAATCTCAATTCCCAGGCTGCCAAACCCGTCAGCCACATAGCGAAATGTGGTATCAAAACCCCGCCAGCCCATGATTCCAAGAAGGATAATAATGGCCGGAAGAGTCAGGAAGGCTTTTTTATTATGGAGAGTCCATTCCAGAATCTGTTCATAGTACCGCATAAACATCCAGAAAAACCCAAAGACCAAACCTATTGTCAGGATAATAAAGATCAGGCTGAATGAAATCGGGTTTTGCGGACCAAGGGGCAGCCAGTTTCCGGCCAGAAGCCAGATAACCCCCAGCAGAACAATACCGTTATTAACCCGTGGTGCCCAGGGCTGGTATTTTTCGCGGTACATTGCCGCAAGGTTATTGATACCGAGTGTGATGAGAATCAGGCCACCCCAGCCATACAGTGTAAAGGCTACAATCAGTCCACAGGCTATCAACACGCCATTCCAGAAGAGCCGCCATCGATCCGTGTTGACTTTTTGTGAATAGAGCCAGTGAGCAAAACCGGGGATCATGGTGACGACAATAATCAGGGAGGCGATCAGAATAAAGGTTTTGGTCCAGGCCAGTGGGCCGAACATGCGGCCTTCCTGGGCTTGCAGCATAAAGACAGGCAGGAAACTGACGATGGTAGTCGTAAGGGCTGTGATCACGGCCGGACTCACTTCAGCTGTAGCACGGTAGATCGTTTCCAGAAGGTTCTCATCCCGGTCTTTTTCCTCCATATGATTCAGCATGTTTTCGGTGAGAATGATCCCCATGTCTACCACTACGCCAATTGAAATAGCAATTCCGGCGAGAGCCACCACATTCGCATCGATCCCCATATATTTCATCATGATAAAACTTATCAGGACAGCTACGGGCGGCAGGGCAGAGATAACCAGTGACGTCCTGAGGTGCATGACCATAATAACAATCACGATAATAGTGATTAAAAGCTGGAGAGAGAGCGCCTCCTCAAGGGTCCCCAGGGTTTCGTAGATCAACCCTGAACGGTCATAAAACGGAACGATCTGCACCTGTGAAAGGGTGCCGTCGGAGAGTTCTTTTGAAGGGAGTCCCGGAGAGATCGCTTCGATCTCCTCTTTGACACGATTGATGACCTCAAGCGGGTTTTCACCATAACGGGCAACAATCACCCCGCCTGTTGCCTCAGCTCCGGCTTTGTCGAGTGCACCCCGCCTCTGCGCCGGCCCCAGGGATACCCTTGCAACATCTTTAATGCGTATCGGGGTATTTTCAACCGTGGTTACCACACTCTCTTCAAGATCTTCAACGGATTTGATAAACCCCAGCCCCCGGATGATATATTCAACGCTGTTCATTTCGACCGTCCGTGCACCCACATCAAGATTGCTTTTTCGAACAGCATCGGCAATCTGGCTGACGCTGACGCCCGATTCACGCATGGCAACTGGATCTATATCCACCTGGTACTCTTTTACATAGCCGCCGATACTTGCTACTTCGGCCACGCCTTTCACACCCGAGAGGGCAAGACGAACCTGGAAATCCTGAATAGAACGCAGCTCTTGAGGATCCCAGCCACCTGTCGGATTTCCGTCTGCATCGTACCCTTCAAGGGTGTACCAGAAAATCTGGCCAAGAGCAGTCGCATCGGGCCCCAGGGAAGGTTCCACTCCATCCGGAAGCGTACCGCCAGGCAGGGAGCTGAGTTTTTCAAGGATGCGCGACCGGCTCCAGTAGAATTCAACATCCTCTTCAAAGATGATGTTGATGGATGAGAATCCGAACATGGAGTTACTGCGAACGGTATGGACTCCGGGCAGGCCCAGAAGCTGTGTTGTTAGGGGATAGGTGATCTGATCTTCAATATCCTGTGGTGATCGCCCCGGCCATTCGGTAAACACGATCTGTTGATTATCTCCGATATCGGGGATCGCATCTACCGGAACCGGATCACGCGGCAAAAAATTGATATCCCAGTCGAAGGGTGCCACTGATATTCCCCAGCCGGTCAATGCCAGAAAAAGCAGCAGCGCGATAAGTTTATTTTCAAGAAAGAAGCGGATGATTGAATTCGTCATGAAATGGTATGGATAACCCATCGTTTGACCCCTTCCCTGTATCGTCTAAAAAAAAAGAGGACGCCACAAAGAGTGAGTATTTTTAAAAGGATTTTGAAAATCGTTTCTGAATTGGATTTTGGCGGGGGAAGTTTCTCTTTCTTTTTGCGACTGCACTTTGACTCGATAGAGGGGCGTATAAAGGGATCAATGATCTATATATCGTTAGTAATCAACGATCCTGAACATCCCTACCCTTCGACAGCAAAGCAGTGACGGTATACTCCCCTCAGGGGGAGA
>CALKWT010000127.1 GCA_938003885.1 uncultured Balneolaceae bacterium | reverse complement strand
TCAAGAGGTTGTGTCACCTCCTCTTCTTCCACAACCGGCTCCTCCTCTTCCTCGCGCGAAATTTCGGGCCGCGGGTCAATCAACCCCTCCACAACCACTTCGGAGACATAAGCCAGCGAGAGGAGTAGATCCCGGCCGTTGATGTCGGGATAGACATCGGTACCCACGTAGGTCCGCTCCTCCAGGTAAATATCGACACTGATTCCCTCTGCCGTTTCGAAAAACTCCACCCGTTCAATCTGATTCACTCCCGGCTCTGGCAGTTCTACCATTCCGGAAGCCCGAACTCCATACAGGTTCATCTGAATCAGATCGGCCCGGGGCCTGTGAAGAGTGTATGAATCGGGTTCTGCAGTGAGGTGATAGCGAAGGACCAGCCCTCCTCCATCGGATCGTTGAGCGACCGAGATCCGGTCCAGCTGCTGGGCCGTACTTTCGGCAGGAGTTAACAATATCGGGAGAGCAAGAAAAAGAAACAGGAGGGGAACTCTGTACATATTTGATCTATTATCCTGAGAAATTGCGGTACGGGGCTAATATCTGTAATTTTTTGCCCAAATTATATTCGATCTCTTTATTCCGAAAGAATTTCCTTCAGAAAGCGGCCGGTGTGGCTCTCTCCCACTTTGGCAATCTGCTCCGGCGTTCCGGCAGCGACCACCTGTCCGCCCCGGAACCCTCCTTCCGGCCCGATATCGATAATCCAGTCAGCCGATTTCATGACATCCAGATTGTGCTCAATGATAATAACGGAATGACCGCTTTCGACCAGTTCATTAAATGAATTCAAAAGCTTGGAAATATCTTCAAAATGGAGGCCGGTCGTTGGTTCATCAAAGAAATAGAGAGTTCTCTCGTTAGTTTTCTTTGATAAAAATCTGGCCAGTTTTACACGCTGCGCCTCCCCTCCAGACAGCGTTGTGGCACACTGTCCGAGTGTCAGATAACCCAGGCCGACATCTTCCATCGGCTGCAGCTTCTGTACGATGGATTCTTCATCTCCAAAAAAGTCTATCGCATCGCTGATGCTCATGGCCAGCACATCGTGGATATTCTGTCCGCGATATTTAACTTGTAGAATCTCCTTGCGAAAACGCGTTCCCCCGCACTCTTCACACACCAGTTCAATATCGGCCATGAACTGCATTTCGATTTTTTGAACCCCCTCGCCCTGACACGTCTCGCACCGCCCCCCGGGAACATTAAACGAGAAATGCCCCGGTGTGTACCCCATAATGCCTGACTGACGAGTGTTGGCAAACAGGGTGCGGATCCCGTCAAACGCCTTGGTATAGGTGGCTGGATTGGATCGGGTAGAACGCCCTATCGGGCTCTGATCCACCATCTCAACCGCCTCAATATGTTTGATGCCTGTAATACCGCGGTTTCTGCCGATCTTCCCTTTCCAGGTACCGAACTGTTTCTGGATGGAAGCGTAGAGGGTATCGTGCACAAGGGTCGATTTTCCAGAACCGGAGACGCCGGTTACACAGACCATTTTACCCAGCGGGAATTCTACATCGATGCTCTTCAGGTTATGTTCGCAGGCACCCTCAACACGGATCACATGCCCGTTCCCTTTCCGCCTTTTCTGCGGAATGGGGATCTCCAGGCGCCCGCTCAGATATTTTCCAGTCAGGCTCTTGGATTTCAGAAGGCCGTCGTAGGGGCCGCTATAGACCACTTCACCTCCGTAGGAGCCTGCGAAGGGCCCGATATCAATGATGTTGTCGGCGGCCTGCATCATCTCCGGGTCGTGCTCCACAACCAGAACGGTGTTTCCGATATCCCGCAGTGATTTCAAAATGGTGATCAGCCGGTCGTTATCTCTGGGGTGCAGCCCGATGGTGGGCTCATCCAGGACATAGAGGCTGCCGATGAGCGAACTGCCGAGGGAGTTGGCCAGATTGATGCGCTGAGACTCCCCCCCGCTCAAGGTGTTGGCCAGCCGGTCGAGTGTGAGATAGTCCAGGCCCACTTCATCCAGATATTTCAGCCGCTTCCGAATTTCAAAAAGAATCTGGCCTGCTACCGACTTCTCATAGTCTGAGATTTCCAGATTGTCAAAAAACTCTCGCGCATGTCCGATGGTCATTTCGGTGACCTCTCCGATATGCAATCCGCTGATCTTCACATTGAGGGCATCTTTTCGCACCCGATACCCTTCGCACTTCGGACAGCGGCTGTACCCGCGATAGCGTGAGTAGAGGATCCGCATATGAACCTTGTAGAACTGGCTCCTGACATCTTCAAAGAATCCGTCGATACCGGAATACTCACCCTGTCCTTTCCAGATTATCCGTTTCGCCTCCTTATCGAGCTCGCTGTAGGGAATGTCGATGGGGATTTTCTCCTGCGCCGCCACTTTGATAAAGTCTTTCAGATAACTGCCAAACTTCGGAGTGCTGAAGGGGGCGATCGCACCGGCGAGGATGCTCTTCTGCGGATCGGGAATGACCAGATCTTCCTCTATACCTGCTACCCTTCCAAACCCTTCACACGTTCCGCAAGCTCCAAACGGATTGTTGAAGGAGAACATCTGCGGTATCGGCTCCAGGAATTCTATTCCATCTCTCTCAAAACGCTCGCTGTAGATCCGCTCCTCGCCATTTCTGATCTTCACTGAGCAGCGGCCATTCCCCTCACGAAATGCCGTCTCTATCGACTCCGCGATCCGACTTCGGGTGGCATCCTCTTTTTTTATCGCCAGCCGGTCGATCAGGACGCGGTGTGTCTCCGGCTTTATCTGGCCCGGTTCAGGATCCTCATGAGTCAGATCCAGAATCGTCTCATCGTTGATGTTGAGAAGGCGTGTCAGCCCTTTCTCTTTCAGGACGGCGAACTGCTCCTGCTCATCTCTTCCATCGCGGAGGAGATAGGGAAAGAGGACGTAAAACCGGGTTTTCTCTTCCAGTTCTGCAAACAGCTCATCAATGATGGACCCGGGCGTATCCTTTTTAACCTCTCTCCCTGATACCGGAGAGATGGTTCTTCCGATTCGAGCATAAAGCAACCGGATATAGTCATAAATTTCTGTGGTCGTTCCGACGGTGGAACGGGGATTGCTGCTGATGGTTTTCTGCTGAATCGCCATTGCGGGAGAGATGCCGTGCATATAGTCGACATCCGGCTTGTCCATCCTCTCGAGAAACTGGCGGGCATAGCTGGAGAGGCTCTCTACATAGCGCCGCTGCCCCTCCGCATAGATGGTATCAAATGCCAGGCTCGACTTTCCGGAGCCTGAAACACCGGTGATCACAGTCAGCTTATTCCGCGGAATCTCTACATCTATGTTCTTCAGATTGTGGACTCTCGCTCCCTTGATTACAATGGGCCGGCCTGCTGCCACAGCCTCACTTCCGGCAGAGGCTTTTGATTTGGAAGAGTTTGTTGATGGCATATACTTGATTTCTTTCAAATCCTGAAAGATAAGAAAAAAGCTGATGAATTTCGCCTTCCGGCCCACCTTCAAATAATGAAACCTCTCCCAGCCAGTGGCAGGTTGTTGAGTGGATCCCTCCGTGGTGCGCACCCACCTGAAACGGGAGAGGCACCGGCCCAAACAGCCATCGTGGCCAGATCCGGCCACAGCCCGTCGTCATCACACGGCCTGGTCCGGCCCCACTCCTTCCGGAACGGTAAAACCCACTCTGATTACAGAGGCACCGCATCGCCTGACTCAGCGCCGATGCCTCCTGCCTCACGCTTCATTCTTCAATAGCGAACGCAGGGAAGTCCCCGCCATCCACTCTCCGATCAGGATTTTAAAAGGGCGGGTAGGTTCTCCAGAATCTCATCCGTCATCCGGTCCAGGTCAAACTCGTGATTCCAGTTCCAGTCCCTTCGAGCCGCAGAGTCGTCAATACTGTCGGGCCAGGATGCCGCGATCTCCTGGCGGTGGTCCGGTTTGCACTCCAGGATGAAACCGGGAATTCTCGTACGTATGGCCTCTGCAATCTCTTCCGGAGAAAAGCTGATTGCAGCGATGTTATAGCTGGTCCGAATCCTGATTTTCCCGGAGGGAGCCTCCATCAGCTCTATGGTGGCCTTGACTGCATCGTCCATGTACATCATAGGCAAGACCATATCCTCCTTCAGAAAGCATTCAAACCGCTCACTATCGATCGCCTTGTGGTAGATATCCACCGCATAGTCTGTTGTTCCTCCGCCTGGTACCGACTTGTAACCGATCAGGCCAGGATAGCGGAGGCTGCGCACATCCACTCCAAATTTGTGGTGGTAATAGGAGCACCACTGCTCGCCCGCAAGCTTGCTGATTCCATACACCGTGGTGGGATTGCAGGGACTGTCCTGCGTCGTCATCTCCTTCCTTGCATCAGGGCCAAATACCGCGATCGAGCTGGGCCAGAATATCTTTTCGATCTTCCTGTCCCGTGCCAGGTTCAGCACATTCAGAAGGCCCTCCATGTTCAGCTTCCAGGCGAAGTCGATGTTTTTCTCCGCATTTGCAGAGAGAAGCGCAGCCAGATGGTAGATGGTATCAATGTTGTACTCCTCAACAAGCTCTTCCATCCGCTCTTTGTCAAGCACATCGAGCCGCTCAAAGGGCCCATCCTCCATCAGCGGGCCCGGTTGGGAAATATCGGTGGCAAGAACTGCATCGTTTCCGTGAATCTCCCGGAGCTTCAGCGTTAATTCACTTCCCAGCTGGCCACAAGCGCCGGTTATCAGGATTTTGGTCATCAGTGTAAATCTGTTCTGTTAAATGTTTGTCGTTCTGAAAATTAGCTGATCACGCCCAATTCACGGCCTGTCTCGGTGAACGATTCTATCGCTTTGTCGAGATGTTCTTTCTCATGTACGGCAGAGATCTGCACCCGAATTCTGGCTTTTCCTTTGGGCACCACCGGATAGTAAAATCCGATCACATAGATCCCTTTCTCAAGCAGCTTTTCCGCAAAGTCCTGAGCCAACTGCGCCTCATAGAGCATGACAGGCACAATCGGATGAGTGCCCGGCGTGATATCAAAGCCCGCCTTTGTCATGTTTTCCCGGAAATAGGCCGTACTGTTGTGGAGCTTGTCCCGCAAATCGGAGGTATCGCTGATCAGGTTGATCGCTTCAATCGATGCACCCGCAATCGCCGGAGCCAGGGTATTGGAGAAGAGATACGGCCTGGAGCGCTGACGAAGCAGATCAACAACTTCCTTGTGAGACGAGGTAAAACCGCCGGACGCCCCTCCCAGAGCCTTGCCCAGCGTACTGGTGATGATATCCACCCGGCCGAT
>CALKWT010000126.1 GCA_938003885.1 uncultured Balneolaceae bacterium | reverse complement strand
GCCGCTCTAAGATAATTCTGGTAATAGCGAAATCTTTCATACCACGGGGTCCCAACCAAAATTATTCGTTCTCTGCAGGGGCAAGAGGCTCCTCTCTTAATTTTATAGTGAATCCTAATTTTTCCAACAGCTCATTCACTGCATAATACATGCAGGGCACTGTGAAAAGCATCAATACAGTCGACATAAACAGTCCCCCGATGACCGATCGTGCCATCGGGCTCCAAGTCTCTGAACCTGCTCCAAGCTGAAGAGCCAGCGGTACCATGGCCAGGGTCGTCGTCATCGCGGTCATCAAGATCGGCCGCAACCTTCTGCTCGCTCCATTTACAATAGCTTCGAAGCGTTCCTGGCCGCGCCCTTGCAAAATTTTGATATAGTCTATCATGATAATGCCGTTATTGACCACGATTCCAGTCAGAAGCACAAGGCCTACCATCGCTGTCACACTCACCGGCGTGGAAGTGGCCCACAACATCAGCAATACTCCTGTGAGCGCAAGGGGAATCGTGAGTATAATGATAAAAGGCTCCACCAGACTTTCAAATTGAGACGCCATCACCATATAGATCAAGATTCCCGCCATTAAGAAGGCGATCATCAGATATCTGAATGACTCCTGCTGTTCCTCGGCAGCACCGCCCAACTCATAGCGGTACCCATCGGGCCAGTGCATGCCTTCCAGAACTTCTTCTGCCATGCCTGATGCTGTCTTCAGATCGAGGGAACCCAGTTCTGCCTCCAGTTCTACCATCCGCTCCTGGTTGATTCTGATGATATTCGATGGCCCGGTATAGCGATTCACGGTTGCCAGGTTTTTCAAAGGCATCCACTCTCCGGAAGGAGTACGGATCTGTAACTCCTGAAGGGCGGTCGACTCCGAGCGATCCATGGGATCCACTTCAACAAGCACCTCAAATTCGATGCCCTGATCCACAAAGGTTGTGGCCCGATTGCCCTGAACAGAGTTGCTAAGTGCATTGGCCACCTGAAATGTGGTCATGCCCACGCGGGATATTCTCTCACGATCCATCTCCACACGCAATTCCGGACGGCCCTGATCGGCAGAGCTAAATACGTTTTCGAAGCCATCCAGCCCGCTGATACTCTCTGCAACTCCGGCTGCGAGGCCCGCCTTGATATCCTGATCAAAACCATAGATCTGTACAATCAGTCCCGTTTCCCCATCCGGACTAAGCGGATCTTCCCGAACCATGCGGATGTTTGCGCCGGGCACCTGCTGCAGGGATTCCATAATGGCTGAAGAGATTTCCATCTGGGAACGATCCCGCTCATCCACCGGCGTTAATTCGATCCGTATTCTGCCCTGATTCCCGCCGGGATTATCTGCACCTTCAATACCGATTTTATCTCCATAATCAGAAACGATCAGTCTTGCCTCCGGAATCTCCCTCCGTAGGATTTCCTCCGCCTGAATAATTGTTCTTTCCAGCTCAAGAAGACTGACTCCCGGCTCCCGCTGTACATCCACAATCAGGTAACTCTCATCGACCTCTGGAAAAAACTCCCCCCCAAGCAGAAAGAAGATCGGGAGTGAAGCAAAGAGCAGAACAAACGAACCCAAAATAACGAGTCCGCTTTTTTTCAGTGCCCTGTTCAGCTGATTTTTATATCCGTTTTCCAATCTGTCGAACTGTCTCTCCAACCAGGGCCCCACCCGATCTGCGAAAATATTTTCGGAGGCAACAGCCAGCCATTTCCACACTTTTAAAAAAGGCCAGAGAATCAGATAACCCAAAAACAGCGGAATGGATGCCAGGCGGGTAAATACATTTTTACGTCTCCATACCAGAAGCTGATTTAAGAGCTTCCGGGAGGGATCCTTCTGGGTTGCTGTGACTGTATCTCTCTCAAGCAGTCTGGAACTCAGGACCGGTATCAGAGCGACTGCAACAAAAAGGGAGATGATCAGGGAGAAAGTAATGGTAAGAGCCATATCCCTGAAGAGGAGCCCGGCTATTCCGGGCACAAAGAGAATGGGCAGAAAAACAACAAGAGTCGTAATCGTGGAGATCGCAAGAGGGCTGAACACTTCCTGTGCGCCCTTGATGGATGAGCTTTTTCCATCCTCCCCTTCTTCCTTAAAATTGAAGATATTTTCCAGCACCACCACGGCATTATCCACCACCAGGCCTACGGCAAGGGAGAGGCCTGAGAGGGAGATAATATTGAGGCTCACATCGGCCAAGTCCATAATACTAAACGTGGCAATGATGGAGATCGGGATGGTTATCGCTACAATCAGCGAGGTTCGAACATTTCTTAGAAAAAGCATGAGCATGATCACCACCAGGATCACTGCCTGAAGCCCGGTATTGACAAGGTTCTGTATGGAAATGCTGATGAAATCGGCCCGGTTGGTGAGAATCTCCAGATTGACGTCCGATGGCAAAACGGACCGGATCTCATCCAGAGCCTCCACAACTCCGCCTGCAGCAGTCACGATGTTGCTGTCGCTCTGCTTGTAGATGTTCATGATGACACCATCTGCCCCCTGAACCCTCACATTCCCAATCGGTTGTGCGATGCCATCCTCGACCGAGGCCACATCCTTCAGGTAGATAGGATCCCCGCTCTCCGTATTTGCAACAATGCTGTTTCGAATCTGCTCAATATTTTTAAAATCTCCAATTGTACGCAGTGAAAAGACCGTTTCACCCTCTGTAAGTTCACCTGCCGGAACCTGTACATTTTCCTGGCTCAGCCTGGAGGAGATGGTTGCAATGTCCAGGTTATATGTTCTCATCTGGGCGTTGCTAAGACGAACATTCACCTGACGGTCGAACCCGCCTGCCGTCTCTGCGGATGCTATCCCCTCAAGCCGCTCAATTCTCTGCTCTATCTGCCGCGTGGCCAGGGTTCGCAACTCTCTCGGGCTTCGGGTATTGGATGTCAGAGCAAGTACCAGTACCGGCTCATCATTCGGATCATAGGAAAATACAATGGGCTGGTCCACATCATCGGGAAGACTTCGACGGATCATGTCCAGCCGTTTTCGGACCTCTGTTTCAGCGATAAACAGGTCTGTACCCCAGTTGAAATTCAACTTGACAACCGAGGCGCCCTGGCTCGAGAGGGAACGGATCCGGCGCACTCCCGATATGCTGCCTACCTGCTCCTCAATCTGACGGGTCATCAGGGTCTCGATATCTTCCGGGGCAACCCCTTCGTAGGTACTATAAACGGTGACTGTAGGAAAGGAGACATCGGGATAAAGATTAAGCCGCAGGTTGCCAAGCCCATAGAGGCCAAATCCAATCATCACAATGCTTATCATCATGATCGTGATGGGACGATTGACGGCAAATTTCGGAAGGTTTTTCATCGTCACAAGCCGTTAATTATTCGTTCCTTCGCCAGAATCATCACTGGCTGAATCTGAAGGGGTTTCATCGGATGTTTCACCGGAACTGCTGCGCTCCCCCGTATCCAGAGCTGAGGGCTGAACGGATTGTGGAAAACCCGGATTGCTTCCGGCGACCCGGACCCGGCTGTTGTCTTCAAGATTCGTGTGGCCTGTAATGATAAGCGATTCACCTTCGGAAAGGCCTTCCAGAATTTCAATTCGATCCCCCTGCTCAATGCCCAGAGAGAGCGTTCTGCGGACAGCGATCGAATCACCCTGTACAACAAAAGCGGAAAAGGTACGGTCCAGTTCGATCGTTCCTGTTTCCGGCTCGATATAGGTATCCACCTTCTCCACCATCGCCGAACGCGGAATCACTATCACATTTTCCCGGGTCTGCAAATTGATCCGCGCCTGGACAAGCGCACCCTGGTAAACATTAGAAGAGGATTCTACCAGGGTGATAACCACCTCACCCAGGCCTGTGGCAGGATCCAGCCGGGGGCTCTTGCGGGAGACGACCCCTGTCGCTATTTGACTGCCTCTGCTGGAGGGAGCCAAAACCACACTTTGCCCGGTCTGAACCCTCTCCCAATCCTGTACAGGCAGAAATACACGCGTCTCAAAGCCCACCAGATTGGCAACCTCAAACATCACCTGGCCCGCTGAGGCGATATCCCCCTCGGCAATCTGACGACTGACAACCACCCCGTTGACAGGAGAGCGGACCTGCGTATGCCCCAGATCCTCTCTGCTTTGTGTTAACGCGGCCTGAGCCGATTCAAACTGGGAACGACTGTTCAGATAGCTGGTTCTGTACTCATCATACTCCGCGCTGCTGATCAGCCCCCGTTCAAAGAGTTCATTCTGCCTGGCATACTGGGTGCTGTCTCTCAAAAAGATGGTTCGCGCCTGCTGGACCTGCGCCTGCGCCTGTTCAACCGCTTCACGGTAGGGGAGGTCATGAATTTCCGCTAACACCTGACCTGCGCTAACAGGGTCTCCCAGATCCGCCAGAATCCGGATGACACGATTGGAAACCTGAGGCGTAATGGAGACTACATCCTGAGCCTGGATCGTCCCGTAGGTGTTTACCTGCTCAGAAATGGTCGCGGCCTGTACGGGTATCGCTTCCACACTTGCGACGGGGCCCCCTCCACCGAAGCCTCCGAATCCCCAGCCTCCGGGGCCTGCTTCCTCCTGGTTATTCCCGCCGCAGGATGTTAGAAAAAGTGCAGCGAACAGAAATTTTAAACTATGACTGGTTATCTTCAAAATAGATGTACTGATTAAATATAATTACGTAAACATTGCTGGTAAACGATGACTCTTTGCTCCTCTAACCCCTTTACAATCTCCGGCTACCCCGGCAAGCTGCTTCCGATTTCCTGACGCCGACAAGGCCGGTTGGCGAACGAGGGCAATCATGCACAGGTAACTGCCTTACGAAACATGGATTTGTCAATCATTTCCAGGAAACAATGATACGTTCTTTTAGAGTGATAAATTTTATAAGGGTACAAAATTTGATAAATTTAACATGAAATTTTAAATCTTATTACAACTGCATGAATGCTCATGTTTGAATTCATACCGAACACGGTTCTTTTGCATACAGCCGCTCTGATCGGCGCCTGGGGATTATTTTTTGCCAGCTTCACCTCTCTGTTTTCGGTTGTGAATCCGCTCGCAGCGATGCCTATCTTTCTCTCACTGACCGACCGTTTCACAGAGAAAGAGCGTGTACATACTGCTAATAAGGCCGCCATCTACATGTTCTGCGTTTTGATCACCTTCCTGCTGATCGGCACCTTTATTTTGAGTTTCTTTGGCATTTCCCTGGCAGGAATCCGTATTGCGGGAGGCCTTATCATCATGAGAGCCGCCTACGGCATGTTAAACCCGGAGTCAGCGGGTAAGAAACTGAGTGATGAAGATCAGGCCGCCGCACTTCAAAAAGAAGATGTCTCCTTCAGCCCCCTTGCACTTCCGCTGCTTTCCGGTCCCGGGAGTATTGCGGTTGTCATTGGTTTTACCACCCAGGCGGAAGGAGTGATGGACTACCTGATCAACGGGATATCGATTGTGAGTGTCGTTGCCGTTACCTACGGACTCTTGCGGCTTGCCCCCATCTCCGTCAAGTATATCGGGCATACCGGGCTCAATGTAATGACCCGGCTGATGGGTTTCATCGCACTTGCCATCAGTGTCCAATTTATTTTAAGTGGAATTTCAAGATATTTCGGGATTGGTATTTAATCACGTTTTAGAATCATGACAGACCGACAACAATTACAACATCTTTTTCAGTTTGATCTCTGGTCGACGGGTATCCTGGCCCGTCTCTATATGGAGAAGGAACCATTTTACGAACAAGAACCCGTTCTTTCCCAGCTGTCTCATATCATCAATGCTCAAAACATTTGGTTTGACAGACTTTTCCCGCAT
>CALKWT010000125.1 GCA_938003885.1 uncultured Balneolaceae bacterium | reverse complement strand
TCGGCGAAAGCGCCATATCCATATAGAAACGTCCCGGCAGCGACTCGGTAGTGGTTCCCAGGGAGTCGGTACGCTCCATTTGAGATGCCAGCGTATGGTAATAGATATTCATATGTTTTCGCCAGCTTTCGTAGAAGTCGGAATAATCAACGTCTGTAACTTCCCGGAAAGCACTGTAGAAATCGTGATAATCGAGCCAGAGAAACGAATCTCTGTGGGCAAGCAGATTCACCAGAGAGCTGTCACCATATTGTTCGGTAAAGAAGCGAAGCTGTGAATTGCCGGAAGCATACATCAGCCTTCCATTTTCAATAGAGCTGCCATCTCTATAGCCCGGCCGGCTGTCGAAAATAGCTTTTCGTAACCATCGGTCGCCCCGCTGGGAATCCCAGTATTCGGTCTGATACTGTGCCAGCCCTTCGGTCCAGACCCGGGGCAGCGGTTCGGCGATCGCGTAATTGAGCAGGCCGAAGTCCGACCAGACCGCTTTAAAATGAAAGATGTGCGCCAGTTCGTGGGCAATCACCTTCCGGAGCCACTTTTCATTTCCGGTCCACGTCTCTGCATAATCGTTCAGGTTTACCCAGATCATGGTGTACCCCTGTCTGATCGGATTTGCGAAGCCGTTCACGATTTCATCTTCATCCGAGAGGTAGATGGGAATCTTCTTCTCAAACTCCGTATCCAGATTTTGTGAGAGGGCGCGATAGCTCTCCTCTGCGATGGCAGCTGCTTCCGGTATCAATCCGGAGATGCGATCGGGATAGATGATTTTGAAATGTTCGGTTTCGGCCACCTCCCAATTCAGGTAGGGGTGATTGCGGTTGTTGAACGAATTGAACCCCTGTGCCCGCAGATCAGCGGTGATATAGATCAGAATGATTAAAAGAAGTGAAAATCTCTTCATTCAGTAAAGGATCATGGGCGTTGATGAGAACTTACTGAACCCGCTATCACTCCTCGCCTGATTTCATGGTTACGTATGGGTATCCATCTGGCTGGTTGGCCACTTCTCCCAACTCCGGGGGTTCTTCTCTCTGAGGACCGGGTCAGAAACCCTTTAACCGATAAGTGACCCCCCATTTTCAGGGCCGGCCAGCCTCTGAGCTTCCCGGGAACTGGCAACTCCCTATCGCCCGTCCGTCTTACTATTTTCGACATATCTTTTCAATTGA
Organism: uncultured Balneolaceae bacterium; assembly: GCA_938003885.1. Classification (GTDB taxonomy): domain Bacteria; phylum Bacteroidota; class Rhodothermia; order Balneolales; family Balneolaceae; genus Rhodohalobacter. The sequence continues at coordinate 7,728 of CALKWT010000125.1, read as the reverse complement.
TTACCGATCATGTGATGTAAATTAATCATCTGATCGCTCCTATCCAATCCGGGCAGCGGATAGTTATGTGTAAAATTTTGCTATCCTTTTGCAACTCATCGTTCTTCTCCCTATTTATCCCTTCCCTTTAAACCTTTACAACATTTCATTCAATGAGCAGCTACTCTTCATTCCGCTTACCTTTGTTCGTATTTTTTATCGTCACTTTTTTGGCAGCCGCATGCCAGGCCACGGAGACGGTCTCCGATCACTCTACCCGGAAACAGGCCGTCACTATCCCACCGGGAGCAGAGAAAAGTGAAGGGCTTTTTAATGTCTATCAAACTGCAAACAGCATCTTCTATGAAATCCCGGAAGAGATGCTTGGCAGGAATATGGTAATTCTAAGCCGCATTGCCCGAACCGCTGAAGGACTTGGATGGGGCGGTGACCGGCTGGCTCCTCAGCAGATTGTAAAATGGGAACGCAGGGATGATAAAATCCTCCTTCGCGGCGTCACCTACAACCAGACCGCAGATGCCGGCCTCCCGGTTTATCAAGCTGTTCAAAACTCCAGTTTTCCTGTCGTGATTGAAGCTTTTGATATCCAGGAGGCGCGGGACGGATCTTATATCATTGACGTGAGTCATCTCTATCTTCAAGACTCCCGGCTGTTTGGCCTTCAAAACCGCCATCGGCAACAATACAGTGTTCGTTCGCTGGACAGCAACCGATCGTTTCTGGAGTTTGTGAAAACTTTCCCTGAAAACATTGAAGTTCGCACCGTTCTCACCTACAATGCAGACAACCCACCCTCCCAGCAGCGTACGGGAACGATCTCACTGGAGGTCAATCACAGCATGCTCTTGCTGCCGGAAGAGCCGATGCGCCCCCGTCTCTTCGATCAGCGCGTCGCCATGATCAGCATCTCTCAAACAGACTATGGAGATGAAGCCCAATTCAGCAAGAATAACCGATTTGTCACCCGATTCCGCCTGGAGCCTTCAGATGAAGAGGCTTATCTGCGGGGGGAGCTCGTGGAACCTAAAAAACCGATTGTCTTCTATATCGACCCCGCTACGCCGGAAGAGTGGCGGCCCTATTTTATTCAAGGAATCAATGAGTGGCAAACCGCTTTTGAAGAGGCAGGATTTAAAAATGCCATTCGTGCAGAGATGGCGCCGGAAAATGATCCCGATTTCAGCATGCTGGATGCCCGCTACTCGGTCGTGCGATATGTAGCGAGCCCGGTTCACTCAGCCAACGCCGGGCCGGATGTAATCGATCCGCGCTCGGGAGAAACCATCCGTGCGCATATAAATATGCACCACAATGTGATGAAGCGCCTCCACTGGTGGTCGATGAGCCAGACGGGCCCCCGTAATCCGGAGGTTCAGAAAGCCCATATTTCTGAAGAAGAGATGGGCGAATATCTACGATATGTAATTTCTCATGAACTGGCTCATGCACTTGGATACCCGCACAACCAGCGGGGAAATACGGCATATGATGTGGAAGATTTACGCGATCCGGAATTCACACGTGAATTTGGCAATTCGGCATCTATTGTCGGGCGAACTCGCTTTAACTACGTGGCTCAACCCGAAGATGGGGATGTACGTGTCCACCGTTCGGTAGGGGAATATGATAGCTGGGCGATCAAATGGGGCTACTCTTATCTACCCCAGTATGAAACACCGGAAGAGGAAAAAGAGCTGCTGAATCAATGGGTTCTGGAGCGGGCAGACGATCCCGCCATGCAGTTTGGTTATGGAAACAGTGATTTCGATCCGACTCAAACGACGGAATCTATCGGAAACGACTGGGTCGCTGCGAGTGAGTATGGCATGAAGAATTTGCACCGGGTTATTCCGAGCCTGCTCACTTGGATGTACGAAGAAGGCGAAAGCTATGATGAAGTGAAGATGCGTTATATGCAGATGTTTGTCCATTGGGGGCGAATGACCGAACGGGTGATTACCGCCATTGGGGGATCCCGTGAGGAACTAAAACATTTCGGGCAAGAAGGCCCCGTTTACAGAGCTCTATCCAGGGAAGAACAGCAGCGATCGATGGCTTTTCTGGATGAGCATCTTTTTGCAACACCGACGTGGCTGATCAACACAGAGCTGATCCGAAAGTTTGAGCACGTCGGTACTGTGGAACGGATCCGTTGGTACCAGACGACCGGTCTGAATGCTCTGCTGTCTCCTCACCGGCTGGAGCGGCTGGTGGAAAATCACGCCCTGATGGGCGATGAAACATACGGACCTACTGAGATGCTGGACGATCTTCGGGAAAGTATCTGGAAAGAGTTAAACGGCAGCGTTGAAATCGATACTTATCGCCGAAACCTGCAGAGAGCCTGGCTCGACAGAATGGAGTATCTGCTCACAGAAGCTACCGCTAATGCGCCCACCCCTCCCGGCGATTACCGCCCGGATGTCGGGATGGAAAATTTGCGCACAGAGTTTCATATTCAGCAATCAGATATCCGTCCGCTGGTACTCGAGCAGCTGAACATGCTTGCGGAAGATGCTAAGCGGTCCCTGGCCAATACAACGGACCGCTATATACGCACCCATCTTGAGTATGTGATAAAAAGGATTGAGGAATTAAAATAAGGAAGAGGCCGCATCACGCAGAGAGCCTGCGCTACAAGGGGCTCTCTGCCCGATCTCGTGTTTTGGGTGAAGAACCCTGTTGCGAATGGGCATGACCTGACCAGAGCGAAGAGGCCCTTCCCTGCTCCTGTAGAAGCACGGGCATTGATCTGTTCTTCAAAGCTGATGTGGAAGTGAGGGTTGAGAAGATGGATCACCGGGCAGACCATCGCCATCTTCAATCCAGAATCTATTCTTCAAATAACAACCCAGTCCTTAAAATAAAAAAGCGGAAACAGTGCAGGGACCCTAACGGTTCCTCACTGATTCCGCTACTATAATCCTTCAGAGATCTGCAGGATAATCTAACTATCCGAGCGAATTCACATTATTCAGATCTTCAAAAGCTTGCTTCAGACGAGCTTTGAATGTCTGTTCGCCTTCACGAAGCCATTTTCTGGGATCGTAATACTTCTTATTAGGAATATCGTCCCCTTCCGGATTTCCAATCTGGGTCTTCAGATATTCAGCATATTCATTCATATAATCCCGGATACCTTCTGTAAAAGCAAACTGCAGGTCGGTGTCGATGTTCATCTTGATCACACCGTAGCTGATCGCCTCACGTATCTCTTCTAGAGAGGATCCGCTTCCGCCATGGAAGACAAAGTCGATATGATTTTCTCCTACACCGAACGTCTCAGAAACATAGGCTTGTGAATTCTTGAGAATCTCTGGTGTCAGCTTTACGTTTCCTGGCTTATAGACACCGTGAACGTTGCCAAAGGCTGCAGCAATAATAAACTGATCGCTCACTTTGCTAAGCTCTTCAAAGGCGTAGCCCACTTCTTCCGGCTGAGTATATAGTTTGGAGGAATCGACACCTGTGTTATCCACACCATCCTCTTCCCCACCGGTAATCCCCAGTTCAATTTCAAGGGTCATCCCCATCTTGCTCATTCTCTCGAGATACTCCTTACTGATGGCGATATTTTCTTCCAGTGGCTCTTCACTCAAATCGAGCATATGTGAACTATACAGAGGCTTGCCAAAGGTTTTGTAATGCTCTTCACTGGCGTCAAGCAATCCGTCAATCCAGGGTAGAAGATTTTTGGCACAGTGGTCTGTATGCAGAATCACCGTAGCACCATAGGCTTCAGCGAGAGTGTGAACATGTTTTGCACCCGCGACTCCTCCTGCAATGGCAGCTTTCTGATTTTCGTTTGACAGCCCTTTGCCCGCATTAAAACTTGCTCCACCATTGGAAAACTGAATAATAACCGGAGAATTAACTTCTACTGCGGTTTCCATTACAGTGTTAAGGGTGTTGGAGCCCACCACGTTCACTGCAGGTAGAGCATATCCATTTTCTTTTGCATGCCTAAAAATTTCCTGTACTTCTTTGCCGGTTGCGACACCGGGTTTGATATTATGACTCATTGTAGTGATTTATAATTTATTGATTAACCATACTAATATAACAAATTCAATCAATCTAAATGATATAGATGACTTTTCAAATTTCTGGCAGGGCTTCCAATTTAAAAATAGTCAATTTCTTTTGATGACGTACGATCCGGAAGATGCCTCTGCGATAAGCCGTTTCCTGCAGCGACGATTGCCCTGCACCGCAGACTTTGCAAAATGTGTGAACGGATCGGCCCTGAATCTGGTTATATCATATGATATCCATCAAATAGTATGTTTTCAATAATAAACATTCATTTTGCCCTGACATACGCATGAATAATTTAGAGAATTTAAAAAGGGAACTGCCCGAATTAGAGAAGAAATTAAAAAAATACAGAGAAGTACTCCTGGCCAATCTGGTGATGATCGGGGAGATTCCATCTCCCACTTTTGGAGAGAGGGAGCGCATTGAGTTTATTCTGCACCGGTTTGATGAAGCTGGCCTGACCGATTCATCCATTGATGATGCCGGCAATGGAATCGGAATTCTTTCCGGCAAAGAGCCTAATCATTCCATTCTGATCAATGCCCATGCCGACACAATTTTTCCGGCCAAGACCGATCACACCATGCGGGTTCGGAGGCGTTCGATTACGGGACCCGGGGTTGCAGATAACAGCCTTGGCCTGGCAGTACTGGTGACACTCCCCTATATCATGGAAGATTTGGGAATCCGGTTAAACAACGACCTGGTTCTGCTCGCATGTGCTAAAAGCCTGGGCCGGGGGAATCTGGAGGGCATTCATTTCTTTTTAAATAACCATCGGATGAACATTCAAAGTGCGATCTGCATTGAGGGGATCCAGCTGGGACGACTCAGCTACTCTTCGTTGGGGATGTTGAGAGGAGAGATCACCTGCAGGATTCCTGAAAGTTACGACTGGAGCCGTTTTGGAGATGCCAGTGCCATTCTCACCCTGAATGAAGTCATCAACAGAATGAATGATATTCGGCTCCCGCGGCGGCCCAGAACCAGTATTGTGATGGGTTCCATTACAGGGGGCACCTCATTCAACACCATTGCCAGGGATGCCACCCTGGGTTTTGAAGTCCGTTCGGAATCCCAGGAGATCGTGGATCAGACAGGTACAGCCATTCAAGACATCGTGGAGGAAGTCTCTTCACGTACCGGCGACCAGATCGAGCTCGATATTTTTTCAAGAAGAACACCGGGTGGAATCCCCTATTCTCACCCCCTTACCAATTGTGCCAGAGAGGTGATGCATGCCCTTGACATTGAGCCCCGGCTGGCCCCCAGTACATCTGAGCTTTCGGCACTCATCGACAAGAATATACCGGCTCTCACCCTGGGTTTAACTGTAGGTGAGAGCACCTTCAAGACAAACGAAACAATTCTGATAGAACCGATCTACAAAGGTCTGGTTCAGTTACTTGGAACGATCATATCTATTGACGGAGAATATTGTGAAAAATCTACAAAACTGGATTGATAATAATACGTACCACCACTCAAAGTTTCAGGATCTGAAGAGTCTGGTCGCTGAAAAACAGGAGAAGAACCTTACAATTTCCCTCTGTCTGCCCACCCTGAATGAAGAGAAAACCATCGGGAAAGAGTTGATCATCTTCAGATCTGAGCTGATGGAGCGCTACCCGCTGATTGATGAAATTGCAGTGATTGACTCCGGATCTGAAGACAACACCTTAGAGGTTGCCAGAAGCTTCGGGGCCGACACTTATCTCTCTTCAGAAATCCTGCCTGAACTTGGCAAAAAAATGGGCAAGGGTGAAAATCTCTGGAAAGCAATCTACCAGCTAAACGGTGATATTATCGTCTATGTGGATGCAGACATCAGCAACATTCACCCTCGTTTCGTTTATGGGCTGGTTGCCCCGCTGATCAAGCGATCGGAAGTCCAGTACGTGAAAGCCTTTTATGATCGCCCGCTGGCTCTTTCGGGGAGTTTGCGCGCCTCAGGTGGCGGCAGGGTGACAGAAATCCTGGTTCGCCCTCTCTTCTCACTTTTTTTCCCTGAGCTCACGGCGATTATACAACCCCTTTCAGGCGAGTATGCCGTGCGGCGTGAAGTTCTGGAGAATATTGCCTTTCCAATCGGGTACGGCGTGGAGACCTCCCATCTGATAGATGTATACACCAAGTTTGGCCTGGGAGCTTTTGCCCAAACCGACCTTGACAAAAGAGTTCACGAAAATAAACCGACCCAGGATCTCGGAAAAATGGCCTTTGGTATTCTGCAGACCTTTTTGAAACGTGTGAAAGCCCTTGATATGTTTGATTCCACTCACTATGAAACCACGCTTCGCCAGTTTCAGGCCCAGAATGATCACTATGAGCAGAAATTAATCGAGATTATCGAGGAGGAACGGCCTCCTATGATTGAAATTGAAGCGTACCGTGAGAAATTTAAAAAACAGATGATCTGAAAAAGAGCAGATTCCAAGATAAAAACTAAATATTCCGATTATGTCAAAATCGACTCATCACTCCCGTTTTAAAGAGCTCTCCAAACCACTTGAGCCTCAGGAAACAGGCGCCAGGCCCGTTCTCAAAAAGCTGTCTGACATCCGTGTGATCGCCTACGACTTTTATGGCACCCTCTTTATTTCTGAAGCGGGAGATATCGGAGTGGACGACGGCAAGTCAGATCCAGAGATCATGAAAGATGCTTTTGAAGCCGCCGGAATAACAACTCTCAGGGACGATGCTCACAGAGAGGCCTACACAACCTATAACCAGGTCGTGAACAACTATCTGGAAGAGCATACGGACGAGAGCAACACCCACCCTGAGCCCGATATCGAGAAAGTTTGGCAGCAGGTTCTGCTTGCATTAAATCAGAGAAAGCTGATCAAGTATGAAACGAACCAGATGAAAGAGACCGCAACAAACCTTGCGATCGAATTCGAAGCGAGAATGAATCCGGTCTGGCCCATGCCGGGAGCCGTTGAAACTCTGGAATGGTTCCGGGAGAGAGGTATCCTCCAGGGAATTATCTCAAACTCCCAATTTTACACCCCTGTCATCCTGGAAGCCCTCACCGGCAAGACGATGTTCGATCTGGGCCTCTCTTCTTCCCTTCTTCACTGGTCTTTTGAAGAAAAGAGAAAAAAGCCAGATGTTACCTTCTATAAAGGATTTTTGGAGAAAGTCCTTCAAACTGAACCTGATCTTTCGCCAGGACAGGTCCTCTATGTAGGAAACGACATGCTTAAAGATATCTGGCCCGCTTACACCGTCGGTATGAAAACAGCGCTGTTTGCAGGAGACCGGCGTTCTTTAAAATATAGAAAAGATGACGATCGCTGCAAAGATCTCTCTCCGGACCTGGTTCTGACTTCCCTGGAACAGCTTAAGGAGTGTGTGGAAACATAATATAAATAGGAGTATTGCCTCTTTTCATGATGACATCCTGGACGCTGCCTTCCATTCCACCACATGACTGGTACATCTGTCTTGATATCGATTCCTATTTTGACCATGAACATGAGCCTCTCCGGATCTTTGAAGAAGGGTTTACCCGCCCCCTGCCGTTGACGGACCGGGATATTCTGGTAAGCATCTATTTCAACGGGGACCCGGAGGCGCCGGAATTCTATATCGAATGCGAAGAAGAGCTCTCTGCAGAGGAGATCAAAGAGGCGAATTTTGCTTTGGAGAGAGTACTGGGTACCGGACTTGATCTACGGCCACTGT
>CALKWT010000124.1 GCA_938003885.1 uncultured Balneolaceae bacterium | reverse complement strand
TGGTGGTCAAGATCACTAAAAGATATTTTGAAAATACGGAAGTATAACTATGAAATCGGTAATAGTATCTTGACTCAAGATCCAAACCTTCATATTGCCCAACATCCACTAGTAAAAAGGGATCTGTCGACTCTGCGCAACCGGCAAACGGATGCCGTTATGTTCAGATCTGCCATGAGGAGAATGGCTACACTCCTCGCCTGCATAGCCCTGAAGGATCTACCCTTGCGAAAGACACAGATAGAAACGCCGATAGATACATCTATAGGGTACGAAATCGATGCCAATCTGGTCATTGTACCGATCCTCCGGGCAGGCCTCGGTATGTCCGATGCATTTTTAAACCTGCTACCGGAGGCTCAGGTCAGACATCTGGGCATCTACAGAGACGAAACTACGCATACTCCCGTTGAATACTATTCAAATCTTCCAGCTGATCTGAGCAGGTCGATGATTCTTTTGACTGATCCGATGCTGGCTACCGGCGGTAGTGCAGATGATGCGATCAGATTTCTCAAAAATCAGGGAGCTGGTAAGATCCGTTTCATTTCTGTAATTTCAGCAAGGGAAGGAGTAAAAAGAATCACGGATCATCATCCCGATGTACCTATCATAACTGCTGCAGTCGATGAAAAACTTAATTCCGATGCTTTTATCGTTCCGGGACTCGGAGATGCCGGAGACCGCTACTTCGGAACAACCTGAGGTTTTCGGTACTTCTCTGCTGCCAGCATGGCTCCTGGCTCCTATTCTGATGTCATTTATGGCCTGCACTGAATTGTCGGAGTACGATAATCAGCAGATACAATCTACCATCAACGACAGTTTGCTAACGACTACAGAGAGCTGGGATGTAGAGATGATGCTGACCCAGGGAGGCAGAAAAAGAATATTTATCGAAGGTACGTATGCCATCAATTATCAAACAGAGGAGAATAAGAAGACGCAAATTTCTGGTCCTGTCTATATGCAGATTTACGATTCTACCGGAGGTGTCGAATCTGAAGCGTGGAGTAAGCGGGCAGTCTATCTGGAAACGGAAGCTGAATTTGAACTCTACGACTCCGTGCGTGTTGAAACCCACGACAATAACCGGCTCTATTCGGAATACCTCAAATGGTCACAGGAAACAGATCGGATTACATCGCCAGATTTCGTGACCATCATCACTTCTCAGGACAGCATCTCAGGTACAGGATTCGACGGCCAGACAGATCTGTCGGATTACAATATTATAGAGCCCAGGGGGCGGTTAACCATAGACTGATGCTGAAAGACTCTTCCCATCTCCTGCTCTCTTTTTTTATTACTACTGTTATCCTTTTCTCTCTGCCCTTTTTATCAAAAGCCCAAAGCAGCGTCACCATCCTGGAGGGGGACAGGATTGAGGGTGGTGTCTTTGAAGAAGAGACGATCCGGAAAATTCTGGAGAATGTACGATTGCAAACCGAAGAAATGACACTGGCTGCAGACAGTGTCTACCAGTTTCTGGACCGCAACCTTCTGATTGCCTACAATACTCAGATCGAAACAGAGACCGATGTGATCTGGGCCGATACCCTCTATTACAACACCCATACGGATTTCAGCCGGTTGAGGGGGCGAGTGATCATTCAAAGTGAAAGTAATATCATGTTCAGTGATTCCCTCGATGTGGATCAGCAAAAAAATCAGGCAATATTTGACGTTCCGGTGCGCTTTGAAGATCCGGATGGCACTCTGATTGCGGGGAGCGGCATCTACTTTCAGGAGGCAGACAGTGCTGTGTTCCGGGGAAATGTCCAGCTCTCAGACAGTACCCAATATCTGGAAGCAGACTCACTTTTTATGAACCGGTCCGCCGAGCTCTATGAACTATTTGGAAACGTATATGCGGACGATTTCCAGGATGATGTGAAGTTTTCAGGTGAATATCTCTACGCAGACTCTACAGGTTACCGCCTGCTGGAAGAGAATGCATGGATGATGGAAGTGAGTGACTCCAAGGCAGATACCACCCATCTGACCGCACGTAGGATAGTCGTCACAGAAACAGACACTACTTCCTATATGGAAGCCTATACAGGGGTAGCGGTCTGGTCCACACGGTTTGCAGCCCTTGCTGATACAGCCCACTATCGAGACGATCTCGATCAGTTTATTCTTCGCCATTCACCCAGGCTCTGGCAAAAGAATATTCAGCTAACCGGCCCTTATGTAGAAATCTACCTGGAGGAGGAGGATATCCGGTTTCTGGTCTCCCACACAAGGCCCATCATCGTCCAGGAGGACTCCGTCACCAGCCGCCTGCACCAGATGGCAGGGGATACACTTTATGCTCACTTTGATGAAGGAGATATTGTGGAGATGCAGGTATTTGACAATGCAGAAATCATCTTTCATCAGCATGACGATGCGGACCAGCCGGACGGGTTAATTGAACTGAGTTCGGCAGGCCCTGCCACTATGTATTTCATTGACGGTGAAATTGATGAATTTAAGGCGGAACAGAGTATCAGCGGGTCCTACCTGCCTGAAGATCCCTCGATAGCAGACCGCCAGCTAAGTAATTTCAGCTGGGATCCCGAACTTAAACCGGAGCGTCCCGGGATACGCCAACCGCGACTTCCTTCTATTCCTATAGACAGGCCTTTTGAGCTCCCTCCCAGATTTATTCAGTATCTCCTAGAAAACGAAACTGAGAGCCAGTCCGATCCGCAGCCATAAAAACGAATCTCACATCATCATTTGGGCTGCGATTCCCTGGAGCACCAGAAGAACCACTCAGCCGGGAGATCACGTAGCCTGCGTACATTAGTTTATTTTTAGTAAATTTAAGACAAAGCTTATAGAATATGAGAACAATAGATACAGTAATTTTCGATATGGATGGTGTGATCGTCGACAGTGAACCCATTCATTCAGAGGTAGAACAGCAGATGTTTAAAAACGCAGGAGTGACCCTTTCTCCTGAAGAGCATCAGAAGTTTACCGGGACTGCATCTCTGGAGATGTGGACAGAAATCGTAGAAAGGTTCAGTCTCACCATTTCGCCCGATGAGCTTACCCGGCAAAACAACGAGAGTTACCTGAAAGCTTTACAATCGATTTCCACTCTCCCCGCAGTTAAAGGGGTTCAGCAACTTATCCGCAACCTGCATGAAAAAAAATACAACCTCGCCCTGGCTTCATCTTCCTCGAGAGACCAGATTGATCTGATTGTGAACAGACTGCAGCTTGGAAGTTACTTCAAAGTCCTTGTCAGTGGTGCCGAATTACCACGATCCAAACCTGATCCCATGATCTTTCTTGAAACGGCCAGACAGCTTGGGAAAGCACCCTCTCAATGTTGTGTAATTGAGGATTCATTTCACGGAGTGACAGCTGCCAAAGCGGCCGGTATGAAGTGCATAGGTTACAGGAATCCTAACTCCGGCAATCAGGATCTGAGCGGAGCAGATGTAATAGTGGATAGTTATTTGACCCGGCCCGTGGAGAAGATTCTTCTGGAGTTGTCAGGCGATTAATTATCAGACAGGTGTTCAGGCTGTGGGTTCCGGGGAGCTCCCGGGAACCAGTTCCCTGAACACATCCTTCAGTTTATCTTCTCTTATGGCGTGATGAGAAGCATGCCAGAAGACCTCTCCCTCCTTCAGAATCAGAATTTGAGGTGATTCGTGCTGTACCCCGGTTATTTCAGCCACTTTCTGTGAAACCGGACGGTCTTTTTTTACATCGATGTAATAAAACTCTACATCCTCTTTTAATTGTTGCATTACCCGTTCAACCTGTCATAGAGCCATCAGGCAAATCCCACACGTTGTACTGTGCTTATATATGCACTTTATCCCTCCGCCGGGCTGAAAGATCTTCTCCAGATCTGCTTCATTTTCTGTGTAGTTCCAGATGGTGTCATTTTTTTCTTTGCCGGCAGATTTGTCTCTGCGAATCCATTTTAAGCTCATTTTTTCTCCTTTAATCTTCCTGTAAAACAGCACCTTGCCAGGCTATCGCCTCTTTCAGCTTCGCCAGTCCTAGTCCTTCACGTACTAATAGAGGCTCCGGTTCCGTCAGATCGACCACCGTGGTTCCTTCCGCCTCCAGATTTTCCTGATTGTCAACAATGACATCCACAATATTGTCAAAGCGGCTCAGAAATAGTTCTCTGTCGCCTGATTCAGGCTGGGCCCCTTCCACATCGGGTAATTTTGCAGTAATCGCAATTACGGGACGGCCCAGTTCCCGGATCAGCTCCAGACATATCGGATAATCCGGTACCCGAATTCCTACCGTTCGCTTCTTAGGGTGGGTCAATAGTCGGGGGACTTCCCGTGTTGCTGGTAAGATAAAGGTATAAGGGCCCGGAATAAGTCTTTTGATCAGTTTAAAATTATCATCCGACAGTGTTGCAAACGTTGAGACATGCTCCAGGCTGTGACACATCACTGTCAGGTGTCTTTTCTTGTCGATCTGCCGAATTTGCCGAATCCGGTCAATTCCCTTTTTGTTTCGGTAGTCACACAGCAGTGCATATTGACTATCTGTAGGTACAAGTGCCACTGCATCGTTCAGCAGCGCATCGGTGATTTCGAAAATCTTTTTTTTGTGAGGGGAATCCGGGTGAAGCTTTATTCTGTTAGCCATATCCTAATATTAGGTTGTGAGTTCATCTGATATCACTACTTTCCTATATTATAACAGGAACGTGTCATTAGCAATTTTTAGCGATAATTCAGGGGAATGTTTCAGCTGCACCTAAAGCCACTGCATAAATAGGATGATTCGGCTGATGCCTGATGAGCTGTCAACCGCTGCGCTCTCTGATGTTGAACCCTCTGTTTCTCAACATCTACAGGCCGTTCAGGGTCTCCCTTCCTTCTATTCAGATTTCACCCGGTTCAGCCTTTTGTCCCGAGGGGAGTTCCTGATGGAGACTGAATAGTAAATCTGGCAACGATATTTAAAAAATACCTGTTATAAAAAGGTGATCCGGAAGTTCATCTTCTGGCAGGAAAAGAAACTTTATTTCTGATCCTGACTAGCTTTATATTTTATAAGACCATGATAGATATCGTAATTACAGCTAACTGATTAAAACTAATATTATGAATACAGACGTAAAAGGATGGTGGCTGGGCCACTCCGCTTTCAGGCTTGAGTCCCCATCAGGTAACATTATTTATATAGATCCTTTTTTATCTCAGAACCCCAAAACACCGGATGATTTCAAAAACCCTGAAGAAGTGGATTATATTCTGCTTACTCACGGCCACGAAGATCATGTCGGTGATACCATTGCTCTGGCTACAGAGACAGGATGCAAAGTGGTAGCACAGGTAGAGCTTTGTGGATTGCTGAAAAAGCACGGTGTTCCCGAAGATCAGTTGCTGGAGTTTAACAAAGGGGGCACCCTTCACTTCAATGATTTTTCAGTCACCCTGGTCCATGCAAATCACAGCTCATCCTTTAAAGGGGAGTATGCAGGAGAAGCAGGCGGACTGGTGGTATCATTCGAAGATGACATCTGCTTCTACCACCTGGGCGATACCAA
>CALKWT010000123.1 GCA_938003885.1 uncultured Balneolaceae bacterium | reverse complement strand
CGGTTTCAGGTAAGCAGGGGGACCGTCCGGGAGGCGATTAAGCTGCTATTCCGGCAAGGATATCTGGTCCGTGAACAAGGCAAAGGTACATTTGTAACGTATCGGAAAATACAGCAAAATCCAGACACTCTGATCGGATTTACGGAACTGATGGAGAAACACAACATCAAACCGTCTGCAAATCTATTGACCCGGAAAGAGATGCCCGCGCCTGAAAAAATCCGTAAACTGGCCGGTCTCGGAGAACATGAGAGAGTGTTTAGAATCGTACGGCTCCGTTTTGGAAATTCCCATCCGCTGATCATCGAAAGGTCTTACTTCTCCCACTCCTTGTTCAGCCCGATAGCCGACCTGGATCTGGAAAAAAATTCGATTTATGGCCTGCTCTATGCGAATACGGACACCAAACTTGGCAACGCAACTCAACAGATAGAAGCGGTCAGTGCAGGCAATGAAGAGCATAAATTGCTGGAAGTGGATATCGGAACTCCTCTTCTGCTAATTAAACGGTTGATTACAACATCTGAAGGCGATTTTTTCCAATATTCTGAAGATATTTACCGCAGCGACAGAATCAACTTTACAACCGAAACAGTCCCTTACTCCCAGTCCACTCAAACCTACTCCCTGCCCCTCAATCTTATTGAAGAGGAGAGTTTGTAACTGGGCAGCGTTATTTAACCGGTATCCATTTGAAAATTCCGTTTGATTCTTTCATTCTGCTTTACCAACTTACAACTTCAGTTGTATAAACAACCAAACAACTTAAATCAACCACCCAACTGCCATGCAAGAAAAATATATTATGGCTCTGGATCAGGGCACGACCAGTTCCAGAGCCATCATTTTCGATTCCGACGGAACCATTAAGGGAGTTGCACAAAAAGAGTTTAAACAGATCTACCCGCATTCAGGATGGGTGGAACATGATGGAAAGGAGATCTGGTCAACCCAGGCAGGAGTAGCGGCAGAGGTGCTTGCGTCCGCCGGTATTCCAGGCTCCAGGCTCGCAGCGATTGGCATTACAAATCAGAGAGAAACAACTCTGATCTGGGATCGAAAAACCGGCAAACCGGTTTACAATGCCATTGTGTGGCAGGATCGCAGAACTTCTGATTTTTGTGATGAACTAAAGAGTCAGGGCTACTCGGAGATGGTCCAAAAGAAAACTGGCCTGTTGCTGGACTCCTATTTCTCCGGAACCAAAATAAAGTGGATCCTGGATAATGTGGAAGGCGTCAGAGAGCGTGCTGAGAACGGAGAGCTCGCTTTTGGTACCATGGATAGCTGGCTGATCTGGAATTTTACCAATGGCGAGGTTCACGTAACCGATGTGACCAACGCATCCCGAACCATGCTCTACAACATTCACGATCTCAAGTGGGATGAGGAGTTGCTGGATCTGCTTTCTATTCCCAAAAGTCTGCTTCCTGAAGTAAAATCATCCAGCGAAGTGTACGGGAAAACGAATGCAGAAACTTTTGGAAGCAATGTGCCCATCGCAGGTATCGCCGGCGATCAGCAAGCGGCATTGTTTGGTCAGCGATGCATCGAGTCGGGTATGGTCAAAAACACATATGGAACCGGTTGTTTTATGATCATGAATACGGGAGACAAACCGATAGAATCGACCAACAACCTGCTCACCACCATCGCCTGGCAGATCGACGGTAAAACGCAGTATGCTCTGGAAGGCAGTATATTTATTGCAGGTGCTGTGGTACAATGGTTGCGTGATGAACTGGGGATCATCCGGAAATCATCTGAAGTGGAGCAGCTCGCCTCCTCGGTTGATGATAATGACGGGGTCTATCTCGTGCCCGCCTTCGCCGGTTTGGGAGCTCCGCACTGGGATCAGCATGCCCGGGGTACCATTGTAGGAATATCGAGAGGTACCAACGCCGGCCATCTCGCAAGAGCAGCCCTTGAAGGCATTGCCTATCAGACGATGGATGTGCTTCACGCCATGGAAGCTGATTCAGGTATCCGTATAAAAGAGCTCCGTGTAGACGGTGGAGCAGCAGCGAATGATACGCTTATGCAGTTTCAGTCGGACATCCTGGGGGCGCCGGTCGTGCGTCCGCAAATACTGGAAACCACCGCTCTGGGAGCGGCCTATCTGGCCGGATTGGCGGTAGGAGTCTGGGATAGCCAAGAGGAGGTCAACGATCAGTGGAAGGTAGACAAAACATTTGAGAACCAGATGAGCAGCACAGATGTAAAGAAACTTCAGGACGGATGGCATCGTGCAGTAAAAACTGCCAAAGCCTGGTCTGACGACCGTTAACATACAATTATCATCCTGCATGCATCTCAACCGGACGTCATTTTTAGAATCGATTAAGAAGAGTAACGGGTATGATGTAATCATCATCGGAGGCGGAGCAACAGGCCTGGGTATCGCAGTGGATGCCGCCTCCCGTGGTTACTCCACCCTGCTTCTGGAACAGGAAGACTTCGCCAAAGGGACTTCCAGCCGATCAACAAAATTGATCCATGGCGGAGTCCGCTACCTGCAACAGGGTAATATTTCGCTGGTGCTTGAAGCTCTCCGTGAAAGGGGCATCTTAATAAAAAATGCCCCTCACCTTGTTAAAAGGCAGGCTTTTCTCATTCCTAATTACCGGTGGTGGGAGGGGCCTTTTTACGGTATCGGACTGAAAATTTATGATCTGCTTGCAGGCAGCCTTAATCTGGGGCCTTCCAGAAGACTCTCCTATGATCTGACCATTGAAAAGCTTCCTTCGTTGGGAAGAGAGGGGCTCCGGGGCGGGATCCTCTATTATGACGGCCAGTTTGATGACTCCAGACTGGCCATTCACCTGGCCCGGACTGCAGTGACACACGGTGCACACTGTATGAATTACTCAAAAGTAATTGAGTTGGTAAAACAGCGAAACAAGATCCGGGGTGTACGGGTTTCTGATCAGCTGACCGGAGAAGAGTATGAGGTACCGGGCCGGGTAATAGTCAATGCTACGGGTGTCTTTACGGATGACATCCTTGAAATGGACACCCCTGAATCCGAGCACCTTATCACGCCCAGCCAGGGGATCCATC
>CALKWT010000122.1 GCA_938003885.1 uncultured Balneolaceae bacterium | reverse complement strand
TGCTTTTATACAGTTTAACTCTGCGGCACATATTGCAGCAGCCAATGTCCGGCTCAGGTATAATTTCCGCGATGGCAATGATTTTTGGATTGTGTTCAATCAGGGGCTGAATAGTTCGCGAAACCGGTATGATCCGCCCCTTCCACGTACAAACGCCCGAACGCTGATGGTAAAATATACGCACACATTTCACCTGTAATCCAAATGAAACGTTACAAAAGGAAAGCCCCCAAGTGCAGTGATAAGATGATTTAAATCGTTCCGGTAAAGGATAACTGCCAGATACATTCAACGAACAACTCAAACTGAACAGTACCGCCATGCAACAAAACACAACTCACTTGACCTCTTCTCCAGATCTGTTTCTGGAGCGCTATACCAACATGAAACGGCTGCTGTGGGCCATCGGCATTATGCTTCTGGGTGTCATCATAGCCGGGTTCTGGAACTATCATCTTGTAGATGGATTCGGACGCGATTTTATAGCAGGACGTACCATAGGCGATACCGGGCTCCTTGCCGGAAGTTATGCTGAAAATGGCGGTGGATTTGGATTTGTTTTTGCCGCCATTGCAGGCCTTGCTGCCACCTTTACGGCCTGCAACTGTGTGGCTTTCGCGATGATTCCCGGCCTGGCCTGTTCTGCAGATAAAGAATCAACGAATAACACAGTGATACGTGCGATCATCGCTTTTGTAACCCCTGTCGTCTTGATTGGTGCTGCTTACGGTGTGTTTGTAGGGTTTTTAGGCTCAGAAGGCGTGGCTGCCATTAATGAACGGCCGGTGCGACTTGCCCAGGCGCAGGCTGTTTTTTCGATTATCGGTGTAATTATGGTTTTCTGGGGACTGATTGAATTGGGATACCTGAAAAGTATCACGAACCGGGTGAGCCCCGTTACACGTGAGTTTTTCAGCCGCTCTTCCACAAAAGCTTTTATGATGGGTAGCCTCGTGGGCCTTTTTGCAGTGGGAAGGCCATTTCCCGTTTTCAGAGAGTTTATGACCTATGCAGCCACCGCTGAAAGCCCAACCTATGGAGCGGCTGTCATGGTGATTCATGGCCTGGGACAGATCACAATTTTACTGGTTCTTTTCTTTATCCTGGTATACTTTTTTGGTAAACGGATGGTGAATTGGGCGCAAACCCAGCCTTATCAGCCCCGGCTGGTCACAGCGCTGGCTCTGCTTGGTGGCGGCGCATATTTTGTGTTCTATTGGGGAATTGCTTTTCTCTATGATGTTGGACGATGGGGTTTTAAACTTGGCTGGTATGGCGGATAGCTCATTCACCGATTACACATAAATTCGATTCGTTCTTTTAGCTGGTGCAGTTTATTTTATAGGGAAGCAGGCATCACTGACGATGCTTATAGGAGCCGCCATGCCCGTTACGGAGTCCTGGAATCGATGAGGCATGGCCGCAGAAAACCTTGAATATTGAGCGATGGATATAAAATCTACAATTCATCAGGACGAATCACCGAAACCTGTGAGAGAATCCCAAGCGACACCACGTGTACTTATTAAAACCGACATCGTTGTTATCGGTGCGGGCCAGGCGGGACTCTCTTCCGCCTATCACCTGAACAGGATCGGTATCGAACCGGGGAGGGGATTTGTTGTGCTGGATCAATCGGAATCTCCCGGCGGGGCGTGGCAGTACCGCTGGCCCTCCCTGACACTAACCACGGCCAACCGGATCCACGATTTGCCGGGACTTGGAATGGCCGAAGCGATGGATATATCCGATAAGAATGTCAAGGCAAGCAGTGCCGTTCCAAAATATTACGAGATCTACGAGAAGACCTTCAATCTGCCCGTCTACAGGCCGGTAAAAGTGATGGCGGTTTGCGATCGGAATGAGAGGTTCATCGTTGAGAGTGATGGCCCTCACTTTTCAGCTCAGGGCATCATCAATGCAACAGGGACATGGGAGACCCCTTACATTCCTGACTATCCCGGCGCGGATCGTTTTAAAGGGGAGCAACTTCACACCAAAGAGTATCACAAGGCGCAAGAGTTTGCCGGAAAACATGTGTTGATTGTGGGCGGAGGCATCTCTGCAATCGATCTGATGTATGAGATATCCCAGGTCGCCGAAACTACCTGGGTTACCCGCCGGCCGCCGAAATTTCGCCAGGGGCCGTTTACCCTGGATGACGGACGCGCTGCTGTGGCTTTGGTAGAGGAGAGGGTGCGAAAGGGGCTGCCTCCACGCTCCGTTGTTTCTGTTACGGGGCTGCCCATCACTCCAAAGATGGAGGAGATGCGCAGGAACGGTGTACTGGAACGCAAACCGATGTTCAAAGAGATAATCGAAGAGGGGGTGAGATGGGCGGATGGTACCCATCTGGAGGTGGATGTGATCTTGTGGTGTACGGGGTTTCGCAGCTCCCTGGATCACCTGGCACCTCTGATGCTCCGAAATGAGAAAGGGGGGATCAGTATGAACGGCCGCCTGGCGACACAGGTTAAAATGGATCCGCGGATCCATCTGGTCGGGTATGGGCCTTCGGCTTCCACCATTGGAGCGAATCGGGCCGGGGGAGCGGCAGCAAGAGAATTAACGAAATTTCTCGCCCTGAAGTAGAGGGCATTTTATACGGGTGATTTCGAACTACGTTGAGAAAATGTCACCAGATGGTTCTGAATGAATCTCTTTTAACGAGGCAGAGCTATTACAAAACAGGTGGTTATGCGACCATTCATCTTCCTACTGGTTCTGCTTTTCGAGGACCGATTTGCCGGAATAGAGAGCAAAAGTCTTGAATTCCAAGATAAAATTATGAAAATTCATAGTTTATACTATATTTAGTAGTCTGAGAGTTATGGCTTGGCAATTCACATGAGGCAGCTGGTCAGCTGCATTCATTTCGGGTTGCTTATGAAAATACCCGGGGAAATAATGATAATTGGGTGCGGGTATTCAAAAGGACTCATAGATAAGCAAGCAGGAGAATGTTCTTTCTATCTGTCCTATTGGCTCCATTTGCTACGGCACCCCGATGAGCAGCTCTTGATTTCTTGCCTGAGTCTTGGTTAACAAGTCTAAACTCCAGAGCAGAATCACCTGTATGAATTCAGAAATGTTCTGATCTGCCAGAGTCGAGAAACCCTTGACTGAACCGGGCGTTGTGGCATTCCATTTTATGGAACAGAGGATACTATGGCCTCTTTCCCCGGTTGATCACTTTGTTGAGTGGTCCCGGCCAGATCGGGTACAGGTGTAAACTATAAACAAGAAAAAAGCATAAATAATGAGAAAATCGAAACCGGAACTTCAAAAGGTGTCAGAGTTTCCTATCAAAAACTACAAAGCCTACTCCCTTCGGAATTTCAGGAAAATTCCCCAGATGGAACGGCTGTCAGAAGAGGATAAGTTTGCAATTGAAGTTGTGGGATCAGTTCTACCATTTAAAGTAAACAACTACGTGATTGATGAACTCATTAATTGGGATGATGTACCCAATGACCCGATGTTCATCCTGACGTTTCCAACCAAAGATCTTCTTATTGAAGAGCACTTTAACATCATGGCGGATCTGATCCGCGGCGGAGCTTCAAAACAAGAGATTAAAGCAAAAGCCAATGAAATCCGGCTTCAGCTGAATCCTCATCCCGCAGGACAGCTCGAACATAACGTGCCTATGTACAATGATGAGCGTCTCCAGGGGCTCCAGCATAAATATCGTGAGACGGTACTTTTCTTCCCGAGCCAGGGCCAGACCTGTCATGCTTACTGCTCTTTTTGCTTCCGCTGGCCGCAATTTGTGGGAATGGATGAGTACAAGTTTGCTATGAGGGAGACAGACAAGCTGATCAGCTATCTTCGGGATCACCCGGAAGTGACGGATGTGCTCTTCACAGGCGGAGACCCGATGGTGATGAAGGGGCACATTCTGCGGAGATATATCGAGCCTCTGCTGGAAGCCAACCTTCCCAATCTCCGGACGATAAGAATTGGAAGTAAATCTCTGAGTTACTGGCCCTATAAGTATGTAACCGACCGGGATGCCGAAGAGACATTGGAGCTCTTTAAAAAGGTGACGGACTCAGGAATTCAGCTCTCCTTTATGGCGCACTTCAATCACCCGGCGGAGCTGCAGACCCCGATTCTTAAGAAAGCCGTTGAAAATATCCGCAATACAGGCGCAGTGATCCGCACCCAGTCTCCACTGCTGAACCGGATCAACGACAGTTCAGATGAGTGGGCGAAGATGTGGAGGGAGCAGGTGCAGTTGGGGATGATCCCTTACTACATGTTCGTGGTCAGGGATACCGGTGCGCAGCACTTTTACGGGATACCTCTTGAAAGAGCCTGGAACATCTTCAGAGGGGCATGGAAACAGGTGAGCGGGCTGGCACGTACAGTGCGTGGGCCCAGTATGTCTGCGGGGCCGGGCAAGGTGCAGGTGCTTGGAGTGGAAGAAGTTAATGGAGAGAAAATCGGT
>CALKWT010000121.1 GCA_938003885.1 uncultured Balneolaceae bacterium | reverse complement strand
GAATTGCCGCTGTGGTGGCTCTTCGCAGACTCGAAAGTGCAGATGTAGTCCGTTTTCTACAAGATGATGATGAAGAGGTGGTTACCAACGCCGCCCGTGCTATCAATGATGACCGGCTGATTGAGGAGGGAGTCGCAGATCTGGCGGCAATGCTCAGTCAGAATAGATTTACCAATGAGCCTCTCCTCAGAAGGGCGATCAATGCTAATCTGCTTGATGGAAGTGCGGCAAGTGCAGAACGCCTGGCAGCCTTCGCCCTGCAGCAGGAACTTCCGGAGGCTCTTCGGATCGAGGCCCTCCATGCACTTTCAGTCTGGCCGGAGCCGTCGGTTTTGGATCGTGTAACGGGGGATCCGAGAGGGGCGATATCCAACAATCCTGAATTTGCGCGATCCAGTTTGAGGAACGTGCTCCCGGAGCTCTTCGGAGATTCCCGTCCGGAGGTTAAAATTGCGGGAATTGAAGCCGCCAGTACACTGCATATTGAAGATTCGATCCCCGGGATCCAGCGTCTGATCCGTGAAGATTCTTCCCCGGATGTACAGATTGCAGCACTTGGAGCTCTGGTGAGGATGGAGATTGAGGGGATAGAAGAGATGATCTTTGCGGCGCTCGAAAGTGATAATGCAACGGTCCGGATGGTTGCGATGTCGGAGATCCCCGTCCTGGATCTGCCAGCCGAAAGTGTTGCCGGGATGATGGCACTTGTACTTGAAACAGGTACCCTTACTGAACAGCAGACGGCTTTCAATGTTTTGGCGGAAAGAGATCACCCTGCCGTTCACGCTCTGCTGGAAGAGCAGTTTGACAGGCTGATCAGAGGAGAGCTGAACGAAGGAGTAGAGTTGGAACTGGTCTTGGCGGCTGAACAAGCAATAGAGCGTGCTGAAGAGACTTCGGCGGAAAGGCTCCGTGGGCAATATCAGCAGTGGGAGGATCAGAAACGAGGGGGCGACAGGGTCCGTCAGTACCGTGAGTCACTCTACGGCGGGACTGTAGAAACGGGACGCGTTCTCTTTCATCAGAATGAAGCAGCACAGTGTATCCGATGCCATATCGTCAACGGCGAGGGCAGTGAGGTCGGCCCGGACCTGACTCGCATTGCTACTACCCTCACCCGGCGCCAGCTGCTCGAGTCGATGGTAGATCCCAATGCCAGAATAGCCCCGGGGTATGGTTCCGTAAGACTTACCCTGCAGAATGGCGAGTCGGTGAGCGGCCTGCTGAAAGGGGAAACGGAAGAGTCGGTTATCGTGGCAGGAGCCGAAGAAGAGCGGGTCATACCGCGCAGTGAGATTGCGGATGAGGCCTACTCTCCCTCGGGAATGTTTGACATGAGCGAACTACTCACCCGAAAGGAACTGCGGGATCTGGTGGCTTACCTGATGAGCCTGGACGGATCAGGCGGGACGTAAAATTTTTTCAATTCAAGGTTTACAATACTCAATTAAATAGCGTCAGCACATGATAAAATATTTGCAAACTCTCCTGATAGTCCTGATCCCGGGGCTGTTGATATTTCTGCCAAAAGCCGCCGCCCAGGATCGGCTCTCCGGCCATCTTTTTGCCACCCGTTCTGAAGTGATTGCTAAAAACGGGATGGCGGCGACCAACCACCCCCTGGCCACCCAGGTAGCTCTTGATATTCTGAAAGCGGGGGGAAGTGCCGTGGATGCCGCCATTGCTGCCAATGCTTTTCTTGGATTTGCCGACCCTGCCATGAATGGCCCCGGGGGAGATCTTTTTGCAATCATCTGGAGTGCAGAGGATCAGCAGTTGTACGGCCTGAATGCGAGCGGGAAATCACCGGAAGGTCTCACGGCGGAGTATTTTAAAGAGAAGGGTGCTGAGCGGATCACCGCCGCCAGCCCTCATGCAGTCACTGTTCCGGGAGCGGTGGATGGATGGTTTGAGATGCATGGAAAGTTCGGAAGACTGGAGTTTGCAGCTCTTCTCGAGCCAGCCATCAGATACGCACGGGAAGGGATTGCAGTGCATGCTGAAGTAGCCGAATTGATGGACTTTTTGGAAAGGGAGCTCATTGATGGGTATGGACTTCCTGATGACTTTACCTGGGAGCAGCGGGATTATTTCAGCAGCTTGTACAGAGAGAGGGGCCGCTTCCCGAAGAAAGGAGAATTTTTCAAAAATGAAGATCTCGCCGATACCTATGAAAAGATCGCTGCGGGCGGAAGGGACGCGTTTTACAAGGGTGAGATTGCACATGCAATTAGTGAACATGTACAACGCCTCGGCGGTTTTTTGAGCCCGGACGATTTTGCAAACCATTCCTCTGTCTGGGTCGATCCGGTCTCTGTGAACTATAGAGGGTATGATGTTTGGGAAATTCCGCCAAACACCCAGGGAATGTCGGTTCTGCAGATGCTCAATATTCTGGAGGGATATGAGATGGCGGAGTTCGGGTTCGGCAGCTTGGAGCATGTCCACTACTTTACAGAGGCCAAGAAACTGGCCTATGCCGATCTGGCCGCCTGGTACGGAGATCCTGACTTTACCGTGCTACCTGTGGCGGAGCTGCTTTCGAAGGAGTATGCCGCTGAGAGGAGGCGCCTGATACAGGATGAGCGGGCTGGCAGTTACGGCCCGGGGCTGGAGGTTGACAGTCATACCATCTATCTGACTGTGGCGGACGGGGATGGAAATATGGTCTCTCTGATCCAAAGTAACTCATGGCTGTTCGGCTCTCTTATCACACCGCCCGGCCTTGGTTTTCCTCTGCAGAACCGGGGATCTGGATTTACCCTCCAGGAGGGGCACGTGAACAGCTATGCTCCCGGCAAACGCCCATTTCACACCATCATACCTGCCTTTATTACCAAAGATGGAAAGCCGTGGGTCAGCTTTGGCCTCACCGGAGGGGATATGCAGCCTCAGGGGCATGTACAGATTGTGATGAATCTGATCGATTTCGGTATGAACATTCAAGAGGCGGGGGATGCTCCCAGAATCCGACATTACGGGGCTGGCAGCGGATCGGTCGCGCTGGAGTCTGGCTACGATTACAGTACGGTCCGATCGCTGATGAGAATGAATCATAAGGTTCAGTACGGTTTTGAGAGCTTTGGCGGTTTCCAGGGGATACTGTTTGACGGCACGTTCTATTATGGCGGCTCGGAATCGAGAAAAGATGGCCAGGCGGGTGGATATTAGAAGAGGCTTGTGAATCTCTGAAATTGCTTTTGTATATTAATACCACTTGCAGCGTTCAGAAACATCAAAAATTTGAACGTATCATTCGTTGATCACAGAGGGTCTTATCGGCGTAGAGTGCGATCTCAAATGGATTGCGCCCTGTTTCCGGATTTATCTTGCAAGTCTGCCGGAGTAACCCGATGTTGAGCCCGCGATGAACATTTCGTGTGTAATTTATTTGGACAATCGGGGTCTATTCAGTTGTATTAATAAGTACTTACAAGAATTCTGAAAGAGTGTAAAGGTTAAGAGAAATCAGCATGGGTGTCGATCATAAATATAGATCCGAAAGGTATTTTTCCGACGAAAAAATGCTCTGGGGCTCCTTTGTAGGGGGGGATATCGATGCTTATGAGAAACTCTTCAACCTCTTTTATAACGATCTGTATCGTTATGGCCTGAACTTGTCACCCCGGCACGATCTTGTGCGCGACAACATCCACACTCTTTTCGTTGACATGTGGGACCGGAAGGAGTTTCTGGGTGACGTCAAATCGGTCAAAGCTTATTTTCTGGCTTCACTGAGAAGAAGAATACTGAAGCAGCTTCTCCGGGAGAAGAAGCGAAGCCCGCTTTCTGCTACGTCCCTCCATACAGAGAATCTGATCCAGATCTCCATTGAAGAGAGTCTGATTCAGGATGAGATGGCAGATTTTCAAAAACAGGCTTTGAGAGATGCGCTCGATCTTCTTCCCGAACGACAAAAAGAAGTTCTTTTTCTGAAATACTATAACGGGATGAGCTACGATGAAATAGAAGAAATTCTTGCCATCAATTACCAGTCCATCCGCAACCACATCTATCGGGCGCTTCAGAAGCTTCGGATCCATTTTATGGAAAAAGAGAACAGCGTGGGAACCCTGATCCTTATGATTCCCCTTCTGTTGCTGCTTTAATAGTTTTCTCCTCTTCTAAATTGCGGGGCTATCTGTCTATTTTCCAATGGTTACTGACATTGTAACTTCTTACTCTTGCCCTTCCAGCCCTCCCTTTTGAAATAAATTTTTAAATCAGGTGAGTACAAACCGTTTTGAGATGCTCTATAGGATTACAAGCGGTTCCAATGTTACCGGAATGTTATCAAAACCTCCGGCAAACAAGTTTTCAGAGGATCCGTGAATTAGAATGAATTTACACGTGATTAGACGAAAATATTTACTACATGAGCTGACGGTTGACGACTCCTTCATCCGCTGGGCTTCAGGGGAGGCCTCTCCGGAAGAGTCCAGGAGATGGGACCGGTGGGTGGAGTATTCAGAAGAGAACAGAGAGCTTGCGATTCGTGCGCAACGCCACATCACAGGTATTCGTTTTGACCTGTCATC
>CALKWT010000120.1 GCA_938003885.1 uncultured Balneolaceae bacterium | reverse complement strand
GCATAGGGAACAACGTTGGGGGCAAACGTCACAATTCCCATACTCCGCAATCGCATACAGCTCTCATGCATAGGAGTCGGAACAATCATGGAGAGAAACCCGCCGAAACCGTGACACATAAGTACCGGATAATTCAGTTGAATGATCTCCGGTTGCGGAAATTCACTAAGCTCAAATTTCTTGAGATATTTCTTTGGATCAAAATTCATAACTGTCACGGGGATTGATCAAGCAACGGATCGGTTCGCAGGTGGACGGTTCTCAGGACACGACTGTTATAGAGGATCTGTATTGCAATATTTTTCTCAGGGAATTGCACCTTACCCACCGTAGTGGCAGAGTAGGGGAGCAAGACACTGTGCAGATCGTAATGATAGGTCGTTTTTGAAAAATCGAAAGGGACTGTGACACTATAGACTCGTCTGGTAAAAGTGGAGTCAATGGTAATTTCGCTCTGACGTACCTGCTCTGAAGCCACACCATGAAGATCCAGTGTTTGTATAATAAGTGAGTCAAGTTGAGCGGTACTGGCCAGGCTCCGGGCAGGTACTCCCTGCCTGCCCCAGAGCAGAGCTGCTGCTGTCAGGCACGATGCTAGGAGCAGAATGGTGATCCAGACTCTTTTATTATTTTTCAAGATTTCAGCTTTCTCTTCTGACATCCCAATTTTACCTTGTTTGTGAGGCGTACGCCTTATACTTTCTCATTTGCGTTAATCTCTGTACAGATTCGACAGCCGGGTTTCATAAAGTAATGAATGATGATTTCTGATGGCATATCGTATTGAAAAAATTGCTACAAAAAAACAAATCTCACAATTTCATGATTTGCCTTTCACAATTTACAGGCACTATCCGAATTGGGTTCCTCCTTTTCGGTTTGAAATTGAGAATATATTTAATCCTGAGAAAAATCAACTTTTCCGGACAGGGGAGTGCGAGCGATTTCTCGTCTTTGAAGATAATCAATTAGTTGGCAGATTTGCACTAATGAACCATCCGGACAGAGATTTAATTCACGGAGAACGGATAGGAGGGCTGGGTTTCATTGAAATGAGGAATGATCAGGGAGTTGCTGATGAGATCATCCGTTTCTCGGGTGAATGGCATAAAAAAAGAGGATACAGAGCGTTTAGAGGACCCGTCAACTTTGGTGAAAATATGAATTACTGGGGCCTTCTGATCGAAAACTTTGAGGAGCCGCCCGTCTATGGTATGTATTACCACCCGCCCTATTATCAAGAACTGCTGGAAAACACCGATGCGGAGAAGCTGGATGATCACTGGAGCTACAAACGCAGTTTCAGAATACCGATACCGGAGCGGATGATTAGAATTACTGACAGGATCGGGAACAGGCCGGACATTTCTGTACGTCCAATCGACATGAGAAATCTGGAGCGAGATGCGGAATATATCAGACAGATCTATAATCAGGCCTGGAGTGAGCAGGACATCTCCGAGAGAGAACAGGAATTTACAGAACTGAGCAAGGAGGATGTGCGGCAAATGGTTGCGCAGTTGAAGCGGATCATGATCCCGGAGAGTATCGTAATTACGTTTATCGGTGATGAACCTGCTTCATTTACTCTTAGTATCCCCGACCTGAATGAAGTATCCGCAGTCACAAAAGGCTATATGAAATGGTGGCATACATTCAGATTGCTACAGATCCGAAAAAAAACACGGGGTCTGCGAACTATGGTCTATGGTACACTACCCAAATATCGTAAAATGGGAATTGAGGCTCTTACATTCGTAAGGGGTATCCAACTCACAAAAGAGGCTGTGCCGCAGATCGAACATCTGGAGGGGGGATGGGTGAGCGAAAAAAACTGGCTGATGCAGCGAAGCCTGGAAGCTCTGGGTTGTTCCCATCACAAGACGCACAGAACTTATCTATGGCGTACAGAATAAGCATCGGGCAGGTATCTAGTGCATTCCGGGCGTGATACCTCCTGAAACGAGATAAATGCCCAGTACGAGTAGAATAAGAGCCAAAGCTACCTGTAATTTTTCAGGTTTTATTTTTTGAGCTGAATACCACCCTGCAATTGCGCCGATTAAAAGTGGGAGCGTCAGATAGAGAGCCAGCGTCCAATCTACTGCCCCCTGAAGAGCATAACCAGCAGTTGCCATCCCTGAGATGAAAACCGATTGCACCTGGGCCAAAGCAACAGACATCAACATTGGTATTCCCAATACCACCATCATAGGAACAGCCAGTACGGGTCCCCCTACACCCAAGAGTCCTCCCGGTAAGCCAACTGCGACACCCACCACTCCCAGGCGGACCAGCCCACCTGAGCTCTCCATTTTTAGTGTTCTTTCCGGGCTGAGAGTATATTTCTGTCTGTAGAGGATAAGGATCCCGGTGGAAATGACAAAAATTCCTAAGAGCACGGCAAAGAGAGAGGCGCTCAGAAATGCATTGAGCTGTGACCCGGCAAATGCGCCTGCCACAGACGCCAAACTCAATATGACAGCGGCTTTTACTGCATGCTTCTCAAGAAGCTGCCCCGAACGGAAATACCCGAGGCTTCCTGCAATACCTGTTATAATGAACGTTGCACTTGCTGTCCCGGCAACGGTACCGGGATCCAGAGGCAGCAGTGCAAAAAGTGCAATTGTAACAAATATTCCACCCGGTCCGATTGTTGTAATGCAAAACCCTCCAACCAACGCGATGACCAGTAGAACAGTTACAATAAATGGATCCATAGGTAGTGCCCGGGGGTTTAGGTAAAAGAGGATTTCTGGCTAAAGTGTGTGGAATCCGGTCAAGAAATTACGATATCAATCCGCCGAAAATTGCCTCAAGCACCCCTCTGCCAGAATTCACTGCAATATATGCTGAAAACAGGACCAGAGAGATATTGGCAAAGTTGAGTTTCCATGAGTTTGTGTGGGTTCCCATGATTTTTTTGTCATTCACAGCCCAAAAAAGCAAAATAGCTGTAATGGGAAGGCCGAAAACACCATTAAATGCTGGAAACAGAGTGACCATCTGTACGACACTCAGCCCGGTCACATGAGAGACCAATGGTGAAAACATCCCGATAAAAATACTAACACTTAAAATGATTTTAAACTTCTTCGATGTTCCATCTTTGTGATCAATATCAAGTGCCTCCAGAATCATGTACGGTATCGTCCACATAATGGGAACAATACTGGTAAACGATGCGGCGATAACCCCAATGAAAAAAACGATCATCGCCCATTGTCCCAGAATGATCTCCAGTGCAAGGCCGGGTGTGGCGAAAGAGGTGAGTTCTGTATAGCCAGCCGGTCGTAGTACAGCGGCAGCAACAATGATAATAGCGATGGTAATAATTCCACCGATCGAGTAACCCAGGATCAGGTCTTTACGCATCATTTTGATATGTTTTAAGCTATTCCAGTTCTTCTGTTTTACCAGAATAGACTCCAGAAAAAAATTTGGCCAGAGCGCTGTTGTACCTAAGATGGCAGCTCCGATGACCAAGGCGCCAATATCAGGGATTGAAGGGATAAGTCCTGCAGCTATATCAGGGAGGGATGGTTCACTCGCACCAGCCACAACGAGGTAGAGTACGAGCACCAGAAGCAACATGACCGTCATTACTTTTTCAACGAAACCATACTTTAATATACCTACAAGGATTGCTGCTAATCCGGCAAGAATGGCTACAGGCTGCCACGGAACCGAACCCCCAGTCAACATTTCCACACTCTTGCCAACAGCTGATGTGAGTGCCAGACACCAGGCTATGCACCCTATCGAAAGAAAGAGAGCGAGGATCAGAGCTCCGTTTTTACCAAGTTTGCGCCTGATAAAAGACATGAGGGTGTCTCCGTGGATACCCAGGCGGGCACTCATATCCTGCGCCATTGTTCCTAGTAGTACAGCCCCCACAACTGCCCAGAGAAGTGTATATCCATATTCCACACCTGCCTGACTGGCAATAAAGATGGAACCCGAACCAAAATAGCTCGCTACCATGATGAAGGATAGACCAAACTTCTCAAAGAATTTTGAAAAAAAATCTTTCATATATCTGAGTTAGTTATTATTGATATAATTATGTACCTATAGGCTGGGATCACTTGATACTTATTGCACATCCCACGACTCCCGATTTGCTTAACTGGCAACTGATTAAAACAACTGCACACCTCGAAAGTCAATCATTTTTGCCACAGGTAGCTCCATTAATTCTGGAATCCGGATGAATTTCGGTGTTAGAATAAGGGATTTTATTCTCTTTCCGAAAAAAAACTATGTTAACTATTGTAATGAACGTACATAGTTTGGTACTATTTTAAATTTGCATATTATGTATTAGTACTGAGGATCTTCCTGGCCTGTCTTTGTACTCCGCGATCTGATAATGTTCAGATAAATAAATGGGATGAGCAGCCGTAGTTTACTCTATTTAAAGGAAGAATGGAGTATCTGAAAATCAGTGAAATGAGACAGGTCTTGACACAGAAAAACGATAACTGAGTAATAACAAAATGGATTTTTTTAACAAACTAGTCGAGGCTTTTCTTAACGAAATGGAAGTCTTCATAGAGTTTATTCCACGGCTGCTAATAGCACTGATTGTAGCCTGGGCAATCTATATGACAGGAAAGTTAGTAGCCCACGCTGTCATTCGCATCCTCAGAAGAGGCAACATGCCTTTAGTCTATCACAGTTACTTTACAAAACTAATAAAGGGTATCGGTGCTTTCATTGCCACGATAATTTTTTTAAACCTCGTCGGGTATGGAGCCCTTGCGGCGAGTCTCGTGGCAGGAGGCGGGCTTACAGCCGTGATGATCGGTTTTGCATTCAAAGATATCGGAGAAAATTTTCTGGCCGGATTTTTTCTCGCTTTCAGCCGTTCATTCAGGGAAAATGATTTGATAGAAACGGGTGGGATCACCGGAACTGTCCGCGGAATCCACATACGTCACACCCATCTCCGGACGTCGGATGGGTGTGACGTCTTTGTGCCCAGCGCCCAGCTATTCACTAAACCGCTATATAACTATACACTTGATGGGTTGCGGAGGGCAAGTTTTACTATCGGCATAAATTACAATAACGATATTCAAAGTGTGTCGGATCTTCTGCACCGTGCAGTCGTGGAAACAGAAGGGGTGATGGTGTCACCGGCTCCGGTGATCACAATTAAAGCATATCTGCAGGATTACATAGAGTTACAGATCGCATTCTGGGTTCATACAACCTATCAGAAACTGAGCCTTTCTGCTGTTCGGACAGGGGTGATGAAGGCTTGCCTCAACAAATTGAAACAGGAGGGAGTCGCCTTGAGCTCAGACATACAATCTACCGTATCTATAGTACGGGGGGGTGATGTCTCTGCATGATTGCAAGGTGGGATATATACGGCTTTCCACTACGAACAACCTGACTTTGCTCTTACACTTTTCAGCCGCCAATACTATCCATCAGTCCGCTTTGAAGAGATTTCCACCAGTAGTTAAATACCGATTTCTCCGGCTCTCTTTCATAGTCAACAGTTCCAGGGCGGGGATCTTCCGGTTGATTTGCAGATTCAACGGCAAAGGTGTTGATGAAAAATGAACCCACACGTCTTATGAGATTCTTCTCATAAGTTTCCCGGTCCACAAGGGCAATATGTAAATCTTCGTAAATAACCTCTGCATTTCCAATGGCATGGGTGTCATTTAGT
>CALKWT010000119.1 GCA_938003885.1 uncultured Balneolaceae bacterium | reverse complement strand
TCTTCTCTTCCTTCTTGCAGGTAGTACCGGCAGATAAAACCATAAGATGAACTAAGGAAGGGAGTGAAACAGAATGAGAAGCGATAAATTTGACCTGTCCAGATACAGGGAGCGGAGTGTACGCGAGATGCGTCCGGATGAGCAGCCCAGGGAGAAGCTGCTCTCCTACGGCTCCGAGGCACTTACAGAAGCTGAACTGTTGGCCATACTGCTGCGAACCGGAAGTAAGAAATTAAATGTACTCGATACAGCCAGGGCACTTCTGGATCATTTTGACGGCCTTAGAAACCTCTCGCGGCATAGCTGGCAGGAGATGATGGTGATTCCCGGAATTGCCAGGGTAAAAGCCCTCACCCTGGAAGCGACTTTCGAACTGGCAAGGCGTGTAGAGGTTGCATCTCTCGGTGAAGAGATCATCATCACCTCCCCAGATATGGCTGCTGCCTACTTCTCTCCCCGTTTGAGAGACCTCTCCTATGAAGTGTTCTATATCGGATTTCTAAACAATGCGAAGGCTTTGCAGGGAATAAAGAAAATAAGTTCCGGAGGAGCCTCTGCTACGATCGTTGATACAGCGGAGGTATTGCGCCTCGCCTTGCTGAATAAGGCGCGCAGCATCATCCTGGTACATAATCATCCTTCAGGGACTACCAGAGCGTCGGCCGCCGATCTCGATCTTACGAAAAGAATCTGGCAGGCGTGCGATCTGCTGAGCATTGAAGTGGTTGATCACATCATTATCGCAGGGGATACTTACGTTAGCATGAGGGCAAGGCACGGTTACATTTTCAGAAGTAACTAACACGTTTTACCGGTTAGAGCCGCCTCTATCTTAACCAGAAGCGATTTCAGTCCGGATAGAAAGTTGACCCGGATCCGCCTTTCCTGACACCCCGAAAACAGAAGCTTACCGGGTCTATATCGTATCAGCGATACCGGGGCCAGGCAGGGAGTGCTTGTTACAGGCACACCAGTTTCAGCCGCTCAGCTGCCCACCGCCTCCCCTCCGTTTACATGGATAACCTGGCCAGAGATATAGGAGGCATCTTCCGATGCCAGGAAAACATAGGCCGGTGCAACTTCGGAAGGTTGACCGGGGCGGCCGATAGGGGTTGATTTGCCAAACTCAGCCACGTGCTCCTCATCAAACGATGCGGGGATAAGAGGTGTCCATATGGGTCCGGGTGCGACAGCATTCACCCGTATCCCCTTAGGGGCCAGATCTTCATTCAGGGAACGGGTAAAGCCTGTGATGGCGCCCTTGGTAGCCCCGTAATCGATCAAATATTTGCGCCCCTGATAGGCAACCACGCTGGTTGTGTTGATGATGGCGTCTCCCTCTGAGAGATGATCCAGGACTAGTTGCGTCAGATACATCATCGAGAGAATATTGGTCTGAAACGTTTTTTCCAGAATCTCCATCTCTACCTCTTTAAAGCCGTCCCGAACATGCTGTTCTGCGGCATTGTTTACCAAAATATTCAACGTTCCGAATGTGGACAGCACCTTCTGAACAGCCTCCCGGCTGAACTTCTTATTCCGGAGGTCTCCACGGATGAGCAGGCACTCCGATCCCTCTTCTTGAACCATCTTCCGGGTCTCTTCTGCATCTTCGTCCTCTTCCAGGTAGATAATGGCGACATCCGCCCCTTCCCGGGCGAAGTGAACGGCTACGGCTCTCCCAATACCGGAATCCCCGCCTGTGATCAGTGCGACTTTCCCGTCTAACTTTCCACTACCCTTATAGCTCTCCCGGATCACCTCCGGCCGGGGCCGCATCTCCGATTCTGAACCCGGAAGGGATTGCTGCTGCTTCGGGAGATCTTTCTCCTTTAAATCTTCCTTCTCCATTTTAGTCGGTATTAATCGGAGCCTTCCGTTTTAACAATTTTATTATAGACGCCCATGATCAGAATGGGTGCCGCCCATTGGCCGACAAATAGCGCAAGTTTCTCCTGTTTGCAGCACTTGAGAAGCATGGATGCTCCCATAGCGGCCGTTGCGGTCCATAAATAGACGTCGGACGGGATTTGTGCAGTATTCTGTTCGATCTTTTTGGCTACTTTACCTTCTTTGATGTCATTTTCCATGATAGTAGATGTTTAGGGTTTGGTAGTTGTGTTCGGTGCAGCAGATCTGAGGCAGGCCGGCCCTGTTAAATGCCGACTACAGCGCTGACGCTTCACGTCCGCTGACTCGCTATTGTGTAAACCTGGAAAGGAGAAATGAATTCCCACAAACGATGTGATTCTCCTGTAGTAAAAAATACTACACTCCTTTTTCAGCGGTTAGATTCGGAAGGATTCATCGTACAGTTACGAGTTTGCGGCGCGGCACCCTCTCTGCAAGGAAAGAAGCATTCGGAAAACGAACGATATCGTGAGAGACAGAAGATCTTATGATTTTTTTCGTCTCCACGTACCCTCCTTCTTCTCATACTTCTGCTTCACAGCATTCCAGGCAACTTTGTGTGAAGTCTCTTCGCGCGTAGAGTCATCTCGGCGAACTTCCGGATCTTTATACTGCTCCCAAGCGCTGTTATACGCTTCCATGTAAATTTCCTGAGCATGTTTTGGAACATTGTCAGTAACTGAATCGGGTAACTCACTCAACTTTTTATAAGGCATGGCGTTCTGTCAGATTTTCATTATCAGGGACTGGATGTTATCTCCTTCTCTCTTTAAAGGATCGAATCGTTATTACTTCGCTAACTCTAAAAAGTTCGGCCGGGAAGAGTGCTTCTTTACGCCTTTGTAAGGAGAGGAGCTTCAACCTGGAACGGGAACTAACAGAGATTGGATGCATTTACGTAGCAGAGATTGCACCCGTCTGTCAGGAACCGTTCTGTTGAAGAGGCGCGGTGTCGATCTGCGATATAAAATACAAGAAGAGTAACCGGAAGCCGCCAACTCCGGCTGTTGCCAAAATAGAAAGAGTATTGAAAGGCTTGACAAAAATGATCAGAGGGTTTCTATGATTCGTGTCACTATTGCTGATGACCATCCTTTGATGCGGGAAGGGATTAAAAAAGTTCTGAATGATGAAATTGATATGAACGTTGTCTCAGAGGCGGGTGTGGAAGATGACATCATGAGAATATTAAAGGAGACTCCATCGGAAGTGCTGATCTTGGATATCACTATGAAAGGCAGGAGTTGGACCCATCTTGTCCGGGATATCTCTTCCAGCTATCCCTATTTGGGTGTGTTAATTTTTAGCACCTATCCGGAGGAAAAGTATGCAGTCAGAGTTCTCAAAGCGGGTGCCAAAGGATATGTATGCAAATCCAGCACGCCGGAAATGCTGGTTGCTGCCGTTAGGAAGATAGCAGTGGAGAAGCGGCGCTTCATTACCCCTGAGGTGGCTGAACAACTGGTTTGTCAGCTCAACAAGAAGAATCACACTCAGCATGATCACCTTTCTGACCGGGAATTTGAAATTATGTGTCTCATCGCATCAGGTAAAAATGTACATGAAATTGCATCGGAACTTTCGCTCAGTTTTCATACCATTCACACCTATCGTTCCAGGATTAAGGATAAAATGAATTTTACAAGCAATGTAGATATTGCGAGGTATGCCATCCAAAATGAGCTTGTACTATAATTTTAAGGGGATAATATTATGGTGATTATTCATTTTATCAGGCCGTTTTATATGCAATTAAAGGAATAGAGTTTAATTTGCTTTAATTAAATAGTTTCTTTTACTTAAGGCTATATTTGTAATGTTGGTAACTTGAGGATAAACAAAAATTATCAAATATTCTTTTGATGGCTATTGGGGGTATATGAAAACGGGCAGGACGGGTGGGGAGAGATTCCTGCACAAGAATAAAGTTTCATTCTATTTTTAGAGTAAACGCTACGTTGGCACTTGCTGGTTTGTACTGAATTTCAGGATAGTACCCAATAAGGGTAAAGCGTCACCTCTTGGCTGGAAATCAGCTCTGAGAGGCGGGGTGTGGCCGGGAGAGCAGACAGTACGATTCACAACAGGGCCTCCCTGATTGTGCCTGCATGCCTTAACGAGGTTTCAATAATGTTGAAACTTATTAATGTCATGGCTTCCGACAGTTTCAGGGGAATGGTACAGATATAAATAATTTATTATATGAATTATTCGGATCTAGTAAATGCCATTAAGGACGGGGATAACAAAACAATTGAGAAATATATTAAGAAGCTTGTTCCTATACTTCGAAACATGTTGATAGGGCGTATGGGGGCCAGCCGGGAAGATGCTGAAGATGCCGTTCAGAATATGTTCGTCTATCTGATCCCCAGAATTGTAGAGAATAAGATTAGAACACCGGAGGGCTTATTCAAATATATGCAGATCGCATCAAAGCACAGCTATTTGAATCTGATCCGGTCAAGACGCAGAGAGAATTTCGTCTACCTGACGGAAGAACCTGCCGAAGCTCCCGATCAGATCTGGAATCTGATTGACGAAGAGACGGAGAAGCAGTTGTGTAAATGCATTTCAAAACTATCGGGGCGTCTGAAAATTCATGTGCTTTATTTACTGGAGTATCCTGAAGCGACACAAGAGCAAATCATCAAACATTTCAAAATATCGAAGAGCAATGCATGGGTTCGCAAGCACAGAGCTACGAATCAGTTACGTGAATGTCTGAAAAAAAATTTGTACTAATTTGAGATTCCTTGTAAGGAACTGGGAATTTCGGGTTCATACTACTGAAAGACTGTGTTTTGATAACGTATTCAGGAGACTAAAATCGTAAAAGGCATGGAAAATAAAACAGATAAAAAGTGGTACGAACAGATCGAGCGCTACATAAACGGAGCGCTGACCGAACAGGAAATTGATGATTTGTGGACGGAGTTTTTAAAGAATCGGGAACTGCACGATTATTTTATAACGGAATTGCATTTTCAGAATCTCCGGAAGAAGGGCGAACACCGCTCGCGTGAAAATCGAAAGGATGGTGACAAGGCAACCGAGCGTTCTGCAATCTATCATATTTGGATATACGCAATGGCCACTGTTATTCTGGTCGTAGCGGCTTTGCAACTCTTTCAGATCAGTAGCCGGCAGGAAGAGGAGCTTGTCTTGTTGTCGCTACCTGAAATTGATCACTCGGAGATGGCAGGGGCTGCTATTTACCGGTCTGCAGAGCATACACCACCTCCTGCGGAGATAGTATTAAATCAAGGATTGGTGTACGTCTATGAAAATGACCTGTCGCTTGCGATTGAGACATTTCAGGAGCTTCTGCAGAGAGAGCTGACTGGAGATCAGGAATCACGCACCAGACTGAATCTGGGAATCCTTTTCTACAATGAAGGAGAGTATCAGAAGTCACTGGAGAATTTCCATCAGGTAGCCGGAATAGGAGAAGGTGAGGCGGGTGTTATTGAAAAAGGGTGGTGGTATTCAGGACACAGCCAGCTCCAGTTAGGTAGTGCAGAAGATGCAACGGAGGCGTTCGGTCAGGTTGCCAGGCTAAATGGAAGATTTCAGGGTGAGGCACAGGGGTTATTGGAGCGTCTGCAGGCCCATACCCGTGAAACCAAAGTCGGGGAGTGAGTGGAGGAATGGCCAATTCAGCCAGACCTGGGAACCGGACAGGCAGCCTTTCTTGTATGTTCCATGAGATAATGCTGCACACTGAGTTTCTCTTCACCTTTACGGGCCTGGATTCTCACATACTTTCCGTTTGATTTTAAAATCCATCTGTGGGTATTGTCCCTCATGTAAAGATCCAGAATGAACTCAAGGTACTTCTTGAGAGATGCATCTTCAATAGGTGCCAATACCTCAACCCGTGCATCCAGATTCCGGTGCATCCAGTCAGCTGAACCGATGTAGTAGAGCTCTTCGCCTGCATGATGAAAGTAGTAACAGCGTGAATGCTCCAGAAATTTACCTATTATGGAGTGCACGCGGATGTTTTCACTCAGGCCTTTTTTGCCGGGAATCAGTCTGCAAACCCCCCGGACGATAAGGTCTATCTCTACACCTACCTCACTCGCCTCATACAATTTTCTGATGATTCCGGGGTCTTCCAGACTGTTCATTTTAGCAATGATGCGCCCCAGATTCCCCGATACAGCCTGTTCGATTTCAAAATCAATCAAACGGGTAACGTTATTACGCAGGTAGTTTGGTGCAACAAATGCTTTTTGGAAGGTCTGATCCGGAGCGTATCCTGTCAAAAGGTTGAACACGTCAGAGATATCGGACGCCAGATCCTCCCGGCATGTAAAGAAACCGAGGTCTTCATAAAGCTGCGCTGTATCGGGATTGTAATTACCGGTGCCGATATGGAGATAGCGTCGCAGGCGCCCATGCTCTTCCCGAACGACAATCGTTAGTTTAGTATGAATTTTTAGGCCGGCTATACCGTATGACACATGCACCCCCGCTTTCTCCAGTCTCTGGGCCCAACCTATATTTCGCTCTTCATCAAAACGGGCCTTTAGTTCTATCAATACAGCAACCTGCTTGTTCAGTTCGGCAGCTTTGATGAGTGAATGCATCAGAGGGGAGTCACTCGAAGTTCGGTAAAGTGTCTGTTTGATTGCAAGCACTGATGGATCCACAGCCGCCTCTTCCACAAAACGTTGTGTAGAGGTTTCAAAGCTGTGATAGGGGTGATGTACGATAAAGTCCTCTTTCTGCATTACTTTAAATGCTGAGGGCATGGCTTCATTGCTGGCGTGCCTGAATACCGGATGAAGTACCGGAGTCCAGGCAGGTTCTTTAAGATGCGAAAACCCTGAAAGTTTAGTGAGCTCCATCGTATCGGCCAGGCCAATAGGGCCATCCATCTCGAAGATGTCATTTTTTTTAACTTTGAGATGTTTGAGTAGATAGGCCTTGAGATCGGCGGGCATTTTATTGTCGATTTCAAGCCGGACAATTTCAGCAAACCTTCTCTCACGGAGCTCCTCTTCTATCATCTCAATCAGATCCTCCGCTTCTTCCTCATTGCGTTCCAGATCTGCATTTCGGGTCACCCGAAAGACATGGGCAGACTCTACATTCATGCCAGGGAAAAGCCTGTCCAGTTTCTGTACAATAAGATCTTTGACGGATAACAGAATGACGGATCCTCCCTCCTGTCTGAATTCGACCCACCTTGGCCGGTTTGAAGGGATCTTGATTCTGGCGAAAAACAGCTCTCTGGTACCGACCCTGGTCAGTTTGATAGCCAGTGAACGACTCTTGTTGGAGATAAAGGGAAAGGGATGGGCCTCATCTACTGCGAGCGGTGTTATAATCGGATAGATCTGCTTTTCGAAATAGTCATCTGCTTTCTCTTTCAACAGTCCGTCAAGCTCATTGTAACTTCGGAAACGGATCCCCTGCTCCTCCATTTCAGGAACTAACAGTTCAAGATAACATCTCCTGTAACGCTCCATCATTTTCTTAACTTCTTTCCGGATAGCATGCAGCTGCTGTCGGGGTGTACGCCCGTCCGGGGACAGATCTGTCACTCCTGCGTGTTGCTGCCTCTTTAACCCTCCTACCCGTTTCTGATAAAATTCGTCCAGGTTCGAACAGACGATCGAAATGAACTTTACCCGCTCCAGCAGGGGAAGCCCTTCTCTTTCAGCTTCGGCCAGTACCCGCCAGTTAAACTTCAGCCAGCTGAGCTCATAGTTGTGAAAGAGCTCTCCGGGCGATAAAATTGCAAATGTATTTTTCATTCAAACTGGATTGAGGTTTCAGAGTCCGTCCCGCCGGCCGGCGTGTGTGACGGCTTCAAAGTGTAAATTCTGACCGCTGTCTGCTGAACTTCAGTGATAAGTTAACTATTATTGAGAGTATTTCTTTTTAACAAATGGAATTCTAATCTTGCAAAACCCTCTCTTGGATCCCGAACATAAAGACCCCTATCAGGATGAAAATCTGCGCCCCTCCACGCTGGAGGAGTTTGTCGGACAGAGAAAGGTGATTGATAACCTCTCCATTTTCATTCGTGCTGCAAAGAAACGAGGCGAAGCGTTGGATCATGTCATTCTATCAGGCCCGCCCGGCCTCGGCAAAACAACGCTGGCCTATATTATTGCCAGAGAGATGGGGGTGCAGCTAAAACCAACTACCGGCCCGGTTCTGGAAAAGGCGGGCGACCTGGCAGGCCTTTTGACCAGCCTGGAGCAGGGTGATGTTCTCTTTATAGATGAAATCCATCGACTGAATCCGGTGGTGGAGGAGTACCTCTACAGTGCGATGGAGGACTATCGCATCGACATCGTA
>CALKWT010000118.1 GCA_938003885.1 uncultured Balneolaceae bacterium | reverse complement strand
CTCTTTTTACCCACTTGCTATACGGATGTTTTTGGAATCTCTGCGGCGGCCATGGGTACCATGATGCTGGTTACAAGGATCTGGGATGCAGTGACGGATCCGCTCATGGGTGTTGTTGCTGACCGGACACAGACCCGCTGGGGTAAATTTCGCCCCTATATTGCCGGCTTTGCCATTCCCCTGGCTATCGCCGGTGTACTCACCTTTACAACTCCGGGTTTTGGCACCACAGGCAAACTGGTTTACGCCTACATCACCTATATGTTGCTGATGACCCTCTACACCATTGTGAATGTCCCTTACTCTGCTCTGATGGGAGTGATCACGCCCAACTCCATTGAGCGCACAGAGGTCTCTTCTTACCGTTTTGTAGCTGCATTTGTAGGGCAGTTTATTGTAGGTGCCGCAACTCTCGGGCTTGTGGAGTATCTGGGCAGGGGAGATGAAGCGCTCGGTTGGCAGATGACCATGGTGATCTACGGCCTTCTCGCCGCAGCGC
This sequence comes from uncultured Balneolaceae bacterium, assembly GCA_938003885.1. GTDB lineage: Bacteria > Bacteroidota > Rhodothermia > Balneolales > Balneolaceae > Rhodohalobacter. The sequence continues at coordinate 2,789 of CALKWT010000118.1, read as the reverse complement.
TTCTCTTTGCCACCTTTGCACTTACCAAAGAGCGGGTTCTCCCGGAAAAAGAGAAACGGAACAAGATCAAAGAGGATCTGAAGGATCTTTTCAGGAATAAACCGTGGATTCTGGCCGGCGCAGCCACCCTGTTTCAGCTCACCTATATCGTGATGAGGGGCTCCTCCACGACCTACTATTTCCGCTATTTTGTAGGGGATCAGCAGCTCACTATTGCCGGGACGATGATCGACCTGGGCTACGCACTTTTTGCCTCCTCCTTTATCACGGCCGGGACCATCGCGACCCTGGCCGGAGCCGTCCTGACAAATTATTTCACCAAATGGATGGACAAAAAAAGCGTCTATTCCTGGTTTTTGATCAGCAGTGCCCTCTTCTCCTCCGCTTTCTTTTTTCTTGACCCGGAGCATGTGCTGCTGATGTACATCCTGAACGTGTTGGTCTCTTTCTTCTTTGGAGCCGTTTCTGTGACTCAATGGGCAATCTATACCGATACGGCAGACTTCGGAGAGTGGAAGTTTGGCCGCCGGGCCACAGCGCTTATTATGGCAGCCTCCCTGTTTGCACTGAAACTGGGACTTACGTTCGGCGGGGCGATCGTGGGATGGGTGCTGGAATTCCACGGCTTTGTCCCCCTGGCTACCCAGAGCGAGAGCGCCATAACCGGCATCCGGCTGCTGATGAGTTTCTATCCTGCCATTTTTGGCCTGATCGGGGGTGTGATTATGATCTTCTACCCGCTGAAAGACTCCTTCATGGCACAGATTGAAACGGAGCTGGCGGCCCGCAAAAGATAACACGTTTCCACGATAGAGAACCAAACAGAGGATACCATACGCACCCTGAAATGTCGAAGTTGTCAACACAACCGTCAATCCAAAACAACCAAACCGTTATGAACTCGTTTCGTCTCCTCCTCCAGACTATGCACCCCCGTATCTGGCACTGCCGCCTGTTTCTGAAAATCCGCGCCAATCTCTGGCCATTCAGTAGCCGGGCAGATGCTTTATTCACCCCTGTCAATCGGCACTCTTTAGCCGGGCAAACCGCCCACCTGCCTCTGAATAACACTCCTTCCCGTTCATTCTGGCACACGGTTATCCTGCCCCTTTTCTGCCTTGCACTCTTTGTCTCCTGCGTTGCAGAAGATCCGGACTCTGCAGAGAGCGTGCCAGCCCCGGAAACCACCCTGAAAGAAGCCTATCGCGATGCGTTTCTAATAGGTACGGCTCTGAACAGCCGGCAGATAAGCGGCCAGGACGCTTCCGGGCAAGCCCTGGCGATACGAGAATTTAATGCGGTAACGGCTGAAAATGTGATGAAATGGGAGGTGATTCACCCCGAGCCGGGCGTTTATAACTTCGAAGCGGCCGATGCGATGGTTGATCTGGCCGAAAAGAACGGAATGTTTATCGTAGGGCATACCCTGGTCTGGCACAGTCAAACCCCGGACTGGGTGTTTCATGACGAAGAGGGGAATCGGCTGACACGGGAGGCCCTTCTGGAGCGGATGAAAGAGCATATCGACACGGTAGTTGGCCGGTACAGAGGGAGGGTCCATGGCTGGGATGTGGTCAACGAGGCTCTTCTGGATGACGGCGCGTTGCGGGAGACTCTCTGGTACGAGATCATCGGGGAGGATTATCTGGCCCGCGCTTTCGAATTTGCACATGAGGCTGACCCCGGTGCAGAACTCTACTATAACGACTACTCCCTCGAACTGCCCGAGAAAAGAGAGGGGGCGATCCGCCTGGTGCAATCTCTGCAGGAGCAGGGGGCACCCATCACCGGGCTTGGGACGCAGGGGCACTTTTCCCTCGATTTTCCCTCCCTTGAAAACCTCGAAGCTACCATCACAGGGTTTGCCGGCCTGGGTGTAGATGTGATGGTGACCGAGCTTGAGATCGATCTGTTGCCCCCCGCTTTTGACTATCTGGGAGCCGATGTGGAGATGAGTGCAGAGCTGAGGGACGAACTGAATCCCTATGCAGACGGGCTTCCCACCGAAGTTCAGGATCAGCTGACCGAGCGGTACAAGGAGATCTTTGGGCTGTTTCTGAAGCATCAGGATAAGATCAGCCGGGTCACTTTCTGGGGTGTAACGGATGGAGATTCGTGGAAAAATAACTGGCCGGTTCCGGGCCGCACCAACTACCCGCTGCTCTTTGACAGAGAGGGAAACCCCAAACCAGCATACCATGCCCTCATTGAACTTGCAGAACGGTGATCCATCTGGCAACCGGCGGGTGGATGAAGCTAGTGGATATGCCGATTCCCACAGGCACCGGTACTCAACCTTTACAGCAGAGAAGCGTGCTGTTTTGGGTGCAAAGCCTTCGGATCTCCGCCTGGAACATACATCTACTCTGTTAACGGGCCACTCCGCACGGGGTAAAAACAGCGGCAGGAGTTGTCAAAATTCCGTATTAAGAGATGAAAGAGCAGCGTTCGCGCAGGCAGATTCTCTTTTCAGGACTCCCTATTTAGAACCAGGAGCAGTGGAGAGGCCAGAGCTGCCACTATCTCAAACCAACGATTGAAATCAGTGAGAAGATGAAGATTGAAAAAGCAACCGTCATTGTCACCAGTCCGGGCCGCAACTTTGTAACCCTGAAAATCTACACCGATCAGGGGATTTATGGCCTGGGGGATGCCACCCTTAACGGAAGGGAGAAAGCCGTGGTGGCGTACCTTGAAGAATATGTGATTCCAATGCTTATCGGTCGCAATCCGGAAAATATCGAGGATATCTGGAACTAGCTCTACAATGGGGCTTACTGGCGGAGGGG
>CALKWT010000117.1 GCA_938003885.1 uncultured Balneolaceae bacterium | reverse complement strand
TGGGATATCCAATGGATAGGGCAGCGGGCGCTCTGCAATAAATGTCCGGTCAGATTCAGTGTTAAGAGTTGATTCAGGTGATGTTACTGTTTGTGTAGGGGAACAGGAAACAAGAAGAAATAAAATAAAATAGAGAGGTGCAGACTTGAGGAGAATTCTCATGGAGGTTGAATGAATTAAGTTCAGAAAACTACATGGTTAATCCCCTTAAAATACCAAAATTTAACGAATGTTGGCAGAAAGAAGATCATATGGAGTGAAATGGAGGGTTTGTTCATTCATATTGTACAATTCAGTTGTTAAAAGAATCAGATAAAAAAGAATTGTTTACAGATAAATGAATCACTATAGTTGAACTTCACGTATTAAATTGTTAAACATGTTAAAACAATCCTCAACCTAAACCTAATACTGAATAGCATGGATTTTAATGAAGTCAAAGAGTGGTACGTCATACCATTTCAAAAATTTATCGAATTTGAAGGGCGTGCCCGTCGAAAAGAGTTCTGGATATTTGCGGGGGTGAACTTTCTAATATCGATTCTGCTCGGAATTTTAGGCCTGGACCTGATAAGCTCACTGTTTAGTCTTGCGATTATCATTCCAAGTATAGCCGTCGGAGTGAGGAGAATGCATGATATCGGGAAATCGGGGTGGTTTCTTCTCTTAGGTTTGATTCCTCTCATCGGATGGATCATATTGATCTACTTCTATGCGAAAGAGGGAGATGCAGGGCCTAATCAGTACGGTCCTAACCCTAAATCATTTGCAAGTGTGTAACCGGTATCCCGGGATCTTTAACGAAAGCCGGCCATCTCTTTTCCGGGCCTCTTTATCAACTCCAAGGGGGGTCACCCAGTAAAGCACCCGGAAGGGGTCTCATCGTGCCGGGTTTCATGGGTAGCCCGGCATCCATTCTCAAATAAAACGAGGTGCGTTAACTATTTCCCGTGGTATCTTCGACCCACCGGATGGCATGACGCATCATCTCGGTTGAACTGGAGAGCTGTAGTTTCTCTTTAATATTTGCGCGGTGGGACTCTACAGTTTTAATAGAGATGTGCAGCTTCAAAGCAATCTCTCTGGTTGATAATCCTTTTCCGGTCAGCTCAAAAACCTCCAGCTCCCTGTCGCTTAAATGATCCAGGGGATTATCTGTTTCAGGCTTGTTTCCGGAGGCCACTTTTAGCAGGATCTTATTGCTGACGCTCTGACTTAGATAGATTCCCCCATCGAGTATCTGCCGAAGGGCAGTCAACAGGGTTTCGGTGGCTTCTAGTTTCATAAGATAGCCTTTGGCGCCTGCCCGCAATGCTCTTTCTGCATATAACTCTTCATCATGCCTGGAAACCACAAGGATCTTCAGGTCGGGCATCTGATGCAGAATATTTTTAATGAATTCAATACCGTTCATTCCAGGCAGTGAGATATCAACGACTGCTGCATCGGGTCGGGTAGCCAATATTTCATCAAGAGCAATCTCAGCACTTTCTGCCTGTCCGCAGACGTCGAATCCAGGCTCATTGTCGATGGTTAAGGCCAGGCCCTTCCGCATCAATGGGTGATCGTCTACGATATATATTCTTCTGTTTGAAGCCATATGAATCTCTGTTTTATTACAGATCTATTAATGAAAGAAGACCGCTTGAAATTAACAAGGGAAACGATAGAAAAGCGAGTGCATCCCGGGCAACTTCAGCGACATGGTTCTAAAAGCTGGAAATCCTATTCACCTATAATTGAATAATTGGCCCTTACCTTAAGCAGGGTGATTACAATGGCTGCACCGCCCATTGGACTGTCCGTGATATCAAGGGTAGCCCCGATTAGCCGGGAACGGAATTTCATGATCCGGACACCAAGCCCCTTGTGAGTATCCCACGTATCGGAAAATCCACTTCCGTTATCCTCAATCCGGATAATCAGTCGGGAATCATCACAATCCATCAAAATCCTGACGTTCGAGGCATCTCCATGCTTCACTGCGTTACTGGTCGCTTCCTGAATAATTCTGAATAGATGTGTTGCCGCCGTCGGATCGCTAAAGTGGATCTGTAGCGGATTTTCAAGGGAACATTCGATATTGAAAAGTCTTTTGGCATTCTGTATCAACCGGTGGAGTGCAGCAATGAGGCCATTGCTTTCCAGCTCTACCGGTATCAGATTTCTTGAGAGTCCCCTGGCAAATTCATCCGCTTCTTTTAACAGTCCCGTCACCTCCTCAACATTGGACGCTAAAGGATGCTCTTGCTCTTCCAACTTCTTGAAAATACTTTTATTAATAAGGGTAATTCCAGTCAGCATCTGCCCAAGGCCGTCGTGCAGGTCCTGACCGATCCTGTGGCGCTCATGTTCACTGATTCGCAGAACTTCCTGCTCCAGTCTGCGATTTTCCGTGATGTCCCGGATGATACCGGTATAGATCCGCTGATTGTTAACATTGACTTCACTGACGGCAAGATACATAGGGAAAGTGGAACCATCCTTCCGCCGGCCCATCACTTCCCTGCCAATTCCGATAATCTTCTTATTACCGGTATTATGGTAGTTCTGAATGTAATCATCATGTTCTCTTCGATAGGGTTCAGGCATCAAAATTTTCACATTCTTACCCAAGACCTCGTCGGGGGTATATAGGAAAAGCCTTTCAGCGGAGATGTTATACGATTTAATAATTGCCTGATCATCAATGGTTATAATGGCATCCACAGTTGTGTCCAGAATGCTGCGTGCCATCGCCTCACTTTCCTTTAGCTGCTGTCCGGTCAGAAATTGATCTCTCTTACTCTGGGACAGCCTTTCTGCAAAGGAGAGGCGGATATCAAGGCGCTGTTCATTAAACAGGGACTCGATAATATACTGATCAATACCCGCTTCCAGAAGAAGGGGCAGGTGCTCGGTTTCATCCTGTTCAATGACTGCATAGATGGTGTATCGCCAGCCATTTTTCATGTTTCTGACCTGCTTGCAGAACCAGAGAGCCTCTTCCGAATAATCACTTAGAATGATGAGTGAAAGATCATACCGTCCTATGAGATCTAAACCTTCTTTCGAAGGATCTGTCTCAAGATAGAAAAAGTTACGCCGCTGCAGGGCGGTTCCGATCAACTTTCTCAATTGGGGTTTATGTCCGACAATCAGGGTGTTCATAGGTAACTGGTTTAACCGGGTGACCCGGTGTGGATGGTCAGCGGCTCACTGTTCCGTCATGCCACTCGATCTGCACTGTATACTCTGATTTATACTGCTTGCTGCTCTTTATCCATTTCCCATCCTGTATAATACGGGTGTATCCTTTTTCCAGGGGAGATTTAGGGTTCCGTTCCGCCAGAGCAGATTGGAGGGCTTGCAGGTGGAGTGATTTCCTCTGCAAAAGATCTTGAAAAGTGTGGGTAAGCCGAATGGCCAGCTGCTCAGTTGTGGCCTGTTGGCGATCTATTTTTCGGGCAGGATCCATCCCGATAAGCTGGGACTGAAGCGTTGTAAGATGATATTCCCTCTCCCGCAGGGTGCTTTTAAAAAGAGGTCGGAGGGTCTCGGTAAGGCTGGTAGTATGTGTACGATAATATTTTATTTTGTCCTGCACAGCCAGCAGAGCATGAGACCAGGCCAGGCGATGAGTATACTCCTTGTAATATTGAATTTTCTGCCGCACTGTTTTTTCTATGCCGGATGTATATTCTTCAATAAGATATCGGAGCTCGTTGATATCGGGGGTGGCCAGAATGACTGCCTGGGTTGGGGTAGCAGCCCGGAGATCCGCAACAAAGTCGGAAATTGTAAAATCCACCTCATGGCCCACAGCACTGATCAGCGGAATTTTGCAGTTGAAGATCGCTCTGGCTACAATTTCTTCATTAAACGGCCACAGGTCCTCCAGCGACCCGCCTCCCCGGCCTACAATCAGCAGATCTACGGGGTCTTCCTGATCAGAAAAAAACTGTATCGCATCCGCAATTTCACCCGCAGCCTGTACACCCTGAACAGATGCATGGTGCAGATAAAGAGTAGCTGCAGGCCACCGTCTTTCAAAAGTATCTCTGATGTCGTGGAATGCCGCTCCGGTGGCGGAAGTAACAATCCCCACCCTCATAGGAAAGGCGGGCAGAGGCTTCTTAATCTCTTCCCTGAAGAGTCCCTCTTTTTCGAGTTTCTGTTTCAGTTCCTCAAATTTTTGCTGAAGCCGCCCTCTTCCTGCCTGCTCCACCATCGAAACAATCAGCTGATATCTGCCGTGAGGGGGATAGAGCTGGAGATCTCCCCCTAAGATGAGCTGCTGTCCGTCCCGGATTTCCGAGGCGATCCGCATCCGTGTAGAGCTCCACATCACGCAGGGAAGTTGTGCATCACTGTCTTTGATCGTGAAATAGAGGTGCCCGTTTCTGCTCTCCTTCATATTACTGAGCTCCCCCTCCACAAGCACATTCTGAAAATTGCTTTCCAGGAGAGATTTAATCTGATTAGTTAGTTCAGAGACCCCCGGTATGCCGGATGTAAAATGAAATTGACCTTGCATGCAGCTATGATCTCCTATTTGATAATAAAAATCCAGGCTTGAATCCGGAAATGGCTTCCGGGAATTTGACAGTGCTATGAGTATCTCCAACAGCGAGGTTTAGAATCAGTAACTCTGCCATGATCCTACGCCCGCGGATGGAATTCTTTATGAATCTGATGCAGAAGAGTACGATCTACGTGGGTGTAGATTTCAGTCGTATTGATCGAAGAGTGTCCCAGCATCTCCTGAACCGCGCGCAGGCCAGCCCCTCCCTCCAGGAGGTGGGTGGCAAACGAGTGGCGGAAGATGTGTGGATAGACATTTTTTTCAATTCCCGCTTTCTCCGCATACTTCTTTACAATATTCCAGATAGACATACGGGAGAGAGGCCTTCCTCTCTGATTGAGAAATAGCTTGTTTTCGGATTGATCTTCGTTCTTTTTCTGCAAGAATTCCGGCCGAGAAAGAGTCAGGTAATGTTCAATTGCTTTTTGAGCGATTTGACCCACAGGGATGAGGCGCTCTTTATTGCCTTTCCCGATTACACGTATAAAACCCGCCTCAAAGAAGAGGTTATCCATTTCCATGGTGATGAGTTCACTGACCCTCATCCCTGTCGCATAGAGGGTTTCCAGGATTGCGTAGTCTCGTATGCCTGCGCTGCAGGTCTGATCAGGCTGGCTCAATATCTTTTCGATTTCTGCTGTATTCAGAACTTCGGGCAGCTTGGCAGCTTGTCGGGGTAACTCTACAAGCTCTGAGGGATTTGAGGGAGCATAACGCTCAACCACTGCAAATTCATGAAATTTCCGAATACTTGATATGTTTCTGGCGATAGTAGAGGGGGCAAGGCCCATGCCGGTCAGCTCCGCCAGATAAATTTCGATATGGCGGAGTGAGATCCCCTCTACTTCGCGAATCTTCATCTCCTGTTGAATAAATGCCAGATATCTCCTGAGGTCATTTTCGTAGGAGAGAGCCGAGTTTTCTGCAAGTCCTTTTTCCACTTTTACGAATAAGAGGTACTGCTTCAGAAGATGGTCAAAATTATCCATCTACCCTGTTTTCTTGAGGATCCGGCTCACTCTCTTCCGGAATGCCTATGCCAGCAGGGTTGACCGGATCCGACTTTTCAGGAAGGCTTTCTTCAGCATCGGGATACTCAATTCGAGTATGGTAGACCCCCTTTAATATACGCAGAAAAGACTCCTTGATGATCTGTATCTGACGGAAGGTAAGCGGACAGTTGCTTAACTGGCCATCACTGATATGATCATCTATGATCCGGTTTACCCGATTTTCCAGCTTGCTGTAGCTTGTATTTTTCATCGAGCGGCAGGAGGCTTCCACACCATCTGCCAGCATCAGAATCCCCTGCTCGGGTGTGAATGGAATGGGGCCCTCATATCTGAAATCCTCATCGGCGATCTCCTCTTCCCCGGAAGCTTCCATCGCTTTTGAATAGAAATATCTGATGAGGGATGTACCGTGATGCGTGCGGATAAAATCAATAATAACATCAGGAAGATTGTATTGATTGGCTATTTTGACTCCTTCAGAAACATGGGCTTTGATGACAAGTGCACTCATCCGGGGTTTAAGCTTGTCATGTTCATTCTCTTTATTCTGATTTTCTATGAAATAGGAGGGTTTTACCATTTTACCGATATCGTGATACATGGCACCCACCCGGCAGAGCAGTGCATTGGCACCGATATCTGAGGCTGCCGATTCCGCCAAATTGGCCACCTGCAGACTATGATGAAATGTACCCGGCGCCTTATTCATCAGCTCTTTCATCAGCGGCAGATTGGTATCTGCTAACTCAATAAGCGTAAAGTCTGTGGTGATCTTGAAGAGCTTTTCAAAGAGCAACATCAGCGGATAGGTAAACAGAATAAAAATCGAATTGACCGCTATAAAAAAGAGATCGTTCAGAAACTGTTCCCAACCGGTAAATCGCGCAAGGCCGAAACCTGCAATTACCGCAACATAGGTTACAAAAACTACACCAGGTGTAACGAAGAAGAATTGCGATCTTTTTTTAATATCGCGTACTGAGAATACTCCAAGACTGCAGGCGGAGATGGTAGATACCATATATTCAAAGTTATAATCATGAATCACACCCGTGATGATGGCCAAAGCGATGGTAGCCATCAGCCCGACACGGGAATCAAAAATAATGGTGAGAATGATGGGCGCGATCGCAATGGGTATGATGT
>CALKWT010000116.1 GCA_938003885.1 uncultured Balneolaceae bacterium | reverse complement strand
GCGTACTGTCCCGGATCCTTTGAATTACCGCTGGCTTGCCGCTGGTTTATGCAGCAAAAAGAGATCGATGGAGTTGTTGCCATCGGTGTCGTCATACGCGGGGGGACACCACACTTTGAATATGTTTGTGATGCGGTAACACGGGGAATCACCGATCTGAATATTGAATTTGGCAAACCGGCATCCTTCGGGGTTTTGACGACGGACAATGTGGAACAGGCTCTGGAGCGCTCCAGTGTGGAGAAGGGAAATAAAGGAGCAGAAGCTGCTCTGGCCCTGTGTGATATGCTGGTGCTGAAAAACTCCGTGAAGGTTTAATGGATATAATACGGAAAGTAATTCTAAAGATTCTATATTACGGGTAGTGTTCTGTTACCAGTAGGTTTTGTGAAACAGACAGAATACCTGCTAAACCCTTTGACGGGCTTAACAAGATCTATCGTCTTCTGTTTAAACGATCCCCGGAAATGTCAAAAGAAGCTACTTATGTCTTGTAAAACAGAAAAGGGATCTGTGCTATGCTGAGTGAGTAACAGCTCGGAGTTTATAAAGTATGTTCCGGTCTACGTTCTGGAAGGCGCGGGATTCCTGAATCATGTTAAAAAAGGTTGAATTAGGTTCATATAAGCGATAATATGTAGAGCTGTAAAAAATTTAAAAAAATGGCTGAAAAACCGTTATCAATTACCGATACCCATCAAACCGAAGAGGATAAAGAGAAGCAAAAGAAAATAAAATCTTCGGGTGCTGTTCCTCAGCACATTGCTATTATTATGGACGGAAACGGCCGATGGGCACAGAAGAAGGGGAATATTCGACTGTTTGGGCATAAGGCTGGTGTGGACTCAGTTCGGGACATTACAGAGTCATGTGCACAGCTGGGTGTGAAGCATCTTACACTCTATGCATTTTCAACTGAAAACTGGAGTCGCCCTGCCACCGAGATCAACGGGCTGATGAAGCTGCTGGTGAAGTCGTTAAGGAATGAAGCGGAAAGATTACTGCGCAACGATATCAAGCTGGTCACCATTGGTCAAACGGATCGGCTGCCCGAAGGGTGTCAGAAACAGTTGAATGAGGTTATTGAGATGACGCGAAATAATACTCGGATGCAACTCTGTCTGGCACTTAGCTACTCTGGCCGCTGGGATATTACCGAGGCAGTAAAGCAGATCGCCTCGGAAGTTGTGAAAGGGAATGTCCTTCCTGAAAACATAGATGACAAGCTGATCAGTGCACATCTTTCAACGGCTTCGGTGCCTGACCCGGATCTCATTATCCGAACAAGTGGAGAGTACAGGATCAGTAACTTTTTATTATGGCAGCTCGCCTATTCCGAGCTTTTTATCACCGAAACTTATTGGCCCGATTTTCGAAGAGATGAACTCTACAATGCCATTCGATCTTTTCAGAAACGGGATCGCAGATATGGGAAAGTTAAAAACGGATATAACAAAAGTATAGCCGCATCAGTTATAAACCATATTACGTAGTAAAAGAAACCGGATTTAAGTCGCAATTAGTGTCTACTTTGAAACATCTCCTGCTAACGTTTTTCATCATCAGTTTTGTTGGCCTTCCTTTTTGGCAATCTACCCACGCACAAGACACCCAATCTATTCAAATTGAGGATCCGACCCAAACGCTTGCGAGACAGTTTGAGATCCGGGGGCTGACCATATCCGGTCTTCAGACCGGCCGGGAGACCTTCCTGCTCAATACCAGCGGACTGAATGTCGGAGATACCATCGAGATACCGGGTGAAAGCATACCCAATGCGATAAGACAGCTATTCAGAACCGGACTCTTTTCGGATGTGCAGATCGTGCATGAACGGATTGGAGGCAATGGAGTCAATATTGAGATCATCGTTCAGGAACAGCCGCGTCTGGCAAGTTATGAAATTGTGGGCCCCAAGCGGTCACACAGACGGGATCTCAGGGATGAGCTGAATTTGATACCCGGTTTTGCGGTCACTCGTTCTGTGCGTGAACAGGCAAAGCGGACGATTGATCGCTTTTTTCGTGAAAAAGGATTTTGGTACACAGACGTTGAAATTATCGAAGAGCTGACCGATGAGACCACCAATCGGGTTGAACTGACATTTAATATCGATCCAGGCGAGAGAATTAAAGTACGGGAGATCAATTTTCACGGGAACGAGCAGTTTTCAGATCGAAAGTTGAGAAGTGAATTCTCTACAATCAAGCAGGACCGGTGGTGGAGAATTTTCAAACGACACGTCTTTACCCAGGAGGATTATGAAGAGGGAATCGAGAATGTACTTCAGTTATATCGGGACAATGGTTTCCGGGACGTGCGCGTACTGGAGGACTCGGTATTTGTGGACGACTGGAGAAATAAAGATGGGGTTTACTTTAACATCACGATAGAAGAGGGACCGCAATATAGAATCCGAAACATCGACTGGGAAGGGAATACAGTCTATACAGACGAGCAACTTACCCAGATTTTTGGCTTCGAGAAAGGTGAAGTATTTAATGAGACAAAGTTCGATCAGAATCTAAATTATAAGCAGAATGAACAGGATATCCGCAGTCTTTATGAAAATATCGGATACCTCTTTTTCAGTATTTACCCGAATATTGAGACGGTCAGGGGAGATTCACTCGATATAACATTCGAAATTGTGGAAGATGAAATCGCAACCATTCGCAGGGTCTCCTTTACCGGAAATACGAAAACACATGATGACGTAGTTCGCCGTACGCTCAGAACTGTACCGGGTGAAACCTACAGCCGTTCGAATATTGTAAGATCCATCAGAGAACTGGGTACACTCGGTTACTTTAGTCCAGAGGGTATTCAGCCCGATCTGGATCCTGATAGGGAAAATAGCACGGTAGATATCCTATTTAATCTGGATGAAACCCAGGGAACCGATAACTTTGAGTTCTCGGGCGGTTTTGGTGGCCGGCAAATTGGTGTCATTCTGGCTGCCCGTGTGAACTTCAACAACTTCTCATTCCGGCGTATGTTTGAACCCGGCGGCTGGCGACCGATTCCCTCCGGGGATGGACAGCGGCTCTCTCTTGGTGTTCAGATGACTGGCCGCGGGTATCAGAGCTACTCCTTCAGTTTTACTGAACCCTGGCTGCGTGGCAGGCCGACATCGCTCGGAGTAAGTGCCTCCTATAACTATATTAACTATGGCAGGCAGCCTTCCTACTACAATTTTGGATTTGAGCAGCCCGACAGAAGAAACGAACTTTTTTCGACCAGTGTAAGTCTTGGGAGACGACTCAACTGGCCGGATGACTACTTCACACAGCGTCTGGTTCTGACATTCAATCACTTTAATGTCCTGGGTTGGGATACCATTTTTGAGGATGGCCGGGCTAATATTTTGAGCCTGACCGGAGAAATTGAAAGAAATTCACTTGATAACTTTATCTCTCCTACACGTGGTTCCAAGTTTTCAATTTCAGCGGAAGCAGCACTACCTATACCTGAATTCGCCCAATTCTACAAGCTTCGGACCGATTATCAACACCATTTCAATATCGTAGGGAAGCTGGTTCTGAGCGGCTCAGCTGAGTTTGGCCATATGGGCTATTTCAGCGACAAAAACAGAAGCAACTTCCAGAGGTTTTTCCTGGGAGGAACGCAGATCCAGCAGAGACAGGATTTTCTCAATGATAACATTGACCTGCGTGGCTTTCCAGGCGGACGTTACAGCGCCATCTCACCTGTGAATGATGACAACATTCAGATTGGGGGTACGTCCTACACCAAGTATACCATGGAGCTTCGATATCCAGCTGTGAGCTCCGAACAACTGCAGCTGATTCCTTATGTTTTTATGGATGCGGGAAATGCCTACCGTGAGCTTCGTGACTTTGATCCATTCAATGTAAAACGTTCTGTAGGTGTCGGTGCCAGGATATTCCTACCCATATTGGGGCTGGTGGATATCAGCTACGGATACAGGCTAGACGGTATTGCACCTCATGCAGAAAACTCTCAGGGAGTACGCGCAGGAGAGTGGGAGTTTCTGTTTAATATCGGGGCGCCATTTTAATCTATGAGTAAAGCCCGGTACATATCGGTGTCTGCGCTATTTGTGGGCTGTGTTCTGTTGGGGCAGAACGTCCTGGCTCAGAACCAGAAGATCGGTTATATCGAATCGGACAGGATTATTCAGCAGATGCCGGAATATACTGGGATTGAACAACAGCTACAGGTCCTGAGCGATAACTGGGAAGCAGAGATAAACGAGATGGAGAGTGAGCTTGACGAACTCGAAAGGGACTTTGAAGCGCGCGAGATCTTGTTTACTGATGAAATACGCGAACAAAGGCTGGCAGAATTAGAGCAAAAAAGGAGAGTATTGCAGCAGTATATTCATGACAAATTCGGCCCAGAAGGTGAATATTTCACACGTCAAAAAGAATTTCTGGAGCCTATACAAAGAACGGTGTTTGATGCGTTATATCGGGTGGCTGAACGTGAGAATTTTGATTTCGTTTTCGACCGCACGGATGATGTCCGGTTTTTGTATGCGGGGCAGGAGTGGAATCTTACCGAAGATGTTCTGATTGAAATGGGTTTGGATGGTAGCGGAAACTGAAAATTTAATTTAACATATGACACCTAAATAACTATAATATGAAAAGAATCACTTTTTTATTAACCCTTCTGTTGCTTTTGCCGGTTGTCGCCTCTGCACAGCTCAAAGTAGGTGTAATGAACCCGGATGAAGTTCTGGATGCCATGCCTGAAGCGACAGAGGTGCAGTCGCAGCTAGAACAGTTTATTGAGCAGAGACAAAATAACTTTCAAAGCCGGTACCAGGAGTGGATCAGTGCACTTACTGAATACACCGAACTGATGGAGGCAGGCGCACTAAATGAAGAGCAACAGCTGGAACATGAAGAAAGACTTGCCGAAAGTCAGGAAGAACTCAATAACATGCAGATATTGATGCAGCAGCAAATTCAGGCCCGGCAAGCAGAATTGTTCAACCCGCTGCTGGTGAAAGTTGAGGAAGCGATGGCCTCTGTCTCTGAAGAGCTTGGTCTCGATTTTGTTCTGAACCGGACCTCAAACACCGGAGATCCTATCGTATTTTATGCCTCCCAGCGAGCAGAGGATATCACCCAGCAAGTCATTGAAAAAGTAAATCAAAATTAATTCGATCACCTAATTATATAAGACTATGAAAAAATTATTGATAACCGGCTTTATCATTGCGGCATTTGGATCTGTTTTTCTAACAGCTGCACCCCTTCAGGCTCAGGATATGAAAATCGGCTTTGTTGAACCCCGGGCTGTCCTTGAAAGAATGCCGGAAATGAGGGCTGTACAGCAGCGATTACAAAATTTTGCAGAGCGGAAGCAGAATGAGCTCATACAGAAGGAGCGTGAACTTCAGACCGAACTGGAAGCGTATCAGCAGAAAGTAGGCGTGATATCAGAACAGGCCAGACAAAATGAAGAAGAGCGGCTCACACAGCTCGATCAGGAGTTTCGCCAAATGCAGCTGGAAGCTCAGCAGGAAGTAGAGCAGCAACAGGCGCAGCTGATGGGCCCCCTTCTGCAACAGATTCAGGAATCGATTAATAATGTAGCGAGCCAGAAAGGTCTCGACTATGTTCTCAACACAACCACATCTTCAGGAGATGTCATTATCCTCTATGTCTCTCCTCAGGTGGAAGCAGAATATGATATAACTCAGGCTGTCATGGCGGATCTGGACATTTGATCCACCTCGCCCAGAGACCCTACAGATGTTAACAGTCCGGAGCAGACAGATCGCTCCGGACCATCTTTTCCACTCACTCTTCTTGCTGACAGCTCTTTTCAGCAACCCTTCCGATCCGGTGCATTCATTCCAGATTTTAACATCTCATTCTGACTCTCTTCAGACCGGACACTCCCCTTAAAAACTCGTACTCTTGACACTTTTCATAGCCGATTATCTGCTGGGATAAAAGGTATGAAAGAAAAGAAGCGTATCAGAACCGTTTTTTCCTGTTTCTGATATAGTCCTCAAAAATATATCCACCCAGTTCACTGAGGGAGGAGTAGTATGCACGTCCGTTATTCGCCTCTGTCAGGTCCTTCACAAACTCTTGCAGGTAGGGATCTCTTGCAATCATAAAGGTGGTAATGTCGATTTTATGGCGCCTGCATTTTACTGCCTCATCCAGAACTTTTGAGACAATTTTGCGATCCAGGCCAAAACTGTTTTTATACATCCTTCCATTTTCAATCATACAAGAGGGCTTTCCGTCTGTGATCATGAAGATCTGCCGGTTGGCGTTCTTCTTTCTCTGCAGAATATGACGTGCTCTCTCCAGGGCCTGAAGCGTATTGGTATGGAAGGGGCCCACTTGAAGATAGGGTAATTCGTCGATGGTAATCTCCCACGCTTCATTTCCAAAAGCGATGATATCGAGGGAGTCTTTGGCATAGTTTCGCATAATCAATTCTGAGAGTGCCATGGCTACCTTCTTGGCAGGAGTGATCCTGTCTTCGCCATAAAGTATCATAGAGTGACTCAGGTCGATCAGCAGGACGGTTGAAACCGATGTGTAGTGGTCGGTCTGGTAAACTTCAAGATCCGTCTCCTGAAGATCAAAATTGTCCAGAGAGCTGTGTCGCAACATATTCATGAGCGTACCCGGTGTATTCAACTGCCCCATATTGTCACCGGGTTTCCAGGGAGAGGTTTCAGGCTGGTTCTCCAGGCCTCTGCCACTGTGTGAGGATTTATGCTCGCCAACAGATCCCTTACGCAGGTTTCTGAAGATCTCTTCAAGTGCTTTCTCCCGGATGCTTCTTCCAGTTTTGCTTGTGGTTACCAGGCCGGACTGGTCATCCTGTCGGATATAGCCGCGATTCTCCAGCTCTTCAATAAAATCTCCCATCCCATAGCTCCCATCAAACTGATCCGTTAGTTTATACTCCTTATCCAGTTGGTTTAGCCACTGGAGAGCTTGTGTAACATCTCCTCCGGAAATGGATAGAAGTTCCTGGAATAGGTCGAAGAGTGTGTCAAATGGTGATTTTTGATCTTTAGAGTGAACGGAATCAACCCATTTGGTATAGATATAATGCATCGTTATGAAGCTCTTTGCAGGATTAGGATTTTGGAAATACCTTTGCAGGCTGTTATGTTATAACATAATTAAATATGAGACTATTGCGAATTATACGATAAGATGGCTGGAAATTTTCAAACGAACCTCTATCATTTTGAGGAAACCCTCTGGAAGGAGGGCTATAACCGTGTGATGGGGCTGGATGAGGTGGGGAGAGGGTGTCTGTGTGGCCCGGTGGTCGCAGCAGGTGTGATTCTATATCCCGGTTCCCGGTTGGATGAGAGGATTAATGACAGTAAAATCGTTGGTAAAAGCGAGAGAGAGGAACTGGCTGAGAGGATCAGGGCAGAAGCGGCATTCTGGACGATACAGCAGTGTAGCCCGGCTGAGATTGATCAGCTGAATATTCTGAAAGCCTCTCTTAAGGCGATGGACAAATGTACAGAAGTACCCGGTGCTGATCCCGACTTTCTGCTGGTGGATGGGAATCGTTTCGGGGATCATCTGATACCGAGACGATGTTTGGTAAAAGGCGACAGCAGATCCATCTCCATCGCTGCAGCCTCCATATTGGCGAAGGTGTACAGGGACTGCCTGATGGCTCAGCTTCATGAAGAGTATCCCTACTTCGGATGGGATAGCAATGTGGGTTATCCAACCCGAAAACATTATGAAGGACTCACTAAAATGGGCTATACGGTTCACCACCGGAAAAGCTTTAAACTGGGTACCACAAGAGCTTTTCAGCTTGCAGAACGCGTATAAATCAATTCTGCGATTCGCTTGCTGGCTTGCTATCTGTAGATGCTGAGACTACGCTTGTTGTAATCCAGATTGAGGGCGATCGCCAGAAGAACTGTATTTGTCAGAAATGCAGAGCCTCCGTAACTGATGAAGGGTAACGGTATGCCTATAATAGGGAGGAGTGCCGTTGCACTGCCTATATTGATAAGCAGATGAATAAAGAAGAGAAACGACACACAGATGATCACCAACTGGGCAAAAGGATGTTTCTGATTATAGGCCATCTGTAACAGCCGTAACAGCAGAAGTGTAAAGAGCAAGAGCAGGATGGACGCTCCCACAAAGCCGAACTCCTCACCCACCACACAGAAAATAAAGTCTGTCCACTGTGCAGGCAGGAAGCGCAGCTGGGTTTGGGTACCCTCCATAAATCCTTTCCCTACCAAACCTCCGGAACCGATCGCCGTTTTCGCCTGGATGACATTCCACCCAGCGCCCAATGGATCGAGAGAGGGATTGGTGAAGGATTCAATTCGTGCCCTTTGGTGGGGTTGCAGTACCTGATGCAGCGCCACCTCAATGCCCAGGACAATAACCAGTCCGGTAATTAGCGCTGTGGTTGTCAGCCAGGCGCGTCTCTGCAGAAGGAAGATGGCAACAGCTGAAAGTAAAGTAGCCACCAGGCCCAATCTGAAGTCCAGGATCGTAAAATATCCGACAAGCGCAGGGGAGATGATCAGTAGCGAAATTCCGTAGGGTAGTCCCGACCAGAAGAGCACCACGGGAATAATTCCCAGATAAACCAGAGCGACCCCTGTTTCATTCTGAAGCACAAGTATCAGGGCAGGGACCAGAAAAAATAGCACCGTGACGATCGCAGTCTTCAGATTTTCTGCTGTTACATTTCTGCGGCTGGTCAGGTAGCTTGCTGCAGCCAGAATTGTTGGTATCTTCATCACTTCACCGGCCTGGAAGTTGATCGGGCCGATTCGGAGCCAGCTTTTGGATCCGCTCACCTCTGTTCCGAAGAAGAGGGTAATCACCATCAGAAGAAGGCCGACGGCATAAAAGAGGTACGCCCCCTCCTGAAATGTTCTGGGAGAGATGAACTGAATCACGCCCAAAACCACTGCAGAGATAGCGACCCACATGAACTGGCGGTAGAAATTATTTTGAATATACGAGGGCAAAAACTGGGCGACCTCACCCTGGGTGGCACTAAATATTGCAGTTAACCCAAATGTAAAGAGGCCGGCCCATATAAAGATGACCGACCAGCTGAATTCTCTCTTG
>CALKWT010000115.1 GCA_938003885.1 uncultured Balneolaceae bacterium | reverse complement strand
ACGCCGAGTATCCGCCCCGACGCGTCGAACAGGCCGATCTCCGGCGGCATCCACTACGGTTCCCGCCATCCTCTCCATCAACCCCAGATCTTTCAGGCAGGCAGAACCGGCGCCTTTTTTGACGATCTTAAAAACAGGGCAGCCAAAGTTGATATCGATCAGATCGGGGTTGTTAGCGACTGCCACCCGGGTCGCTCCGTCCATGGCCTCCTCTTCTCCTCCGAAGATCTGAATTCCGAATGGCCGTTCCATCTCCTCAAATTGCATCTTGTGCAAGGCGATATTGGAATCCCGTATGATGGCTTCCGAACTGATGAATTCGGTATACACCATATCGGCATTTTTAATTTTGCATATCTGCCGGAAAGGGGCGTCTGTTACATCTTCCATCGGCGCAAGAAATAACGGTTTTTCTCGCAACAGGATAGAGTCAATTTTCATAATCAATCGAATTGATGCAGGTAAAAGCGTAAAATAAGGATTTTAGAAAGGAGATAAAACAGCTGAGTGAATGGAGTAAAAGAGGAGTTACTTCTAAAAGTTACAACAGGAGCCAGTCAATTGTTTAATTAAACCTGTATATTTGAACAGTAAACGTAATGTTGAATCAAAACAGGAGATAGAGAATGGCACACAAAAATGTAAGCATAGAAGAGATGTTAGGGGATGAGGCGGATTCGTTGCTGAATCACGTCTGTAAAACCATACCGAAAGAGAAGATTCACACTCCCTCACCCAACTACGTTGAGGAGATATGGTACCACGCCGACAGGAATAACAGGGTCTTGTTTAATCTGTCAAGATTGTTGAATAGCGGCCGGCTGGCCGGGACCGGCTATTTATCCATTCTTCCGGTAGATCAGGGTATTGAGCACAGCGGCGGTGCTTCCTTTGCAAAGAATCCCGACTATTTTGATCCGGAGAAAATTGTAGAACTGGCCATTGAGGGTGGGTGCAATGCTGTGGCTTCGACATTTGGCGTGTTGGGGAGCGTAGCCAGAAAGTATGCGCATAAAATTCCCTTTCTGGTAAAAATTAACCATAATGAGCTGCTTACTTATCCGAACAAGTATGACCAAATCATGTTCGGTACGGTAGAGAAGGCTTATAATATGGGTGCTGCGGCCATCGGAGCGACAATCTATTTTGGATCGGAAGAGTCGTCACGTCAGATTGTTGAGGTGGCAGAAGCGTTCGATTACGCTCACGAGCTGGGAATGGCAACCGTATTATGGTGCTATACCAGGAACTCAGCATTCAAAGTGGACGGCACGGACTACCACGCTTCTGCCGACCTGACGGGACAGGCGAATCATCTCGGTGTAACCATAGGTGCAGATATTATCAAACAAAAACTTCCTGTGAATAACGGAGGGTATCTGGCACTGAATACAGGCGATTCCAGCTATGGCAAACTGGATGAACGGATCTACAATGAGTTGACTACCGATCATCCTATCGACTTAACTCGCTATCAGGTAGCCAATGGTTATATGGGAAGGGCAGGCCTGATCAATTCGGGCGGTGCTTCCGGAGAGGATGACTTTTCAGAAGCCGTCCGTACAGCGGTGATTAATAAACGAGCAGGTGGAATGGGCCTGATCAGCGGCCGGAAGTCATTTCAGCGGCCGATGGAGGAGGGTGTAAAGCTCCTTAATCAGATTCAGGACGTATATCTGGATAAAGAGATCACGATTGCCTGACCTGTTGTACTATAAAGTGGCCATGCGCTTCTGCCAGGTGTGGCCTTTAAACTATACGTTGTAATTGATTTCAGATTGCTGTGTCCAAATCTGCTGACCAAGCCCCGGCGAAAAAACCCTTAATATCCTATAAGTACCTGACAATATCGGTTGCTTTAAGCCTGATAAGCATGGGACTGGTGATCTATTTCACCTATACCCCGGGGATTCTCGAGCATCTCAAGATGAAGCGAATGCCCGGCCTGGTACTGGCCCTTGGCGTGGTATTTCTCAGGATCTTCTTTTTTGCTGAGAAGATCCGTTTTCTTACCAATAAAAGTATCTCCAGGAGCGCGTCGGTGAGGGTGGCTCTGACATGGGACTTTGCATCTGCAATCACACCATCTACCATTGGCGGGGCGCCGGTAGCCACCTATGCGATGACCCGGGAAGGAGTGGATCTGGGGCGCTCTTCGGCCGTAGTGCTGTATGGGGTGCTTCTGGATCAGCTCTGGTATGTACTGGCCGTTGCGGTGCTGGTGATTTCAGGTTTTTACTTTGATGTCATTCCGGATGAGGCAGGAATGGTTGGAGTCGTATCCATGTCTCTGATCTATGCGGGGCTTTTATTCTACGGCGCACTGCTCTCCTACGGCCTTCTGGTGAATCCGGGTTCGATCAAAAAGCTGCTCAGATTCATCTTCAAATTACCATTTCTCCGGGACTATACAGACTCCGTGATGGGAGTGGCTGATAACCTGGAGGAACACTCCTACCAGCTGAAAAAAAAGCCGGCTTCATTTATGGTGAAAGCTTTTCTGTTATCGACAATGAGCTGGTTGTGCCGGGTTGCATTTCCGGTAATTGTTGTGCTCAGTCTTTTACCAGCCAACGAAATCCTGCTCATATTAAGAAGTCTTGCGATGAACCTGGCTTTTCTGATCATTCCTACACCGGGGGGATCAGGAGGTGTAGAGGGGCTGTTTGTACTCTTTATCGGCCCTTTAATTGATCGTCCCGGATTTATCGGGCTCGCTGTTTTTCTCTGGAGGATTCTGACCTATTACATCAGCATTGTCATAGGGATCTTTGCAATGATCTGGTATGTCAACGATACGTACAAGCAGTATGAGCGCACCGGTAACAGATAAAATAGCCAGTGAACAGTGGAATATCACTGGCCTTCATGAGATAACGGGGTAAGTAACAGAAGGAAATGTCAAAAGATAAGGTACAGTTTGAGTGTAGTCATTGCGGCCAGCTCTCTGCTAAATGGCTGGGGGTCTGCCCCTCATGCGATCAGTGGAACACTTTTAAAGAGGTTGTCGTCCGCTCATCCGTAAAAAAAGAGAAGCACAAGATCGATATCTCACAGTCGGAGGTTGATGAGATATCGAGATTGTCTGAAATAAGTGATCAGGTGACAGGCCGCTTCACTTCTAATATTTCCGAGCTGGACAGGGTATTGGGAGGTGGCTTTGTAAAAGGCTCTTTTATGCTTCTCGGCGGGGATCCGGGAATTGGGAAAAGCACACTGATGCTTCAGGCAGCCAAACAGTTGCCCGACCTTGATATCCTCTATATTGCAGGGGAGGAGTCGGCCACCCAGATTAAGCAGCGTGCTCAGAGAATGGATCTGACCGGGGAGAATCTGTATGTGAGCGGCAATACGGAGATCCGTGAGGTGGTAAATAACACTAGGAAGCTTAAGCCCGGCCTGCTGATTATCGATTCTATACAGACGCTCTTCAGCTCCAGCCTGACCAGTCTGCCGGGTTCTATACAACAGATCCGGGAATGTTCTGCCATCTTGCAGCAGTTGGCTAAAAAAGAAGGGTTTACCACATTGATGATTGGCCATGTGACCAAGGATGGCGAGATAGCCGGCCCGAAGATTCTGGAGCATACTGTGGATACCGTACTTCATTTTGAAGGGGATAAAGATCACCTTTACCGACTATTGAGATGTGTAAAGAATCGATTTGGCCCTGCACAGGAGGTCGGAGTTTTCGAAATGTCCGGAAGCGGGTTAAAGGAAGTTACGAATCCTTCGAAGTTGTTTATATCGGATCCGGGAGAGAGGGCGAGTGGAAGTGCAACAGGGTGTATAATGGAAGGCACCCGTCCGATTCTCATCGAAGTTCAGGCTCTGGCTGTGCCCAGTAGCTACGGTACACCGCAAAGAACCGCCAGTGGATTTGATCAGAGGCGTTTGTCGCTGCTTCTGGCAGTGTTAGAGAAACGGGCGAACCTCAGTTTTGCGGGGAGTGATGTCTATCTGAACATCGCAGGAGGCCTGAAAGTCACAGACCCCGCTGCAGACCTGGCTGTGGTCGCTGCCCTGGCCTCCAGCCTGAAAAACAGAGAGATACCGGCCGACACGATCTTTATAGGAGAAGTGGGTCTCGGCGGAGAGATCCGTAAAGTCAGTTTTGCCGAGCAGCGCTTAAAGGAAGCCGGTAAGATGGGTATAACAACAGCGGTTACTTCCCCCTTGAAATGGACAGGAGGTTCTGCAACCATAAAATCTGCCAGATGGATATCAGAAATCGTATAACAAAGAGATCTGACAGATTTAAATTAATAGTTGTCTCTTTGACGTCTTCTCTCGTCCCGAACACTCTTTTTCATCGCTTCACGCTTTAATTCGGACGGTTTTGTATATTGCTGACGATCTTTATACTCATTCAGTATTCTTGAACGGGTAACCATTTTCTTGAAGCGGTTGATAGCACGATCAATGCTTTCATTATCTTTTACATTAACTCCTATCATATTGAATAAAAATATTTGCTTTAATTTAATATTAGACAGACCCACAATATAAGGAACTTTCCTAGAAGATAACAGCAGTGCCAAACTTATTTTCTATCCCCATCCCTTTCATCATAAAGCCTCTTCTACCTCCATGCAGTTGTTCGAAATAGCGGATCCCGCAAATAACGTGAGTCCCCTGCGGAATTTGACTGAATGGTTATCTCTGGTGACGATTTCAGCAGATCGAGGTATGGATATTTCGGCAATTAAACAGGGAATGCCTGCCGTAACAAAATCTGTAAGAAGGAGCGTTCTTTTCAATAAGTTCAGATATGCGTAGATATTTTTACACCCTCCAGTTGCTTTTAAAAAATCCCCGCTTGGTTGCCGACCCGTTTGTGGACGATCAGCCATCGGACTTCGCCCATCCCTTTCGTATGCTGATTTACTCAGTAGTTATCTCTGTTGCCCTGTTGCTGCCGGGTTTTGTTATAGCAGATTTCCCCGCATTTCGGACAGATGGTATCCTCGAATCGGAAATTACCCGATTAATCGGGGTCTGGATAAGTTCTGTGGATTTCAAGGCATTCACCTGGTTGCTTCCACTCTATATGGCGGCACTGCTGATACCCGCCCTCTCTATCGCGGGCCTTTTCTTCTACAGGGAGGTGCTGCCCGGCTTTTACAGGAACCTGATTCTGAATTGCTATCTGATGAATCTCGTTGTCCTGGCGCAGATCGTACTCATACCAGTATGGATTGTTGCCGGCGCACATTATACAGAGCCGGCTATCTACAGATATCTGCCAGCATTGACTGCAGGTAGTTTACTTCTTCGTTCTTATCAGCTCTATTTTCGCCCGACGAAGGCACTGATGTGGGTTCGTATCCTTTCAGTAATAGCCACCGGTTATATTATTTTTGTTTTTATTTCAGGCTTTATTAACAGTTTTGCAGGGTATCTGGCATTTGCTGTAAACCGGATCGCAGAGACAGCCTTTTAAAGTGAGCCCCTTTGTCAGATATCATTTAGAATAAACTGGTTGGGCAGCTGATACCCGAGTGCGCCCATTCCAAAGAGAGCGAAGTCATAAACTGCAGGATCCGCGGGGTTCATCACTCTGCAAGCCTCTGTGAGCTCCTGCACTGCGAGCCAGTCGTTGCTCTTTCGGCTCAGAAGCCCATACCTCCTGGATTGTCGGGCAACATGAACATCGAAAGGGATCAGGAGCTGCGATGCTGGCATAAAGTTCCAGATTCCGATATCCACCGGACTGTTTTTTCTGATCATCCATCTCAGAAACATATAAAGTCGCTTACAGGTACTTCCCTTCTCGGGATTGGAGATATGTTTGAATGTGCGTGCAGGGGTTTCAGGGTGGAGGGCAAAAAAGTGTTCATGGAATATGGAAAGGAGGGGCCGGTTTGATGCATTTGCGATCTGGTAACACTCTGCCCAGAACTGTTCAAGATCGTGCCATTGGTTATAGATCTTTTGAAGGATATAAATAAATGCTTCTACATCCACCGGTTTTAGTGTCCGGTGTTTAAAAGTTTCCAGAACTCTATAGGACCCGGAATTATAATTCAGAATGAATTCCATCGGCTTGTAATCCATTCTGTTGAGCAGGTCATCCATTTTTGCAATCACGATCTCCCTGCGCCCCCAGGCCATTGTAGCTGCAAAAAAACCAGCAATCTCTATCTCTCTCTTCTCCGAAAATGCATGTACAAATTGTACCGGGTCGTCCTCTATATACCCGCTTGTCTCCACACTTGCATGGATCTCATCCAGATGTTTTTGCAGTTGGCGTAGTTTTCCGGGTGTATGAATCCGGAGTGCAGCTCGTTTCATTTCCGAAACTGTTTTAAGAGTTGCCCGCTATTTAACTGAGTCAGTTCATCCAGGATGCGTTTATTTGCTGTAGGAAACGGGAAGCGGGTCATCTCTTCAGGGGTTACCCACCTGAGGGCTGTTGAAGAGCGGGGTTCAGGGATCCCCTCATCGATCCGGCACCAGAAAGCATGGAGGGTGATCCGGAAATGGGAGTATGCGTGATTCAATACCTTGAACCTGTCAAAGATTGTTGCCTTTATATTGAGTTCTTCTGCTAATTCCCGCTGTAAAGCTTCCTTCAAGGTTTCTCCACTCTCTTGTTTGCCTCCTGGAAATTCCCACAACCCGCCAAGCATCTTTTCTTCCGGACGCTGCGAAATCAGGATTTTTGACTCGTTGTTAACGATAAGGCCTGTGACGATCTGATGGTGGGGGATCTTCTTTGCCGGAGATTTGTAAGGGATCACATGAGTCATGACACTGTTGCCGGCAACGCAGTTATGGGCGATAGGACAGGCTGAACAGAGTGGCCCGACAGGTTTACATATGGTAGCTCCGAGTTCCATGACTGCCTGGTTAAAATCTCCCGGTCGTTCTGCAGGAATCATCTCTTCTACGAACTCTCTTACAAGTCTCTGTGTAGAGGCCTTTCTGATATCCTCTTCAATTCCCAGAAATCGTGTAACGACCCGGATGACGTTTCCATCCACTACAGCGTGCTTTTTCTGGAAAGCGATGCTCAGTACCGCAGCAGCCGTATAGGGACCGACCCCTTTTAGCTGAGTAATTTCGTCGTAGGTATCGGGTAGGGTTCCGTTGTATCTCGAGACGACGGTCCTGGCTGCATCATGAAGATTTCTCGCTCTGCTGTAGTAGCCAAGGCCTTCCCACAGTTTCAGGACTTGCTGGAGATCTGCTTCGGCCAGGCTTTGAATAGTGGGCAAGGCTTCAATAAATCGATGATAGTATGAGATCACAGTGTCCACACGTGTCTGCTGCAGCATCACTTCTGAGATCCAGATTTTATACGGATCATTTGTATAACGCCATGGCAGATCCCGCTTATGGGCTTGATACCACCGAAGCAGGGAGTCCGGATTTAATTCAGGCATTGGAATGGCACGAAATTTACTTCAGGGTTAACTAATTAATTGCCAAGCTCAATGACATTGATCTCAAAATTTTGTGAGGAAGCTGCTCCGAACTGATCTGTTGCAATCACCTGGAAAGAGTGACTTCCTACCTGGCGAATATTGGGGGTCCATTGTAACGTTCCGTTCTGTTCATTCATCGTTGCCCCTTCCGGCAGATCCACACCCATGTAACGTATGAGATCCTGCGAAGGTCCATCTGGATCGATGGCTGAAACTGAGTATTCGAAAGGTTCGCCAACGGGTACGCTCACCGTGCGGTTAGGGGCAAACCGGGGGGGAGAATTAAACGAACGGATATCCACAAAAAACGAGGTGCTGTCCGACTCACCTGTAGAACTGGTTGCTGTAATCATAACCCGGTGCCTGCCGGTCTGAGACGATGCCGGCTGCCAGTAGAAAGATTGCCCGCGGATTCTGGCGTTGGTAAAAGGCGCCTGATAACTGAGAGAGACTTGGGAAGGGTCTGTTTCGCTGTCAAACTCAATAGGTATAAGTACCGGCCGCGGAAAGGGGATGACCACATCTGAAATCGAACGCAAGCTCACCCTTTGTGATCGACCGGATTCCGGTAAAGATCCCGGTTCACCATCCCACGGCAGCAAGGGGGCAATGGAGTTGAATTCAGCAATCCAGAGGTTATCCTGATTTGCTGCTAAAAAATTTCCTGAAGCGGGGCTCTCTTTCCACCTCGTGAACCCCTCTGTATCGCTTCCCACCCAGGCCCTACCGTTTTCAGTTCCCACAAAATAGAGGGAATTCCAATAGAGAATCTTCTCTGCCAAACCATCAGTGCTGGCTATACGGCGGGTATTGCCGTTAGAGTTGATGAAATACAGGTCACCACTTGCCGAGGAGCCGATCAGTTCGTCGTTTAGCAGAAAGATAGCCTCTATATCCTGATTGAGAGTGATCTGTCTGTTACCTCTGACAGCATCCTCCCGGACATCTAGCAGGGTGAGTGCATTCCTGTTTTCTAAAACGTAGATGGATCCTGTACCATCGCCGGCAATGTCGATTGCCCGGGAGACTGTTTCGATTTCAGAGATTCCGGCATCGGCGTTTGCAGGTGTGGAGAGATCCAGCCTGCCTAAACCCTCATCCCCCATCGCAACAAACAGGGAGTTGCCGACTCTTGCAACTGCAAGCGGGGTAGCTGGCAGGGTTGTAGAGGAGTAGGCTCCCAGAACGGATGTGGGCTCAATAATTGTAAGCCGCCTGGAATCTCCGTAGAGATAGGAGAAACGGATGTCACTCTCCAGTTTATTGCCCCGGTCTTGCATACCTGCAGAGGAGTATAGCCACTGCAGTGAGTCGCTGTGGGCCCGGAACACCACCAGTCCTTCTGTTTCTGAAAGAGCATAGAGGTGCGTTTCGGATGCGTCCATATCTATGATTTTCTGTATCTGCAACAGCCGGCTTATATTGGTGGCAAACTGTGCCTGTAACGGCAGGATGAAACAGGGAAGGAGCAGGACAAAAAGGGTAGTACTAAGGGTTCGTTTTATATTCATTTTTATAAATTCCTAGAGCCAGTTCTGTTTTTTATACCAGCGAAGTGTACGTGAAAGTCCTTCCTCAAGAGAGTATTCAGGCCGATACCCAAGCTCCCGCCGCGCTTTCTCATCACTGCAGGTCCACTCGAGAATCAGTTCATTCGCTTTGTCACGATTAATAACGGGATAGATACCAAAAAGTGATGCGGATGTTTCGATAAAGCCTGCGATACTCTTTACAAGCCGGGGCTTCAGACGGAGAGGGATATTCCTTTTTCCAAGGACCGTCGTGACAATTTCACGGATCTCATTCCAGTTTGCAATCCGGTCGCCCGTCACGAAATAGGTCCGTACCCCCGGTTCCTCCAGCTCTGCAGATTTGAGAAGGGCCTGGATCAGATCCATCACGTAAATGAGACTCACTTCAGGGTGGTTCCCGTCCCCAACGATCGGTGCAATCCCAAGACTCATCATTTTAAAGAGTGAAAAGATCTGATCTTCCCGGGGCCCGTAAACTGCCGGAGGCCTCAGGATAGTTATCGACATATCTTTCCCTGCCATTTGATGCACCATCTCTTCCATCGCTTTTTTGGAACGTCCGTACATACTGACGGGTTCCATCGGTGAGGATTCCACTTTTGGAGAGTTGTCACTCGGGCCTGCAGCAGCAAGGGAAGAGAGCAGTACGATTTTTTTGACCCCCTTCTTTTTAGCGAGCCGGATCAGGTTTTCTGTGGCTTCTACATTCGCATGAAAAAACTCCTTCTCGGTCGGTGCTTTTACGATGGCGGCCAGATGAAATACGATATCGATGTTTGCCAGCGCATCCTCAATCGGCCGTATCGAGTGGAGATCTCCAGAAACTTTTACGAAATCTTTGCCTTCAATCCACTTTTCCTGATTCCGCACCAGGCAGTAGACATTATTATAATCCGGATGGTTGATGAGCTGATCTACAAGATGGCTTCCGATAAAACCGGTTCCACCGGTAACAAATACATTCATTTAATTTGTATATTCTGACGCCTTAGGTTCAAGCTGTTACTTTTTTTGTGCGGAATGGCTGCTGTTTGTCAGTTTTTTTGACTACAGACGATCGGGCCGGATTCCGGCACATTGGAATATAACCAAAGTACTAAGATGATATTTCGATTAAAAGCGGTATGAGAAAGATCCGAATAGCCCTGTTTACCGGCAATTATAATCATATTCGGGACGGAGTTTCCCTCACTCTCAACCGATTAACAGCTTTCCTTCTCGAAAAAGGACATGAAGTCCTGGTTTTTGGACCTACCATTGCAACTCCGGCATTGGAACATGCAGGCGAACTGGTGTCTGTGCCATCGGTCTGGATACCAGGGCGGCCTGAATACAGGATGAGTCTTACACTACCGGAAGCGGAGAAGCAGAGACTGGAAGACTTTAAACCTGATATTGTGCATATCGCCACACCCGATATTCTGGGCTATAAAGCTCTCAGGTGGGCTCTTAGAAACGATGTTAAAGTGGTGGCCTCCTATCACACCCACTTTTCAAGCTATCTGAAATATTACAAAGCGGGATTTCTAGAACCTCTGTTGTGGAAGTATCTCGCCTGGTTTTATTCTAAGTGCGAAAAAGTATTTGTCCCATCCTCATCCATGATTGAGGTTCTCCAGGAGAAAAAGATACCGGCCGATTTTACAATCTGGGCCAGAGGAATTGAAACGGATCTTTTTCATCCATCCCGGAGAAGTGAGAAGTGGAGAGAAGAACATGGCTTTGGCCCGAATGATCTTGTGATCAGCTACGTTTCCAGGCTGGTGTGGGAGAAAAACCCCGCTCTCTATGCAGAAGTTTTAGGTAAGTTGATGAGCCGGTTCAAAAATGTAAAAGCGCTGGTCGTCGGTGATGGCCCTGCAAAGAAAGGGCTGGAAGAGATGCTGCCTGAGGCGGTCTTTACAGGTTTTCTTTCGGGGGAGGACCTTGCAACAAGTTACGCCTCAGCGGATCTTTTCTTTTTCCCTTCCGATACGGAAACATTTGGGAATGTAACCCTGGAGGCGATGGCCAGCGGCCTTCCGTGCGTGGTAGCTGATGCTACTGGAAGCAAATCCCTTGTAGAGCATGGGATCAATGGTTTTATAGCTCCGGCCGACAGGCCCGGCCTGTTTGAGCAGCATCTGACACATCTGATTGAAGATAAAGAGACCCGCAGCAGAATGTCTCATGAATCTGTTAAAAAAGCTCAGGGATTCGCCTGGGAAACGATCAATAACCGGTTATTGGAGGATTACAACGAATTGATAAATCATGGCAGAAAGTAAGTTGAAGATATTATATATATCGCACCTCCACCCGCCGAAGGATCAGCCTCTGGAAAGTGTGGGGGGCATGCAAAATGTCAGCCTGCAGCTGGTGAGTGCTCTTGACAAGCGGGATGATGTGGAGATAGAGTGTTTGATTCTGCACTCTTCCTGGAAATACATTGGTGTGAAGACGTTTTACTTCCTGCTCACCCTATTGTGGAAGCTGCCTGCAAAATCGAAGGAATTTAAACCGGATGTCATTCTTTTTTCATCGATGGTGACTGCCGGGGTATTGCCCTTTATCAAGTGGCGGCTGAAAGTGCCTGCGGTAACGATTAATCATGGGCAGGATGTGACGCTCCCGGTCTGGGCTTACCAAAAGTATGTGCCTGCTATTTTCAAATCTCTGGATGGGGTTATTTCGGTCTCATCGGCTACCAGGGAAGCCTCCATCAGGCGGGGGATGGCTCCGGAAAAAGGAGTTGCGCTGCCAAATGGATTTGATACTGAAGTTCAACATGATTTGCCCGAGAAGAGCAGGGCGATAGAGCAGCTGGAAAAGGAGTTTGACATGACTCTGAAAGACAAGAAAATCATTTTGACCGTCGGGCGCCAGGTAAAGCGAAAAGGACATGAGTGGTTTATCAGGCATGTGATGGAGCGTATGGAAAGTGATATTGTGTTTATCATTGCCGGA
The DNA here is from genome assembly GCA_938003885.1 of uncultured Balneolaceae bacterium. Lineage (GTDB taxonomy): Bacteria > Bacteroidota > Rhodothermia > Balneolales > Balneolaceae > Rhodohalobacter. The sequence continues at coordinate 17,640 of CALKWT010000115.1, read as the reverse complement.
GACGGGCCCGAACGAAAGAATATTGAAGCGGCCAGAGAGGAGAGTACTGAAAAAGAGAATATCGTCATTGCGGGTAAAATACCGGAAGAGTTGTTGAATGCCTGTTACGCTGCGGCTGATCTGTTTGTCATGCCTAATATTCCTGTGAAAGGGGATATGGAAGGCTTTGGAATCGTGATTCTGGAAGCAAACAGGGCAGGGGTACCGGTTATATCTGCAGATCTGGAAGGGATGAGAGATGTGGTGCAACAGGGAGTTAATGGGTACCGGGTGCCACACAGCAACTCAAAGGTGTTTGCAGAAAAAATCGATTATGTTCTGATGAACGGTTTGCAGGAACTTTCAGCCGATGCACGTGAGTATGCATTAAAAAACTTTAGCTGGAATACAGTTGCAGATAGGTATGTCCGCTTTTTGAGGGATGTTTCGGAATAACTGATCAAGGTCTCAGTGTAAAATTTGAATGATCAGGAATACTCGGTATATTTACGTGTTTAAAAAATATAACAAAAGCTATTAGAATGGGCGATATAAAAGCCGGAACCTCACGAAGTAAAGTTTTTCAGAAAGCACACAACTTTACGACTGCCGATGAAATAAAGGAAAAAGGATTGTATCCTTATTTCAAGCCTCTTCAGGCGACAGATGGTACCAATGTAAACATTGAAGGGCGTGATGTGATCATGGCGGGTTCTAATAATTATCTGGGACTCACCAATGATCCCAGAGTTATCAAAGCTGCTCAGGATGTGATACCGATATACGGCACAGGGTGTACCGGATCCCGATATCTGAACGGAACCCTTGATCTGCATCTGGAACTGGAAGAAAAACTTGCAGCTTTCATGGGGAAAGAGGCGTGTGTCTTGTTCAGTACGGGTTATCAGACCAACGAGGGATCCATCCAGACGATAGCCGACAGGAATGATATCATTTTTTCCGACAGAGATAATCATGCATGTATTGTCGTAGGTACCCAGGTATCGAAAGCGAAAACAGTACGCTATAGACACAATGATATGGAGCATCTGCGGACGCTGTTGGAGCGTGAAGATCCGGATGCGGGTAAAATTATAATTACTGACGGTGTATTCTCCATGTCGGGAATGCTTGCCAATGTTCCTGAGATTGTCAAACTGGCCAATGAATTTGGAGCGGGTGTCTACCTGGACGACGCCCATGCTATTGGAGTTGTCGGGGATGGCGGAAGAGGATCCGCCTCCGTTTTTGGACTGACCGATCAAGTAGATCTGATCAGTGGTACCTTTTCCAAGTCTTTTGCATCCCTGGGTGGGTTTATCGTAGGGGATCAGCCCGTAATTGATTTTATCCGTCACCATTCGCCCTCCCATATTTTTAGCGCAAGCATGCCACCGGCCAACGTGGCAACCGTTCTGAAATCACTGGAGATTCTTCAGGAAGAGACATGGAGACTGGAGAGGCTTGAGAAGATATCGATGTATATGAGGGAAGAACTTAAAAATCTCGGTTTCAATGTTTGGTCAAGCCAGACACCGATCATACCGGTTGTGATCGGGGATATGTACAAATGCTTCACATTCTGGAAGGATCTCTTTGAGGAGGGCGTCTATGTGAATGCAGTCGTCCCCCCCGCAGTTCCTCAGGGACAGGCACTGGTTCGTACAAGCTATATGGCAACCCATACAGATGAGCATCTGGATATCATCCTGGAAGCTTTCCGGAAGGTAGGTATCAAACATGGCATCATTGATGAGGGCGGCCACTCCCTGATTGAAGTACCCAAATAATTGCTATCTGCAGACATAATCAGCCTTCTGTGAATGTTAAGCCAAATAATTTCGAGGTTATTTACCTTACTGAAAAGAAGGAGATTAAGAAGTTTATAAACTTCCCCTATCACCATTACAGAGGGAGCCGATACTGGGTTGCCCCTCTGTTAATGGAGCAGAAAAAACTTGTAGATACCGAGAAGAACCCTTTTTTTAGAAACGCCGAAATTGCTCTGTTTCTTTTGAAGCGTGACGGGGTGATCGTCGGGAGGATCGCTGCAATTATTGATCACAGGTATAATGACTTTCATAATACCCGTACAGGGTTTTTCGGTTTTTATGAGTGTGAGGATCATCAGGAGTCATCAGACAGGCTGTTTCATGCAGTTGAAACCTGGCTGAAAGAGAAAGGAATGGAGAAGGTTCTCGGTCCTTCCAAGCCGGGGATGATGGACGAAATTGGAATCCTTGTAGAGGGATTTGACCGCTATCCTGCAATTTTGATGCCCTATAACGAACCCTACTACGATAAACTGATTGTTAATTCGGGGTATCATGCCGAGATGGATCTGCTGAATTATCTGGTCACACAGGATAATGTAGACCGCGAGCGGGCAAACAGGGCATTCGATATCGTGAAAAGACGCCTGCCGGGTATAAAGATCCGGAAAATCAGACTGAAAGATATTCATGAGGAAGTTAAAATTGTTCGTGAAATCTACAACAGTGCATGGAGAGATAACTGGGGATTTATACCTTTGAGCGACGAAGAGTTCTCCGCCCTTGCCGAGGATCTGAAAACCATTGTGGATGATGATTTTGCGCACATCGCCGAAATTGATGGAAAACCTGTCGGATTCTCCATTGCTTTTCCCGATATAAACCAGATTCTGAAAAAGATGAACGGACGATTATTACCTTTCGGAATTTTTACACTCTTATGGAATAGAAAACGTATCAATAAGATACGGACTGCTTTGATGGGGATTGTTCCTGAATACCAGGGCCGGGGTATCGATGTGCTGTTACATCGTGAAGCGATTGAAAACGGCTTGAAAAAAGGGGTGAACTCTTCTGAAGTAGGATGGATTGTCGAAAGTAACGTAAACATGTTACGGGTTGCTGAAAAAATAGGAGGAGTCCTCGACAAACGCTATAGGATGTACGGCAAAATACTTGACTGAAAACGGTCTTGAATTTTCTGATTCTCCCTCAAATATCCTACCTTATAGTGATGAAATTAAGAAAATAACTATTGGAGCTTTATGTCAGATTTTCGTATTGAAAAAGATTCAATGGGCGAGGTTATGGTGCCTGCCCGTGCATACTACAGTGCACAGACCCAACGGGCATTTGAAAATTTCAACATCAGCAACCTCCGTTTCAGTCCGGCTTTTATCTCTGCACTGGGGCGTGTAAAACAGACCGCTGCAAAAGTCAATATGGAGCTGGGACTGCTTGATGAAGAAGTATCAAAAGCTATTCAGAGGGCTGCTTCGGAAGTGGTAGAGAATAAACTGGACGATCATTTTGTTCTGGATATTTTTCAGACGGGGTCGGGTACCTCCACCAACATGAATGCAAATGAGGTGATTTCCAATCGTGCCAATGAACTCAGGGAAGGAACTGATATCGTTATCCATCCTAATGACCATGTGAATTTTGGCCAGAGTTCGAATGATGTGATTCCCACAGCCGTTCGCATTGCAGCTGTGATCGCCGTAAAAGAGCACCTGATCCCTGCCCTGGAGCATCTGAAGTCTGTGTTGCTGGAGAAGGCAAAGGAGTATAAAGATGTGGTCAAGACCGGGCGAACACACCTGATGGACGCCATGCCTGTCACGTTGAAACAGGAGTTTGAAGGGTATGCCCGACAGATCGAGCTTGGAATTTTGCGAATTGAGGATGCCCTGAAACGGATGTATGAGCTCCCGCAGGGAGGAACCGCGGTCGGAACCGGCATCAATACCCATAAGGAGTTTGGGAATCGATTTGCAAGGGAGATCTCAAAAGCCACGAATCTTCCTTTTAAAGAGGCGGAGAACCATTTTGAGGCACAGGCAACCGTGGACGCCCCGATGGAGCTGTCGGGACAGCTGAAAAATATTGCTGCCGGACTGATGAAGATCAGCAACGATTTCCGCTGGATGAATTCCGGCCCTAACAGTGGCCTGGGCGAGATACAGCTGGAAGCGCTTCAGCCCGGATCCTCTATCATGCCAGGTAAGGTGAATCCGGTCATTGAGGAATCCCTCGCGATGGTCTGCGCCCAGGTGATCGGCAATGATGCGGCCATTACGATCGCAGGTCAGTCAGGCAATTTTGAACTGAATGTCATGTTTCCGCTTGTGGCACATAACCTTCTGCAATCGATCGGAATTCTGACCGGCGCCTCCAGAAATTTTGCTGACAAATCGGTTGCTACCTTGACCGTCCGAAGAGAAGAGATTCGCGAAATGGTCGGTAAAAACCCTATATTAGTAACGGCATTAAATCCATTAATCGGATACGATGCCGCCGCAAAGATTGCAAAAACAGCCTATGCAGAAAACCGTGCTGTTCTTGAAGTTGCACGTGAAATGACTGATTTATCTGAAGAAGAGCTGAGGATTGCCCTTGATCCCATGAAGATGACAGAAGGGGGATTTCCTGAGTAGAGAACTGTTGATACCTCTAACCGGATGCAATCATTCCCTGCCCGGAATCCAACGGGTCCCGTCAGGCTCCTGGCAGGTACTTTTGTCAATGGCAGTCGATATCGATGTTTATATGGGGGACACATTATGTTCATTTCCGGGATAACGCCCTTTGTATCACGTCTAGGCTTCTATACTGATTAATGAATTTATTGAAAGAAATGAGTTGTCATGTCAAGTAAAGCAGTAGCAGCAGAAGAACACTCCAAAATAAAGATTAAGCAAATACTGGATGATTATAAATTGGCATTCACCAGCCGGGAAATGTCCCTGTTGGGCAGAAAGGAGGTACTGACCGGGAAGGCCAAATTTGGAATTTTTGGAGATGGTAAGGAGTTGCCACAAATTGCCATGGCCAAACATTTTAGAAAAGGTGATTTCAGGTCGGGCTACTACCGTGATCAAACCTTTATGCTTGCAATTGAGGAGTTAACCATCCAGGAATTTTTTGCTCAGCTTTATGCAAATACGGATGTGGAAGCCGAGCCTAATTCGGTTGGCCGACAGATGAACTCCCATTTTGCGACCCGCCTGATCGACGAAGAGGGGGAGTGGATTGATCAGACCAACTCCAAAAATACATCCTCCGATATCTCACCTACTGCTGGGCAGATGGCTCGTCTGCTGGGCCTTGCACAAGCCTCCAAACTGTATAGAAACCTGGAGGAGCTGAAGCATCTGACCAAGTTCTCAAAAGGCGGGCGGGAAATTGCCTGGGGCACCATTGGCGATGCCAGTACATCGGAAGGTATTTTCTGGGAGACATTGAATGCAGCGGGAGTTCTGCAGGTTCCCATGGTCATTTCTGTATGGGACGATGAGTACGGAATATCAGTTCCCAAAAAGTACCAGACAATTAAAGAGAGTATATCAAAAGCGCTGAGGGGTTTCAAAAGAACGAAAAGACAGCCGGGCTTTGAAATTTTGACAGTGAAAGCGTGGGACTATGTGGAGCTCCTCGAAGCCTATCGCAAGGCTGAAAGTGTGGCACGTGAAGAACATGTGCCGGTCCTGGTGCATGTAGAAGAAGTCACCCAGCCGCAGGGCCACTCTACTTCCGGTTCTCATGAAAGATATAAAAGTGATGAACGGCTCAATTGGGAAAAGGAGTATTGCTGTATAAGAAAGTTCAGGCAGTGGATACTGGATAATGAGTTCGTAAATTCTGCTCAGCTTGATAAGATGGAAGAGCAGATCGTCGAATTGGTAAAAAAAGAACAGGTCAGGGCCTGGCAGAAATTTCAGCAGCCTATACAGGATGAGAAAAAAGAACTTCTGGACATCCTCGGAAGGGTGACAGCGGAGCATCCGTCTCTCACCGGGATAGAAGGGTATCGGGCAAAATTAGCCCGGGTCAGCAGGCCAATCAGGCGAGATGTCATGCATACTGCCAGGCGTTCCCTTCTTCTTCTCCGTGGCAAAAAGTCAGAGGCTGGTAAAGAGCTTGCCGCATGGGTTAAAACGAACAGCGACTTAAACAAGAAACGATTCTCTTTCCATCTCTACAGCGAGACAAAATACTCACCGGTCCGTATTAAAGAAGTAAAACCGGTTTACAGTTCCACCCCGGTTAAAGTTGACGGACGGGTCGTTCTGCGAAATAACTTTGACGCCCTGTTTGAAAAATATCCCAACGTAGTCGCTTTTGGCGAAGATGTCGGACAACTTGGTGATGTCAATCTCGGCTTTGTCGGTATGCAGGAGAAGTATGGGAAGTACAGAGTGAGTGATACGGGTATCCGGGAAGCAACGATAATAGGCCAGGGTATGGGGCTAGCACTCAGGGGTCTTCGCCCCATAGCGGAGATTCAATATCTGGATTACCTGCTCTACGCATTTCAGCTTCTGAGCGACGATGTAGCCACCCTCCGGTACCGGACAGGGGGAGGGCAGGCCTATCCATTGATTGTTCGTACCAGGGGCCATAGGCTGGAGGGGATATGGCATGCCGGATCCCCTATGGGGATGATTGTCACCGGGCTGAGAGGCATGCATGTCTGTGTGCCGAGGAATCTGACCCATGCCGCCGGGTTTTATAACACCCTGCTCCAGGGCGATGATCCTGCGCTTATTGTAGAGCCGCTGAACGCCTATCGCCTTAAGGAAAAACTACCTGATAATCTGGGTGAGTTTACAGTTCCACTTGGGATCCCTGAAGTCGTACATGAGGGAACTGACCTCACCATCGTTTCTTATGGGTCTACATTTAATGTGGTGGAATCTGTACTGCCTGAGCTGAAAGAGATGGGAATTTCGGCTGAGTTGATCGATGTACGTACCCTATTGCCATTTGATAACAACAAAATGATTCTGGAGTCTCTTAAAAAGACAAACCGCATTCTCTTTGTAGATGAGGATGTACCGGGCGGTGCCACTGCATTTATGATGCAGAAAGTGATCGATGAACATGGCGGGTACCGGTATCTCGACTCCAGCGCTCAGTGCCTCAGCAGTCAGCCTCATAGAACGGCTTATGCCAGTGACGGAGACTATTTCACCAAGCCCAGTGCAGAGGATATTCTGGAGAAAGTTTACGCCATGATGAATGAAGCCAACCCGGGCAAATATCCTCCTCTGATCGTTTCCTGAATGAGATCCTAAAGGATCATCCAGTCCAAAAAGACGAAGATCCAGACCAACGGGAGATATGCAAAAGATGCAAACATCAATGAGCGGGCATTAGTAACCGTACGAGAGAGGGAGAATCGGATCCCATAGTAAAAGAATCCCAACGTGACCAGCAGGGCACCTGCCAGATAGAGCCAGCCTGCCAGATTCATTACATAGAGTTTGTAAACCGTCGGGAAAAGAATCAGCAACGGAGCTACGATCCAGAGTGAAGCTTTGTATCCGTGCGGATCGTTCTTTGGCAGCATTTTGAAGCCTGCATGTTCATAGTCGTTACGGGCAACCCAGGCGATCGCCATCACATGTGGGATCTGCCAGCAGTAGATGATCCCGAAAAGGATCCACATTCCATGTTCAAACACGGTTCCTGTCGCTGCAGCCCATCCCCCTACCACCGGAAGAGCCCCGGGGATAGCCCCTACAAAGACATTCAGGGCAGAGATTCGCTTGAGAGGTGTGTAAATATGCAGATAGATTACCGTTGTGGCCAAAGAGACCATTCCTGCTGTAAAGTTAACCACCAGAGACAGGTAGAGTAATCCTGCGGCAATAAACAGAATGGAGAAGATGGTTCCCTCTTTTACGGTTAATCTGTTGGAAGGGAGAGGGCGGCGGCTGGTCCGTCTCATCAGGCCATCCAGATTCCGCTCTATAACCATATTGTAGGCCGCTGTACCACCGGCTATCAGATAGGTTCCGACAGCTGCATGCAGCATCAAAATGAGATCGGGCTGGCCTGCAGATCCCATCAGAAATCCAATGAGCATACTGGCAAGAATGGTATAGGTTATGCCAGGTTTTGTAAGTGCATAATAACCACTTAGTTTGCTGATAAAATCTCGGGATGTAAAGGGAATGCTTTGTTCTTTATCCATCACATACTTATTATAATACAACACATAAAATTAAGCATTTTCAGAATGATATGTTACCTTAATACCGCCTTCAAAATTATTGAATACATTTGTGTGTGATTAAAGGCACCTTACAGCGAGATAAGGATCGGTCACGCAAGTGACGTACAGAGGCAGAAGGCTCATAATACAGGATCGAAAATTTTTGTGAACTCCAGATGAAACTCAATTTATTTCAAAAGACAGCGATTATTACAGTGATCACCACTGTGGGTGTCATCCTGATGGGCAGTTTGGTGAGGGCCTCCGGAGCCGGCCTTGGATGTCCCGACTGGCCACGCTGTTTTGGGATGTGGATCCCTCCAATGACTGCAGCTGAGCTGCCTCCACAATATGATGCTACTCTCTTTAATCCGCTTCATACGTGGCTGGAATATATTAACCGGTTGACGGGAGCGCTGGCAGGCATCATGATTACCATCACGTTCTTCGCCTCATTTCACTACAGGAAAAAAGATCCGGTGATCACTATTTTTTCCGGTCTGGCACTGGTGATGGTTCTGTTTCAGGCGTGGCTTGGCGGCCTCGTGGTTCGTTCCGGTTTAAGTGCCGGCCTGATCACGGTCCATATGGTCATCGCAATGACCCTCCTCGCAGTACTCCTCTATGCAACATTCAGGGCATTTAATGAACGCTCTGGTTTCTATCTTCAAGTTGATATTAAGAAAAAACTTCTTTGGGTCTCAGGTCTGTTATTCCTTCTGACCATGGCTCAGCTGGTCTTGGGTACACAGGTTCGTGAAGCCGTAGATGTAGCTAAAAATGTTCTTGAATTGCCCCGGGCAGAGTGGCTGGGTACAGTCGACGGTTTATATGAGATACACCGTAGTTTCTCCTGGTTGCTGGTCCTCGCAACAGCGGTACTGCTCTACATGAACCGGAAGTACCCTGTTCCCCGAAGATTGAATACACTTTCTCTCGCGATTGCCGGCCTGATTTTTTTGCAGATCCTTATAGGAATCGGACTCGATAAGTTTGACATGGCGGGAGTATTTCAGGTACTGCACCTTGTGGGCGTCTCCATTCTGATCTGCACGATTCTGATCTACTATTTTTCAGTCTGGTTCTCTAACCGCAGGATCTGAAAGGGTCGTTCACCTCTGCCCGATCCTTCGAGATTAAAAAAATCTAATGGAGCATTACGCATCCTCCTATGCTCATAATGTCAGCTGGTTTAAGCCCTCAAATTAAGCTGACCGGCCTTTTATGACTCATGACAATCAGGTTTCATCTTGTAATATTGGAAGCGGTTTTCTAACTTATTGCATTAGAAATAACTATTCACACATAATCATCTGCATATTCTAAACCTGGCTGGAAGAGGAGTTTCAGGTTGAATGAACCAGCCTTCTGTCCAGGTCACTATCTGCTCTGATGACAAGGTTCATCAGGACGAAAAAGCTTTCATACAGAGACTAAATAATTAAACCTTAAATAAAGCGCTACTATGACGTTAAAACAGATACTATTCCTGTTCATGCTGTCATTTCTCTCTATCGCATACAACCCTTTGGCGTATGCTCAAACGGAAATAACAGTGAGCGGAGTAATTACGGAAGCAGAAACCGGGGAGCCGCTTCCCGGGGTAAACATTTATATCTCAGGGATGCCGGAAAGGGGGACGGTGAGCAATCCGGATGGAAGTTACTCTCTGCGTGTAAACTCCGATGAAACCCTCGTTTTCTCCTATATCGGTTTCATAACCCGGCAAATCGCTGTGGATGGGCGGACTACGTTGAATGTCACCCTTCAAAGTGATATCGCAGCTCTTGATGAGCTTGTAGTGATTGGGTATGGGGTACAGGAGCGGGGTGACAATACCGGTTCCATCAACGTGGTGAGTGCAAGAGATTTTACCCCGGGTGCCATTACCTCTCCCCAGGACCTGTTCCAGGGGCGCGCCGCAGGTGTGGATGTGGTGTCGAATAGCGGTGCACCCGGAGCTGGTGCAACCATCCGAATCCGGGGGGGCTCCTCACTGTCGGCAAGTAACGATCCCTTATTTGTGGTAGACGGCCTGCCACTGGATGATGATGGTATCGATGGGATGAGAAATCCGCTCAACACCATTAATCCGAATGATATTGAGAACATTACGATTTTGAAAGATGCCTCTGCCGCAGCCATTTATGGCTCAAGGGCTTCTAACGGTGTGGTGATTATTACAACCAAACGGGGAGCTCAGGATCAGCCGCTGAGACTTAATTACAGCAGCACCCTCTCTTACCAGACCAATAACGACCGTATCAGTGTGCTTTCTGCCGATCAGTTCAGAGAGGTGATCCGGACCCATCACGGTGAAAACGCATCCCAATATCTTGGGAATGCCAATACCAACTGGCAGGATGAGATTTTCAGGGATGCATTCAGCCAGGATCATAACATCAGTGCTACCGGTTCACTGAACAATCTGCCCTATCGGGTCTCTGTCGGTTTTACGGGCAATCAGGGTGTTCTTCGAACGTCCTCCAACGACCGACTTACCGCTTCTGTGGCCCTGAACCCCAGCTTCATGGAGAACCGCTTGCGACTGGATATCAATCTTCGCGGAATGCAGGATAGCAACCGCTTTGCAGATACGGGGGCGATCGGCTCAGCTATCGCTTTTGACCCTACTCAGCCCGTACGTACAGGCAGTAGTGACGACGAATATGGTGGCTATTTCGCCTGGCTGGGGGCTAGCGGAGGGCCTATCGGCATAGCGCCGGCAAACCCAGTTGCTTTGATCGAGCAGCGCAGAGACAAGTCTACGGTTTACAGGGCTCTTGGAAATCTTCAAGTCGCCTATGATATGCCGTTTCTGGACGATCTGACAGCTACCCTGAATCTGGGTTTCGACTACTCAGATGTGGGTAATGGAAGGGTTCGGGTTCCGGATAACGCAGCTTTTGAGATCAGCAGTACCAACCCGCTGGATCCTCGCGGAATCCGAAGTGACTATGATCAGCGCAAAGAAAATGAGATTCTTGATTTCTACCTAAACTACGACAGGAATTTCGATTCTATCAACAGTGCACTCGACCTGACCCTTGGCTACTCATGGGAGCATCACTACTCGGAAGGCTCTTCCTATACCACCAACTATAATATAGATGATGTAGTTAATATTATGGATGACAACGCCTATGCTACCGAATATTACATTGTCTCCTTTTTCGGACGTGCCAACTATACATTGAATAACCGCTATCTCTTTACAGCCACGCTGCGCCAGGACGGGACTTCCCGCTTCTCTTCCGACAACCGCTGGGGACTCTTCCCATCTTTTGCTTTTGCCTGGCAGCTGCATGAGGAGCCATTTCTCCGAAATTCAAGGCAGATCAATGAACTGAAACTGCGCCTTGGCTATGGAGTGACCGGTCAGCAGCGGATTGGCCAGGGAGATTATCCCTACCTTGCCCGCTACACCTTCGGACAGCCCACGGCAGGTTACTATTTTGGAGATGAGTACATTCAGACCTTACGGCCAGAAGGGTACAACGCCGGTTTAAAGTGGGAGGAGACCACGACCTATAATATTGGACTGGACTACTCTCTCTTCGGAGAGCGTGTTTTCGGATCTCTGGAAGCGTATCACCGCGAGACGACCGATCTGCTGAATGTGATACCGGTACCCATGGGGACCAATTTTACAAACCAGATTCTCACAAACGTAGGAAATCTGGAAGTTCAGGGGCTGGAGTTTAATATTACCGGCCGGCTTCTCTCAACAGAGGATTCCTACTGGCAGGCTGGTTTAAACCTGACCTGGAACAGGGATGAAATTACGAGCCTCACCAATGTAGATGACCCGGCATATCAGGGTGTACTCGTCGGCGAGATTGCCGGTGGGACCGGGAATACCATCCAGATCAACAGTGTAGGCCATCCCCGCAGCTCCTTTTACGTGTACGAACAGGTGTATGATGAGTATGGCCGTCCGGTGGAAGGTTTATACGTAGACCGGGACGGCGACGGAATCATCTCTGAGAATGACAGATATCGGTACAAAAGCCCGTCCGGAGATTTTACGTTCGGCTTGAGTTCACGTTATGAATACAAAAACTGGGACGCTTCTTTCGCAGCACGGGCCAGCCTGGGCAACTATGTCTATAATAACGTCTCTTCTGACAATAGTGTCTATAGCGAGATGTACAACTCGGCCGGTTATCTGACCAACAATACTACCAGCCTTCTTGATATTGGCTTTATGAGTCCCCGCTACATGTCTGATCACTATGTGGAGAACGCCTCCTTTCTCAGAATGGATAATATCAGTGTGGGTTACACTATCGGAAATCTGTTCAGTGACACCTCGTCGCTTAGAATTTCTGCGACCATGCAGAATGTATTTACGATTACAAATTATAGCGGACAGGATCCTGAAGTTGTAGGCGGGATTGATTACAACCTGTATCCCAGGCCAAAAACTTTTGTGTTGGGACTTAATCTCAACTTTTAATGAAAACGATTTAAGTGGTAAAGATATGTTTACTAAACGATTGAAAGTTATAAAATTGATGGGGATGGTAATGGTTGCACTCATGGCAGTGTCTTGCGTGGACAGCCTGAATACATCTCCCATAGATGATAATGTAGTGACATCGAATCAGGTGTTTGAGAACCCGGAGAACTTCAAAAAGGTATTGGCCAAAATGTACGCAGGACTGGCCGTGACCGGGCAGCAAGGGCCCGCCGGTCAACCCGATATACAAGGGATTGATGAGGGTTTTTCAAGTTATATTCGTCAGTATTGGGTCCATCAGGTCCTTTCTACCGACGAGGCTGTGGTAGCATGGAATGATCCCGGACTTCCGCAATTCAACTCCATATCGTGGGGTTCGTCCAACGATTTTGTCCGGGCGATGTATAGCCGCCTCTACTACCAGATCACCCTTGCTAACGAATTTATCCGCGAGGCTCAGGGCAGGGAGGAAGCAGCCGTTCAGGTATATCTGGCGGAAGCCAGGTTTCTGAGGGCACTCAGCTATCTGCATGCATTTGATCTGTATGGAGGGAATATTCCTTTCGTTACAGAAGCAGATCCGATCGGATCTTATATGCCTGAACCGGCCACTCCGCAAGAACTGTTTGACTATATTGAGAGTGAGCTCCTGGCAATAGAGGGGGAGCTCCCTTCACCTCGCGGCAACGACTACGGGAGGGCGGATCAGGGTTCGGTCTGGACGCTCCTGGCTAAACTCTATCTCAATGCTGAGGTTTATACCGGAACGGACCGCTATGCAGATGCGCTTGTATATGCTACAAAAGTGATTGATGAAGGGGGCTATTCCCTTGCGGATAACTATGAGTACCTCTTTATGACCGACAGCGACCAGACCAGTGACGAAATTATATTTGCCGTCCGCTTTGATGGAGACAGCATGAGAACGTTCGGCGGTACCACCTTCATTGTACATGCCGCAGTTGGCGGAAACATGGATGCATCACAGTTCGGGATCGGTGGAGGGTGGGCAGGCCACCGTGTTACTCCTGAATTTGTCTCGCTTTTTGAAGGGAACGAGGAGGGATGGGCCGACGGCCGTGCACTATTTCACACCAATGGACAGACGCTTGAAATAGAAAACATCGGAGAGTTTACTGAAGGGTATGCCATAACCAAGTGGAAGAATGTATCTTCGGCAGGTGTGCCCGGGAAGAACAATGAATTTGTAGATATTGATTTTCCGATGCTCAGGCTGGCAGATGTCTATCTGATGTTTGCTGAAGCAGCTGTCCGGACGGGTTCAGAAACCGGGCGCGCCCTGAGCCTTGTGAATGAATTGCGCGAGAGGGCGTATGGAGATGACTCGGGTCAAATTACTGCCGCTGAACTGGATCTCGATTTTATCCTCGATGAACGGGCCCGGGAACTTTACTGGGAAGGCCATCGACGAACCGATCTGCGCCGCTTCGGACGCTTTACTTCCGGGGAGTATGTCTGGTCGTGGAAGGGGGGCGTCCAGGAAGGCAGAAGTACACCGGATCACTTTAATCTGTTTCCTATCCCTACGGCCGATCTGAATGAGAACCTCAATTTGACACAGAATCCGGGTTATAATTAAACGTACTATTCTGATGATGAAAATATATAAGACAGTTTTGATTTTTTTGGCAGGTGCACTCATCTTTGCAGCCTGTGAAGATTCATTAGGCCCGGAGCTCAATCCGGATGCGGAACCTCCGGCCTTTCAGTCACCCTCTTCGGGTGATCGCATTCCTCTTTTAGAAGAGGAGGCTGGTGAGGAAGTGCTCGTCTTTAACTGGACAGCTCCTGACTTCGGTTTTCCAGCGGCGGTGGACTACCGCGTTGAAATGGGATCTCCTGACGGAGATTTCGAGAATCCCGTCAATATCGGGACTACTTCCACAACATCGTTGAACATCACGACAGAGCAGATCAATGGCGCCCTCTTGAATTTCGGGCTCATACCGGGAGAAGAGTCTTCGGTTCTGTTCAGGATCCGGGCGACAGTAGCAGAGACTGTGGATCCGCTCTATTCCGATCCTGTAGAACTACTGTTCACACCCTATGAGATGGACGTAGGCCCGGCGTTTCCTGAACAGCTCTTTATGATAGGGAACAGCGTGGGTGACTGGGACTGGGGGAACACAGATCTGGAGATGATACCTGTTGCAACAAAACCCCACCTGTTCTGGAAGATCGTCTGGATTGATGCGGATGTGGAAGATCCGGGTTATAAATTTGCACCGGAGAAAGGCTGGGGCAATGACTTTGGGTATGACGGAGAACCTGCAGTAGACGGGGTTGTCGGATTTGGTGGTGATAATATGCCATCCCCCGAAGAGACCGGCTATTATATGGTAGTTGTGAATCTGGAGACGGAACAGATTGCTGTTGCAGAGCCCCGGGTCTATCTGATTGGCGGGACGGTAGGCGGATGGGACATGGAGATGCCCGATGCACTTTTCACTGCGGATCATGATAATCAAGTGATGACGATCACCCGTGAACTTATGGCAGATGAACTCCGTATCTACGCCTGGTATGAAGGAGACTGGTTTACCGACTGGTGGCAGTCAGAATTTATGATTTTTGACGGCCAGATTGAATACCGGGGGGCAGGGGATGATCAGGAGCGTGTACTTCTCCCCGCCGATGGTGAATATACGATTGAGCTTGACTTCAGAAATGATGAAGGCTCCATAAAGTAAGCTGAATACCAGTGAATAGTACGAAGGAGATGTGACCTCATAATAAATCCGTTCAGTGCAAGCTGAACGGATTTTTTTAATCTGACGTACTGTTGTTCACGGAAGGCAATGGTCCGGCAGGGGGATTGCACTCCCACGGTCATGAATTCTGTAGCTGCCAACGCAGGACAACAGCAAAGGTGTTCGTTTGTCAAGGCCATCCATGTGAAAATTTCAAACTCTTCCATCATGTCAAAAATCCATCCAAAGCGGATCGATATCTGTTTTAAATCGATCGTTATTGCGTGTTATAGTCTCTTTTTTTTAGCTCCGGCCCTCTTGGGGCAACCCATTACCATCGACCGGGTGGAGCCGGAAAACTGGTGGGTGGGTTTTAATGAAACCGATGTGCAGGTGTTGGTGTATGGCGAGGATATCCAATCAGCCCGGGCATCTGTCAATCACCCGGGCGTCACTTTAGAGCGGGTGACCCTTGTAAAAAATCCGAACTACCAGTTTCTAACACTTCGGATTCATGAGGAAGCCGAGCCGGGAACGGTAGAGATCCTTTTTACACGGAGGGACGAATCATACGTTCACCATTATGAAATCCGGGAGAGAAGCGGAGATCCAAACCGGAATCAAGGATTTGATTCGTCAGATCTGATCTATCTGCTGATGCCTGACCGTTTTGCCAACGGTAATCCCTCAAATGATGAAATTCCGGAGATGCTGGAGGAAGTTGACAGAGACAATCCCAATGCACGGCACGGAGGGGATCTACAGGGTGTGAAAAAAAATCTGGATTATATCAGGGATCTGGGGATGACGGCGATCTGGTTCACACCGATTCTTGAAAACGATATGCCCCCGGAATATGGAGCGTACCACGGGTATGCAGCTACCGACATGTATCGGGCAGACCGGCGCTTTGGCAGTAACGAAGAGTATCTCGAACTGATTGATACTGCTCACAGCATGGGCTTGAAGGTGATTATGGATATGATCCACAACCATGTGGGTACGCACCACTGGTTTGTACATGATTTGCCGTCGGATGACTGGATCCATCCGCTGGATGAGGTGGGAACGACCAATTTTCGGACCACCACCATCATGGATCCCTATGCATCAGATTACGATTACCATTCCACCGTCCAAGGCTGGTTTGTTACAGATATGCCAGATTTAGATCAGCGAAACGAACTTGTAGCAAACTATTTGATTCAGAATACCATCTGGTGGATTGAGTATTCCGGCGTAGATGGGATCCGGATGGACACCTATCCATATCCCTACAAAGAGTACATGTCTAAATGGGCGAAACGAGTCCTTGATGAGTTTCCGAACTTCAATATTGTAGGAGAATCGTGGATGCCCAACGCCCCCGCCACTGCCTACTGGCAAGCGGGATTCCGTGGGGCGGACGGGTATGATAGCCACCTGCCGAGCGTCACCGATTTCCCACTTTATGAATCCCTTATCGCTGCACTTCAGGAAGGCTCCGGTTGGGATACCGGAATTTCCAGGCTCTATTTCACCCTCGGACAAGATTTTGTATATCCCGATGCCAATCTGAATGTGATCTTTGCAGGAAATCACGACCTGGATCGGATCTTTACCGTGATGGATGAAGATTTCGGCAAATATAAACTCGCACTTACCTTCCTTCTAACCACCCGCGGGATCCCGCAGCTCTATTATGGGGATGAAATTCTGATGACGGGAAGCGGATCGGACGGACTCCGGCGGAAAGACTTTCCCGGGGGCTGGCGGGAAGATCCTGTGAATGCCTTTACAGAGGATGGACGAAGAGAGCTGGCAGAAGAGACTGGTTTTCCCGTTGCGGAAGCACATGATTTTATAAAAACTGTATCCAACTGGAGGCGGGAAAAAGATGTAATACACCATGGTGAGTTAATACACTTTATCCCGGAAGATAATATGTATGTCTATTTTCGTCGCAATGACGAAGAGACAGTGATGGTGGTTTTAAACGGACAAAAGCAATCACAGGAGCTGAATCTGCGTCGTTTTTCCGATCTGATTGGTGATTGTGATGCGGGGTATGATATCATCGGCAGCCGGCGCCTCGAAATGGGAGACAGGATAGAAGTTGGGCCCCTTCAGCCTTTGATTATTGAGTTGGGTGGAGGTGGATGCACAGATGAAGTGTATAACCCGGGAGGGGGATAGGGGATGTGAGGCCTGCAGGCAACCTCTATTTTATAACCTTTCAAGCAAATCTGTAAGAAAAACACGGATCTCTTTCAGGTCCTTCTGCACTTCGAACGGCAGAGGCTCACTGTCTGTCAGGTGCTCCTCTCCTTCTATACCTTCCTCCAGATATTTCTTCGCTCCGGCTGTACTATATTTTTTTTCCTGAATCAGTTCTTTTAATTGTAGAATCAGAGTGATATCCTGCTCTCTGTAGGTGCGATTCCCACCCTTGTTTTTTCGGGGATTAAGGTCTGAGAAGATGGTTTCCCAATACCGTAAGACGTGAGGCTCAACACC
>CALKWT010000114.1 GCA_938003885.1 uncultured Balneolaceae bacterium | reverse complement strand
GCATTGACAGATCGTTGGTTGAACCGCTGCCGGAAAGTGGCGCCTGCCTCTTGACAGATCCTGACTCCACCCATCCCATTTCCAGAGGATGGCTGAAAGCGTTTTATCAGCCAGGTAAGGCAGAGAGACTTTAACGGCACGCCAGGTCTGCGGCAGGATCTCTTCCAGATCGTACCTCCAACGAATCCGCCATTCCAACCGACAGAGGATCTCAAAAACCGGCCGAACTGTTACTTTTTAACTTGCAAATCAACTCGCATAATCTGCTCAGCCTCTGATAAACCAATTAAAACGTTTAAAACCGTTTATATTGAATCTAATAAAAAAACCCCCTACCTTAAAATTTCTGAGTACAGATGGTGGTGTTAGCAGCAGGGCCGGCTGTCCGTGGTGACAATTCTCCGGCGGGGGGCCTGGCTTCTGCTGCTTTTATCATCTCAATGTTAACGTGTAACCCAACTCTCTTTAGCTATGCAGAAAATAAAAGAACTCGACGTCCGGCCGCTTATTCCCATCAAACGACACGAAAAACTTCTCTCTCTGTTTAAAGATCTTCCGGCAGGGGAAAGCTTTGTCTTTATCAATGATCACGATCCGAAACCCCTCTACTATGAGTTTCGCTCCATCTACGGCGATGTGGTGGGGTGGGATTATCTCCAGCGGGACCCGGCCGAGTGGAAGGTGAAGGTGACGCGGACAGAAGCCTCAAAGGGGAGGGAGTTTGAAGGAGCCTCTACCGTGATGGATCTGCGGAGAGCAGAGAAGAAGGATTGGAAGTATGCCGTCTTTCACCGCTACGGAATGATGCTGAAAGGGGATACCATGGAGCTGCTGGCCGCTGAAGATCCCGTTGAAATCCGGTCGATCTTCGAAAAGAAATTCACCGGTGAGTTTACCTGGGAGGTAAAGAAGGAGCAGGAAGGCGAATTTGTAGCCCACATCACCAAACGCAGAGAGAGTGATGCGGCGGTCGAGGATATCGCCGTGGTCAATATGTTCGATGTCCGGCCATTCCCTCCGGCTAAACGGCACGATATGGTCTTCGATGCCTTCGATGAGCTGAAGCCGGGCGAAGCGTTCATCTTTGTAAATGACCACGACCCCAAACCTCTCTACTATCAGATCGAGGCGGAGAGCAGCGTGCCTTTTACCTGGGAATATATCGAGGTGATGCCCCGGGAGTGGAAGGTCAAGGTGACCAAAACGGAATCCTGACCAGACGGTTTCATAGGATTTGTACCCCCGGATGACCGATGCGAAATAGCCGCTGGATCTGGCGTCGGAACCATGAGGCCGGGGGTATGATCTATGATGTTGGCATCAGAGAGTGATCCGAAGCGAGACAGAGAGATTGCGGCCGGGGGAGGGCATGCTGTTCACGCTCAGGTGATCGATATAAAACTGATCGAGGAGATTTTCAACACCCGCCTGCAGGCGAACATGCTGCATCAGGCGAACACTGCCAAAAAGATCCCACAGCATGTAGCCGTCCGTGGCGGTCTCCACGCTGTTTCTTACCGCAATTCTCTTCTGTGCTGCTGCCCAGCGGATCCGGGTTTCCATCTGGATCCGGCCGCTCTGTCGCTGAAGATAGGCCGTGCCTTTGAAAGGCGGAATCATGGGGAGAGGCTCATCCAGCTCTGTATGCTCACCCAGAACCCAGGCCATGGAGACGCCGCCGTTCAATCCCCTGGCAAGATCCACATGCAGATCGAGCTCCGCCCCGGTCAACCAGGCCGTCCCCATGTTTTCATAGCGTTTAAAAAGCTCATCAATTTTCCGGCCGGTAATGTAGCCGTCCATCCGGTTAACCCAGAGGGAGAGCTGCCCGTGAAAAGCACTCTGTTCGCTTCCGTAGAGAGTGGAAAGTTCTGCCTGACTGCTCCGCTCCGACTCCAGGCTCGGATTCCCATAGTAGAAAAAGTTGTCGAGCGGGTGGTAGATGTAGTAGCCGTAGAGCTCCAAATGGCCCGGCATCCGGTATCCGTCTGAGAGTTTCAGGGCGGCGGAGAGCCCGGAGGAGAGCTGCCTTTCCAGATGAATGCCCGCTGTGTAATCCAGATAGGAGGGGTTCACGCTGTTGAGCTGCGGATACTCTGCCCGAAAGGTCTCCTCGTGCCGGATGGAGTAGAGCCCACCTTCCACCCGGAGGTCCGCCCCGGTGATCCAGCCCGCTGCCATATAGTGGCGCCAGGAGGCGGAGAGTGCGGCTACACGGCTGGTGATATCCCCCAGGTTCATCAGGTACATATCATTGACGTCCGGGGAGAGGGGGTACATCCACATATCGGCAAACGCATCGATCCCGAAAAGCTCGGCGGAGAGGGTGAAAAGATGTTCTTCCCGGGCAAGCGTCGCTTCACTGTTGAGGCCGAAGGTGGTGGTTTCACCATACATCGGCATATACATCCCCTGCATCACCTCCCGCGAAGCGACATCCCGGTCGTAATCGTCCATCAGATGCTCGACACGGTTCCAGTAGAGATTCGTGTTCACCGAGGTGATCAGGCTCTCCGTATCGGGATTGTGCCAGTGATGCTCCAGCCCGCCGATATGGGCATCGGCACGTCGGGTGTCCATGATCAGGGCGGGATAACCGATATCTTTGGCGAAATCCCCTACATATTTGAGAGTCAATTCATGAGCGTCGTGCGGCCGGTAGAGCAGCGACGCATAGAGATTCCCTTTTCTAAATCCGGAGAGTGGAATCCGCTCCCCATCACCCGTAATAAAATTACCGGCATCGCGGTAGGTTCCGGAGACCCTCGCCGCCCATCTCTCCTCGCCATACTGGAGTGCGGCCTGATAGATCTGCTGCCGGGAGGCCGAGTGATATCCCGCTTCGAGGCTGCCCTGCACACCGCTGTTGATTCCGGGCTTCACCATGTTGAAATTGAGGGTTCCTCCCGGCGCTGAAGAGCTGTTTTGGCCGCCGCGCTGTAGCTCGATCGATTCCAGATTGTCTGTTTCGATGTAAGCCGTTGCCGGATCCATCGCATCCACACACGCCGGGGTCAGGCGCATTCCGTCGATCATCACATTGACCCGTCCGTCCCGAAGCCCGCGGATGACCGGGTCTTTGGCAAAGTTGGCACGGGAGACCATATCCATCCCCGGTATGGAACTCATATGATCTTCCAGCGGCCTCGCCTTGACGTCACTGTAGATGCCAGAATAGGCCATGCGAACTTCATCGGCCGTCACGATCAGCTCTCCGTTGCGGTACAGTTCGGCCGGGGCCATCCGGAAGGTGTGCTGGCGGGAGGGGTCGATTGTGGAAATCTGGATCTCCAGGGTCTGGTAGCCGACATAGGAGATGACCAGGACATCCACCAGCCGGTCGGTCGTGAGGGCGAACGTTCCGTCGGATTGTGTGGAG
The DNA here is from genome assembly GCA_938003885.1 of uncultured Balneolaceae bacterium. Taxonomy (GTDB): domain Bacteria; phylum Bacteroidota; class Rhodothermia; order Balneolales; family Balneolaceae; genus Rhodohalobacter. Next base: position 2,193 of record CALKWT010000114.1, on the reverse strand, counting down.
GTACCGATGGCCGTGCCCTGAATATAGACACTTGCGCCTATCAGCGGCTCACCCGTCTCACCATCCACCACCCGACCCTGAAGGGTGGGCTGCAGGTGGTGTTCTATTGCGAGATCCCTGACTACAGAGTGAAAGGGAAGCAAACATGCAGGGTCTGTCACCCCACCGGCTACCGCAGCAGAAGGCACCCCGAAGAGCGCCATCATCACGGCGATTCGCTTAAAAAGAGCTACGATGTATCTCTCTTTTTTCATCCTGCTTAAAAGTTCAGTTCAATGACCGGCTCGCCGATCTTCTCGCCACCCTGTGAGATATCAAAGCGAAGTTCCCAATCTCCGGTCATGTTGAAATTGACTTTGCCTTGGTAGAATCCGTTCCCCTGATGCTCCGGGTCCACGTTATTGCTCGATCCGTGATCCATACCGGGCGCAGGCATCCACGGTTCAAAACCGATCTGTGCATTGAGCACCGCCGGATACTCGGAGTGGGATACGGAGCGGTGCAGGCTGATCAGAAGGTCATTCATCCCCACCTCAGGCTCTTTCGGTTCAATCCAGGTGAGGATGTAGTGGCTGCCATTGTCTCCTTCAAAGAGTTTCACGCGATCGGTGTGATTCACCTTCACCGGTACGGAACCACTGATTTCTGTTTCCGAGTCCTCTTCGCTGTGAACGGTGATTTCAAGTTCCCACTCGCCGGCCATGGTAAATATTGCCCACGCCTCGTAGAGGTTGTACACCTCATCGCGCTGCTCATCGGGTTCGCCATAGGGGGAGGAGTGAGAGTGCCCCTCCATATGCATCATGGTGTTGAAATGTACGTGGACCCCTTCCACCGGGATTCCATTCTCCATCACCTCCAGATAGATTTCATGGAAACCGACGGAGAGGGGCCGGGTCGACCAGGCCGTCACGGTGTAGGAGTCCTGGATAAATTCCCCGAGAGGATAGAGTTCGGGATCTCCGTTGCCCTCTTCACTGCTGGTGGTATCGCAGGCGGCCACCATCAGAAGAAGGAAAGAACTCAAAAGAATAGACAGGGTACGGTTGTTTTTAAAAAGATACATCGCCTGAAAAGTTTAAAATGTTTTAGATAGAAGCTCCGGCACGTTGCAAGAGCCGGGATGGTTACATGGGCCGGACGGAAACCTCTACGATTTCATCACCCTTTTGGGCGAAATGGAGTGTCATTTCGAATGTCTGGCCCACCTCCAGATCTCGGTTCAGCCGCATCAGCATGACGTGGTATCCTCCCGGCTCGAGATGAATGACGGATCCGGCAGGGATCTCCAGGCCTTCGATCTCCCGCATTCCCATCATGCCATCTTCTCCTTCGAAACTTTCATGAATTTCCAGAAGTTGGGCCACATCGGAAGATATGGAGAGCAGAGTATCGGCTGTAGAGGTGTGATTGGTGATGGTGAAATAGGCGGCGCTCATGCCCCCTTCGCCAGCCGCCCGCACACGAAAATTATCCAGTTGAATGTCTGATGCCGCTGCGGTTGGGTTCTCTGCAGCCGTTTCACTCTCCGTTTGCCTTTCCAAAGATGGCTCATCGGATGGGGTACAGAAGGAGAGAAAGAAGAGACAGATGATTCCTGCCAGGGTGAGGTTTATTTTTGAATACATGGGAGTATGTAATTAAAGGAGTTTAAACGGTGCGTCAGTCTCTCTGACGTCAGTAAAGAATATGTTAAGTAGCCGGCCCGGGAAAAGATCCATCTCGGACGGGTGATTCATCTCTCGCCGGAGAGCTGCTTCCTGAAGGCCCCAGGCCTGATGGATCGCTCTGAAGTACGGATCAGATGCAGGGTGGAAATGCCTCCGGAAAGGAACCATCCGCCGAAGCCCCGGGATGCTGATCAACGCGGCCCATCGGGCAGAGCCAGGCGGTTCGGTGGTGCAGTCAGGATCGTGCTGAGACCGGGCTTCTCTATTCCATGAAGGATCAGATAGAACCGGTGTCCGGCGGTATCCGTTCTTTCCATGTGGAACAATGCACGGACCGAATCTCCGGATGCTGCGCTGGCAGGGATCCCGGCAGCGTCATAAGGTGTACGAGCGGATTATACCGAAAGGCGCGGAGGGGGGACAGGCGGGCGATCCGATCCCTTCAGGGGAATCCGGTATGGACCCGGATCATTTAAATGGAGGGTATCGGGAAAGATCAGAAGGGGGGCTCCCGAGCTGCTGA
>CALKWT010000113.1 GCA_938003885.1 uncultured Balneolaceae bacterium | reverse complement strand
ACCAGATCAGTCAGCGTTTCGCGCTTTTCAGTGGTTGCCGTTATATCGAGAAAGACGATTTCATCGGCCCCCTCCTGGACATATCGCCGCGCAAGTTCTACAGGATCACCTGCGTCTACGAGTCCTTCGAAGTTAACACCTTTAACGGTTCGTCCGTCTTTTATATCGAGACAGGGTATAATTCTTTTCATAAGCATAATCGGGCGCAAGATAACAGAATAATTCCAAAAGTACGGAACGTAAAAAGTTTTTAATTGTAGAAAACCAGACGAGGTGTGCCTGCATAGATGGAATAAGGGATTTTTTTCTCTTCATGTGGCGTTTTCAGCTGATTTAACGTATTAACCGTATGGGGATTTCAATAAGTGGTCCTTTACGGTTACGATGCGGCATCAGAAGCCTTGTATCGGACAGATGTCATCTTGATGGCCATATAACGATTTTAAAATGTCAGGGCTGAGAACCCGGCTGAAGTCAACGCCTTTGGTCATCTCCATTATCAAAAACAAAAAACAGGTAGATATGAGAATTTCGTTACTAGTGATTCTAACTCTTTTATATTCTGTCCTGATTACAGGGTGCAATGAGGCCGTGGTAGATTCTGATCCATCCGCCGATGGAATCGTGCGTGCACTCGACGATACTGAAAAAGCGCTTTCGGAAGCTGGAAATGAATTCAGCTATCAAATATTCCATGAATTGACAAGAGAGGGTGAGGATGAAAATATCTTCATCTCTCCGCTGAGTATCTCTATCGCTTTTGCGATGCTTTTGAATGGAGCGGAGGGAGAGACCTTCGATGAGATCAGGCAGACGTTGGAGCTAAGAGGGCACGATCTGCAGGCGATCAACGAAAACTATCACTCCCTGATTCGATATCTCAGGGAAGTGGATCAGTCCGTAGAATTCGCTATTGCAAATTCTGTATGGCATGATGAACGTTTTTCCGTCAGCGATACCTTTCTGACCCGATTAGATAAATACTACAACGCCAGCGCAGAAGGCCTCGACTTTCGGGACAGGGCATCCGTGGGCCGCATCAACGATTGGGTTTCAAAGAGCACCAACGGACTCATTGACTCTATTCTTGATGAAATTCCGGAAGAGATGGTGCTCTATCTCATCAACGCACTCTATTTTAAAGGGGAATGGCTCTATCAATTTGATGAAAAGAATACCGCTGAAGGGGATTTTTTCACGGAGGGTGGCAACCGCACCCGTGTGGAGCTGATGATGGCTGAAAGCAGTTATGCGACCTATTTTTCAGAGGAGGTGCAGATGATTGAGGTGCCCTATGGAGACTCTCTCTTCACCATGACGATCATCATGCCTGCAGACATGGATCAGCCGCTGGATCCATTTATTTCTGAAAAGCTCACCGCAGAGAACCTGGATTATTGGACGGAGAATTTGTGGAGCGGCAACATTCAGCTGAAGATGCCGAAGTTCAGTATGGAGTCTGAAAAAACACTTAACGAAGTGATGCAGAGCCTTGGAGTGGAACGAGTGTTTCAGGAAGGAGTGGCGGAGCTGGGCGGACTCTCAGCCAACGGGCTAAACAACCTTTTTGTGAGTGAGGTGAAGCATAAAACCTTTCTGGAAGTGAATGAGGAGGGAAGTGAAGCCGCCGCTGTCACGTCTATTGGGGTGCAACTCACTTCGGTGACTCCATCGGTACCCAAGTTTACCGTCAACAGGCCGTTTGCCTTCCTCATCAGGGAGCGGGCAAGCGGTTCGATCCTCTTTATGGGGAAGATGAAGAATCCCTCACTCTAATAATTCGCAAAGCATTTCTTACTTTCGGATGAACTTCTCCTCAAACTCAGCTGCAGAGAGGGTATTGACCACCCGGCCGGCATCAAACTTTGCTTTTCGTGCGATGAGCACTCCGTAATGCATATCCCGGATACGACCGATATTATGGGCATCCGTATTGATGGAGGTGAGCAACCCGGTCTCTCTCGCTTTGTTGCCGTAACGCCAGTCCAGATCGAGTCTTCTTGGATTGGCATTGATTTCGATAGGGACACCTCGTTCGGCAGCGAGCTCTATCAAATGATTGAGGTCCAGTTTACTCTCGTCGCGCCGAAGGAGTAGCCGTCCGGTTGGGTGGCCGATCATGGTAGTGTATGGGTTTTGGATGGCGGCTTCAAAGCGCTCCATCATCGCCTCCAACGGCAATTCAAGTCCGCTGTGAACGCTTGCAATCACAAACTCAAATCCTGCCAGAATATCTTCGGGATAATCAAGAGAGCCGTCGGCAAGAATATCGGATTCTATCCCTTTGAAGATTCTGAAATTTTTGCCCTCATTCTCAAATTCACGGTTCAGCGCCTCAATCTCTTTCCACTGCTCATGTACCTCCTCGATGGTAAGGCCCCCTGCATAGGCCGCTGTCCGGGAATGGTCGCTGATCCCCATGTACTCATAACCGAGATCCATGCACGCCTCTGCCATTTGACGAATGGTGTTTCTGCCATCACTCCAGGTACTGTGCATATGTATCACACCTTTGATATCGGACGCATCCACCAGATCCATTTGTTCATTTTCCTGGTAGTATTCAAACTCCCCGAGGTCCTCACGGAGTTCCGGCAGGATAAAATGGAGATCCAGTTTATGATAGATCTCCTCTTCAGATTTGATTCTTACCGGCTGGCTGAAATCTGTCTTTTTCTCCTCATTCAGCTTAAAGAGGCCATATTCGTTCAACGCCATGCCACGCTCCCGCGCCCTCTGGCGAAGGACGATATTGTGCTCTTTGCTGCCCGTAAAGTAGAGGAGTGCCGCCGGATACTCTTCCGGTTTGACGATCCGAAGGTCTACCTGCCGGCCATTTAGCGTTCGTACTGAGCTCTTTGTCTCTCCGCGGCCCAAAACTTCCTGAACCAGTTCATGGCTGACAAATGCGTCAAAGATCGCTTCCATCTTGTCCGGTTTTGCGGCGGCAAGAATATCGATATCTCCGGTCGTCTCCCTTGAACGGCGCAAGGAACCGGCTACCTGACACTCCATCACCCCATCTATTTCCCGGATAAACTCATAAAAAGGCTGAGCGAGGTCGTGGGCCTGGTCGAGGCGGATCCGTTCCCCGAATTTCTCGAGATATTCGATTGATTTCAGAATTCGTTCCGCAGACTTCTTTCCAAATCCCGGCAGATCAGCAATAGCTCCGCTCTGGCAAGCCTCTTTCAGTTCCGGTATCTCCGTTATACCGAGGGCCTGATGTATCTTTACAATACCTTTGGGGCCGAGGCCGGATATGTTAAGCCATTCGATCAGCCCGTCAGGAACCCTCTCTTTCAAATCTTGCAGAACCGGCATGGTCCCCGTAGATGCGTACGCTTTTATATCTTCAGCGATCGATTTGCCGATACCTTTGATTTCTGTGAGCGTGTCCTCTTCAATGTATTTGGTGATCTCTTCATTCAGGCTTTCAATCGTTTGTGCAGCCCGGTCGAATGCGATGGCGCGGAATCTGTTCTCTCCTGCCAGCTGCATCAGATTATAAACTTCCCGAAGTTTTGCAGCAATTTCCTGATTCGTCATGATGTCAAAATCTTGTTTAATTTGATTCTTACCTTATGAACCGGCATTTCTATGTAGTCGGAGGGGTTCTTTCCTTGATGAACGGCCCTGCCCGACGCCTGTAAAGATAGGAGGAACAAGAGCTGTATAAAAACGGAATCATTTTGCCGGGCGAAATAAATTTAGCAAGAGGCTTTCCATTTAGTCAGAAAAACTCCTATCTTTGAAAGTTCTGGATTCTGAGTGATTCAGGGATTATCTTACTGACCTTGAAAAGCCCTGGTGGCGGAATTGGTAGACGCGCACGCTTGAGGGGCGTGTGGCCTAACGGCTGTGATGGTTCGACTCCATTCCAGGGCACATTAAGCCTTGTAAGTCATTGACTTGCAAGGCTTTTTTGTTTTTGGTGCAAATGTTGGCACAAACAATTTTCTTTTACCTACCTCTCGAGTTTGTACCATTTGATTCGTATGATCTTCATCAACCGGCGAACCTTGTCCCGGCTTTCGAAGATCCGTTGAATGAACCAGACACCGTTTTTAAGAACAGGCTGTATCCTGGAAATTGCTGTCCCAGCAGAAGCGCTCACTCCCCTGCTGAATGGAGCCGATCATCGTGCTTGTATTCCACTCAATGATGGTATCTCCGGCAGTACTGTTCGGGTTACCCGCTCTCATCACGTGGCTATTGCCGTTCTGAGAATAGGTATACCAATTGGATTCAGATCCTTCGTTGTAGATTTGGGTCTCAATGTCGACCTTGTCGTCACTTGTACGGTTCCATTTCGCTTCCATAAAGAGTCCGGTTTCGGAAGAGGCTCCAGGCATGTGATGAAATTTCCAGGAACCCCGGCTTCCATCCTTGCTCATTCTGCCATCAATCATGCGATAATTATCAATCTGGATCTCATCATTGGAGAGGGATATCGTCATGTCCCATATGGTTTCATCTCCCGAATCCCTGGCTGTGAGTACCATCGCCATATATTGTCCGGGAGGCATCATGCCCCCATAAATGGGATCGTCCGTTGAAAACGTCCATACCCACGCTCCATCCTTGCGAGAGGGCTCTCCGAGAGCCAACGTCGGCATGAACCCATACAGTGCGCCTACAGAAGTGATCTGGCCGATTCCAATGGCTGTCCATTTGCCTGTATAGTAATTGTCGTAGCTGGTCTGCTTGCCGGGATCATTTTCTTCAAAATAGGAGAGATCCGGCTGAATGGACTCACTGATCAGATTGAAATCCAGCGCATCGGGTGGCGTGCCTTCATCATCAGCCGAAGATGTACTATCACTGCAAGAGACAAAGATCAGAGCCCATGCAAAAAGGAGAATAGCAGTTTTAAATGTAGAAGAATGTTTCATAGTAATGTCAGATTTGTGTTTAAATACTCAGAAGCCAAGAGTTCTTTCTGGCACCCTGTAATGCGGCAAGTCCAGCTGAAAATTATCATCTCTGACACGAATATTTTTCAACAATGGAAGGTATCTGCCAAATGGGGTGGGCCGCGCCGGCATGAGGTTGGAGGGGGGAGGCTCTATTTTGGAAGAAATCAGAGGGAGTGTCCATGCACCTCCGACACAAGAGGTTACGATCTTGTGGTTTCTTTTACATCAAAAAGGGCCCCTTCAGGTAATCCATTCTGTCTTATCTGTCAGAAGCCTGATGTCATGAACGATTGTGGTTCCATGAAATATTGTGAGTCAGTTCTCCGCTTGAATACGCATTTGAAAAGAGTTCAATACTAACTCTATCAACAAGAACGAAAAATAAGACTTATGATGAAGATTTATACAAGACTACTGATCGTTAGCCTCGTCGTCATCGGCCTCTCCTGCTCCGATGATTCAACCGGTCCCGGTGGGGATTCGCCTGGACAGCTGACCATGAAAGTAACCGGAGATATTGTAGCGGAAAAAAGCGGCCAGGTAGATTTCTGGAGTTTGTCTCCCGGCGGAGAAGAAGGTAGCTTACACATTTGGCATATTTCATCAAATGATCTCAGTCCTCAGACATTCAGCCTGGATTTTACACATATG
>CALKWT010000112.1 GCA_938003885.1 uncultured Balneolaceae bacterium | reverse complement strand
ATCGTCCCATCCCCTGGGAGCGCCCCGAATCACCATGGCGGTTCCAGGCACTCCTTAATGAAGAACCAGTAGAAGTGGAAATCGACACCGCATGGATTCACCCGGGAAATGGAATCTATTTTATCGTGCGTTTATCTACACCATCACCGTTTGATCAGTCGTATTATAACAGCCAATTTTCGATAATCCCAGCCATCCGTTCGATTCTTCTGGATAGCATTCTGGTTATTAACGATATCGACCGGCTGGATAAATTTGAGCAACTGTCATTTCACTCTATAATATCTGAAAGCGTTATCGATGACGTAACCATGACAACTTACAGGCTCAATCCAAAGGATACTACAAATTATGTTCGGTTTACCAAACTGGAAGTAGATGAAGGGGAACGCTACCGGGCCATTATAGCAGGCGAATATGAAGCCGTGTATTACTGCGACCCTGAGTGGGTGGATACTCCAAAAGGATCTTTCCGGCAGTTGCCTGATACCGTTCGGATTACCCACGGCCGGTTCGAAACAGTGCTGCTGGATTGGGACGATTACGATTACTGGAAAGAACAGTACTAAGAACCAGGCAGGTTTTGAGGCGGTGTCATTTGATAGAATACAATTGCATCATCAGAAATATTTAATCGTTCCATTTCCATCACCGCAGTCTCTTTTACAGCCTTATCTTTAACTCCTATTGACACCTTATTCCGTGATTGATCGACGCCAATTGAAAAAGCACCTGTTTTGACTATCTCTTTTTTTGCCAGGTTTCTCCTGAAACCCGTCATCAATAAAGTGAAGGTTATTGCAACAGGTTTATTAAAGGCTCTACTGTTGTATTTTAATAATGTCCTTTCAAAGAAAGAATTTCTACCGTCTGCTTGTCATCTAAAACATCATAAATAATGCGGTGCTCCTGGTTTATTCTACGAGACCAAAATCCAGCTAAATTATACTTTAATTGCTCGGAGGCTTTGCAAAACCAGGAATTTTGGTTGCATTCAACGCCAGAGCAAAAATAAAACCGCGGTATAGTTGTCCTGGTCGAGGACTTTATTTTTGCGATAAGGCAGAATGCGGGCAAAATAACGATTTTGCTAAGCCTCCAGTTTGGCAAAGCTTCCCGGGAATACCATGTGGGGGTATCATGATACAAAGCAAAAACTACAAATTCTTCTTTCATCTGCTGGCATCCGTCTATTTTTTGTCAGTCCAATCAGTTTCGCTGCACGCACAAAACAGTACCGGAGCACGCTCCCTTGCCATGGGACAAACGGGAACGGCATTGCCGGGTGATCCCTGGTCTGCTTTTCTAAACACCGCACTGTTACCAACGGATGCCACACACCTTTCATTTTATGGTTTCCGATACGTTGGCATCAGCGAAATCACAGATATTGCCGCAACCGCCAGTTACCCGACCTCTGCAGGGGTTCTTGCAGCAGGGATCCACCGCTACGGATTCAATCTTTTTAACGAAAACCGAATCCTTGCAGCCTACAAAAACAACCTCGGACGATTTCATTTTGGAGGGGGTGTTTCCTATACCCATATCAATCAGGGAGGCAATTATGGATCGGCAGGTGCGGTCGGAATCGATATCGGACTCGCCGCGGAAATTGCCACAGGTTTGTGGTTTGGAGCACGCGCAACCAACCTGAATCAGCCTTCCTACGGAAATACTGACGAAGAACTACCAAGAGAACTTGCCGCCGGCTTCAGCTACCAGCTGACCCCCGGTGCCCTTTTAACAACCGAAATTGTAAAAGATGTGATGTTTCCGGTATCGGTACGCGGCGGGCTGGAATTTGAAATCATCCGCTCCCTCTTCGCCCGGGCCGGATTTACCACAGAACCGGAAACGTACTCCATCGGATTTGGGTATCTCGCTGAAAAATGGTCGGTCAATTTCGCCCTGCAGCAACACAATCCCCTGGGGTTAAGCCCGGCGCTCGATTTTGGAATCCAATTCTGATGCCATGACTTATCTCCAATCAGAGAACGGTATTTACGAGCAAATGCCGGATCAGCTGCCTTACAAAAATACATCTCCCACTCCCTGCGTGAGCTCTCTGCTGCTCTGTTTGCAATCTCTGATGCATTACTATCGGCGATTCCAGGCACACCACCCGCAAACCGTGACAGCAGCAACTGCTTTCAAAAAATACCTGCAGTTTCTGTCAGTGCCTTTTCTGTTAATAACATTCTCAGCCTCATACGGAGTTGCACAGAATCAGGACACCCTTCGCGTGCAGGTGGAACAGGATCTCGAACGGGCTCTGGAAGAAGCAGATCCTGAAGATGCCGAATCCACTATTGAAGAACTTGTGGATTTCGTAGAAAACCTGGCCAACAACCCCCTCAATATAAACCGGGCTTCTCTGGATGAGCTTGTGCTGGTTCCCGGCCTCAATTTACGGCTTGCACAAAGTATTGTGGAATACAGAGCATCCAATGCTCCATTTGCCAGTGTGGAAGATCTTGTAAAAGTCCGTGGAATAGGACCCGCACCCCTTGGGAGAATCCGGCCCTATCTCTCCGCAGGAACCCGCCGCGAACGAGGGAGGGATCTCTATCTGAATCCCCGTTTCTGGACG
>CALKWT010000111.1 GCA_938003885.1 uncultured Balneolaceae bacterium | reverse complement strand
CATCATGGATTCAGTCACAGTTGACGTTCTGTTTCAAAATCCAGTCCAGACTTATGACCCGGTTCAGGCTCCGGATCCAGATCGAATCCGGAACCTGGCTCAGGTCACATTCTGTTTCTTAATTGTATCCCGGATTTTGATCCAGTTCAGGATTGCGCTGAATTTCATCGTCGGAAATCGGAAATAGCAGATGGTGTTCCTGGAAGGTAGACCCCCATGGGTTCGTATGGCCGATCACATCCAGATAGTTCACTACACCTTCATTGCCCTCCGTTGTAACCGGATACTGCCGGGTACGCTGTATATCAAACCAGACTTTAAACTCCAGTGAAAATTCCCGAAGCCGCTCTGTCCAGACCTCTTCCACGAAATCCTGAACAGAGAGCGCAGAGAGCTCCGCTTCGATTTCACCACGATCGGTTTCCCAGTAGGCACGGCTTCGAACTTCGGCAAGATAGTTTACCGCTTCCGCAGTGACTCCTTCCGTCCGGGCAATCGATTCAGCCGCTATCAGGAGCACCTCAGCAAAGCGGTAGAGGTTTACATCCTTATCACCCCGGTTGGTTTCGAAGAGTGCAGCGGTGTTGTGATAAAGATAGGGTGAGCGGTCAAACTCATAAAGCTCTCCGTCGATAACTCTTTGCGTGTGAAAGAACTGCTGTTCCTGAATTCGGAGATCTTTCTCCGGATCATAAACCCGGATCAGTTCCTCCATGGGTTCATACGCATTGTTGGTGATGTTGTATGTAAAGAGATCGAGTGTTGCCATCCTGACGGGATAGGCAAAAGTCGGCAAGGCATTTTCTGAGATGTTGGAAGCATATTCATAGGAATAGATATACTCCGCCTCATCATCAGAAGTTCGCAGTACATTGTATGCACTCTGCTCAGGGGTTGCCCCATGTTCGATAAGAGCGTAGGTGCCGCTGTTAATGATGGTTCTCGCCACATCAGCAGCATCAGCATACCCATCATTTTGCTGCAGCGGATATCCGGCTCTGTGAAGATGCACATCCGCCAGTAGTGTCCGGGCCGCACCGATGGTGATGCGATATCCGTTTTGGGCAAAAGGAGCATCATTCAACCCTCCGTTTGTGATGGCCCAGTTCAGATCTTCAATGATCTGCGAGTAGACCTGATCGGATGGAGTCCGGGCAACATAGATGTCATCCAGGGATTCGTAGGGCTCCAGAATAAGAGGAACATCCCCAAAGACACGTACCAGATAGAAGTAGTTGTAAGCCCGGAAGAACCGCGCCTGAGCCAGCAGATTATTGGATTCGGTTTCCGAGAGTCCTTCGGTCTCCGGCACATACTTAATGACCGAATTGGCTCTGGATATTGCCTGATAGGCTCCCGACCACTGCCCGCCAAAGTAGCCCGACATGTTAACCGGATTCAGGACCAGGTTGTGCATGTTCTGCACATGAACCTCCTGTCCTTTGTATTCATTGTCAAACAGGCCGGACATGTAGCCGCCCATCATCCCTGTGGTTCCTGAATAGACACCGCCGGAACCCCAAAAGCTGGGTACACCGGAACGATACATTGCATTGGCCATGGCTCTTGCATCTTCAGGCTTGTCGAAATACGTATCGACAAAAATCTGTGTCTTGGGATTTTCCGTCAGGAAATTATCACAGGAGACCATGAAGAAGAGTCCGAGTAATATTACTGTGAACTTTTTCATAATAGGTTTCACTTTCTTTAAAAATTATGGATTAAAACTGCAGATTCACGCCCAGTGAAAAGGTCCGTGGTTTTGGATACTGAAAGAAGAAAATATTCTGGCTCCACTGATTACCGCCCCATGAAGTGGCTTCAGGGTCGTACCCCAAAAAGTCATCGGAGTGAATCACAAACGCATTCTCCACACTTGCCGTAATCCTCAGGCTGTTGATGCCGACAGATTCCAGGGCAGCAGGATTAAATGTATACCCGGCAGAGATCAAATTAGCACGCAGGTAGGAACCATCTGCAATCCAGCGACTGTCCAGCTCGCTATCCTGTCCCGACAGTGCAGCGTGGCGGATCTGCTGAACCATTGCCTCCTGATTGTTTTCTGTCCAGCTATCGTAGAGGACTGTAGAGAGGCTGTTTGCAATACCCACCCTGTCTTCCACCGAATGGAGGAACTGCTGCATAACATCTACACCATAAACAAACTGCAAGTCGAGTGTCAGATCGAAGTTTCTGTAGTAGAATCGATTGATAAAGCTGCCTGTCCAGTCTGGCATAGCATTTCCAAGTATTTTTCTATTTGCAGATCGCTTCGCAGTACCGGGCACTCCCTGATCCGCTTCATCGGTGCCGTAGATTCCCTCCCGTTCAAAACCCCAGAATGAGCCTACAGGTTCTCCAACGCGAAGGATAGTCTGGCTTCCAGATACCCAGTTGGGTCCCGGGAAGATATCTTCATCTTCCGCTCCCAGACTCTCGATCTGGTTCTTATTGTAGTTGAAATTCAGGGTCGTGGTCCATGTAAAATCGGATGATTGCATATTCCTTGTGGTTATCATAAAGTCCACACCTCTGTTGGATACAGATCCGATATTATCTGTAATCGATCCGAAACCGGTAGTGGTTGGAATTGGCCGCGCCAGCAACAGGTCATTTGTCAGCTTGTAGTAATAATCTCCTTCAAGAGAGACTGCCTGATTAAACAGCGCAAGTTCAAAACCAACATTAAATTGATGCGTCTTCTCCCACTCCAGGTCGGGGTTGGCCAATCTTTGGACATAGCTGTAAGGGTGTCGCTCCCCACCGATCAATGTCGTACCTGATCCGATTGTAGCCAATGACTGATAGAGGCCGATTTCGGAGTTCCCGGTAATACCGTACGAAGAGCGTAGTCGCAGAACATCCACATAAGCTGCATCCTGCAGAAAACCCTCTTCAGAAATGAGCCACGCCGCACCGATGGATGGGAAGAATCCATACTTGGAGTTGGCTCCAAACCGTGAAGACCCATCTACCCGGCCGGTGAAGGTGAAGGAGTATTTATCTGCATAGTTGTAATTAACCCGTGCGAAATAAGAGTTCATCGTCCAGTCATCTGCATAGGAAGATGGGGGATTGGGATCCGTGGCTGTTCCCGCGCGATTCCGATTCGTCGAACTCGACGTCACCCTTCCGCTTCCACGATGGCC
>CALKWT010000110.1 GCA_938003885.1 uncultured Balneolaceae bacterium | reverse complement strand
CGGTGGCAGAGAGATAGGAACACGTGAAAGCCTGGTTGCCCCTCACCGATATGATTTAACAGAAGCGCTAAGTCCCGGAAAGCACATCATAACCTTACGTATTGATAACTCTAATAAATATCCCGGAATAAATGTAAGGGGAAGTTCATACGAACTTGAATCCAGCAAAGAATTGGCCCACGCCTATACCAACCACACCCAGATTAAATGGAATGGTGTGATAGGAGATCTGCAACTGGAAGCAAAAGAATTTCTCAATATTAAAGATATTCAGGTGTATCCCGATGCCGCAGAAAGAGCAATACGGGTTGGGGTTGATATTGAGAATCAAACCGGAGAGGTTATACAGGGGGAGATAAAAGCCGGTATAGTAGATTTCGATGGTTTAATATTAGGTTCCAGGCACATTCCCTTTAAGGCAGAAGGCGATTCCACCCGCATCACATTTACCTACAAGTTGCCCGGGGAGGTACGGCTGTGGGATGAATTCTCTCCTGATCTCTACTCCCTGAACCTTTCTTTGATACCTTATGATTCCGGTGTTGAGACGGGAATTGTCAGCACCCGATTTGGGCTGAGAAACATAGAGCGTGCAGGAGATGAACTCAGGCTAAACGGTCACCGCCTGTTTCTCCGGGGAACGCTGGAATGTTCCATATTTCCGCTCACCGGTCGCCCGCCAATGACGAAAGACGGATGGATGAAACTGATCGAAACAGCTAAAGCATATGGGCTGAATCATTTCCGGTTTCATTCATGGAATCCACCTAAAGCCGCTTTTGAAGCAGCTGATGAGACCGGATTCTATCTTCAGGTAGAACTACCACTATGGAATCTGAATGTAGGAAAAGATCTCAAGGCCCGAAAGTTTCTGGAGGCCGAAGCCGGTCGTATGCTTTCGGAGTATGGAAACCATCCTTCTTTTGTAATGATGGCTCTGGGAAATGAGTTACAGGGAGACTTAGATTATATGAATGATTTTGTACGCTCTCTGAAGGGGCAGGATGATCGGCATCTGTATGCCACTACTTCATTTTCTTTTCAGGAGGGAGCCGGGAAAGTGCCACAACCTGAGGATGATTTTTATATTACTCAATACACTGAAAAAGGCTGGGTGCGTGGTCAGGGGATTTTTAATGCAGAACCACCAAGCTTTGATAAGGATTATACAGAGGCCGGCAAGCATCTCGATGTTCCTCTTATCTCGCACGAAATAGGCCAGTATTCTGTGTATCCCGATATCAGTGAGATTGAAAAATATACAGGTGTTCTTCATCCTCAGAACTTTATTGCTGTCAGGGAAGATCTGAAGTCAAAAGGAATGCTGAACCTGGCGGATGATTTTCTGAAAGCTACCGCAGAATTTGCAGAACTTCTTTACAAGGAGGAGATAGAAAGAGCTCTCAAGACTCCTGAATTCGATGGTTTTCAGCTTTTGCAACTTCAGGATTTTCCGGGACAGGGAACTGCTCTTGTGGGATTGCTGAACGCTTTCTGGGAATCCAAAGGTGCAACCACAGCAGAGGAGTTCCGGCAGTTCAGCGGTCCTTTGGTTCCCCTGGTCCGCTTTGAAAAAGCAGTCTATACCAACGATGAGACGTTTAAAGCCGAGGTTGAAATTGCCAACTTTTTTAAGGAGTTGACTGACGCTGAAATCACATGGCAGATACGTAATGAAGACGGCACAATCCTGAAACGGCAGGATATGGAAACTATTACTCTGCCTATAGGAAATGCTATCCATGCAGGCAGTATTTCATATCCACTGGAAGAGATTCGGCGATCCAGAAAACTGACTTTGCAAGTCGGTGTTAAAGGAACCTCCTTTAAAAATCAATGGAACATCTGGGTGTACCCTAAGGAAATAGAGAGTAACGCAGGTAATGTACTGGTAACGCAGTCTTTTACTGAAGCACAGGAAGCGTTAAAAGATGGCAAATCGGTTCTGCTGAATCCTCCGACAGATCAAATCGACGGTATCAAGGGCCGTTTTGTACCGGTATTCTGGAGCCCGGTTCATTTTCCTGACCAGCCGGGAACTATGGGATTGTTAATGGATCCCGAACATCCTGTATTCAATACATTTCCTACGGAATTTCACTCCGATTGGAATTGGTGGGATCTGGCTATTCGGTCGAAGTCATTAGAAACAGATCCGGAGAACGCAGATATTTTGGTCCGGGTAATCGACAACTTTGTGCGTAACAGTCACCTGTCCAATCTCTTTGAAGCAAAGGTAGGAGAAGGCAAGCTTATTTTTTCTGCCATCGATCTGCATTCCAGTCTGAATGACCGGCCTGCTGCCCGGCAACTGAAATATAGTATATTAAATTACATGAACAGCAAGACATTCGAACCTGGAAAAACAATGGAGCTTTCAGAGCTGGCTGAGTATAAAAAATCCCGATATGTGATGTCAGAATAAGAAAAGAAATCCGCAAAGTTTCCAAGAACTTTTGCGGATCTTCTTCATTCAAGAGCATAAAA
>CALKWT010000109.1 GCA_938003885.1 uncultured Balneolaceae bacterium | reverse complement strand
TGAGCCGGCGCGTGTGGAGTTCACCGAAAGCAGAATTGCCAGGTTTTTTCATCTGGGTGAAGAGTTTGCTCCTTTCGCCCTACAGATGGAAAGGAGTACACTGAGCCTGCCCAACAGTGGGAGAGAAGTTTACCTGGCCGACAGTACCGGGATCGTGATCGACAAGGTGGCTTATAGTGACTCCTGGCATAACCCCAATCTGATGGACACCCGGGGAATTGCGCTTGAGAGGATTAACCCGGATCTGGAGTCCGGGGATCCTTCCAACTGGGGTTCGGCAGCCGTGTTGTCAGGCGGTACACCGGGGGGTGAAAACTCGCTCTTTCAGCCGCATACCATTTCGCGGCCGGATGCGGGGATTACGCTTTCACCAAATCCTTTCTCCCCGGATGGCGACGGGCATGAAGACCACCTGATGATCAGCTACAAACTGGATGAGCCGGACTACCTGCTCAAGGTCAGGATTTATGACAGGTATGGCAGGGTGGTTCGCAAGCTGCAGGACGGGCAACCCGCTGGCCTGGAAGGGACCTTAATCTGGGACGGAAGAAATGATGGGGGTACCGGGAACAGGATCGGTATATATATAGTTGTTCTGGAAGCACTCAACAGTGCCTCCGGGAGCCATTTGATCTTTCGTCAGCCGGTTGTAATTGCCCGTCAATTTTAAGAGCAGGATTGCCGGGCTGAAGTGTTAATCCCTTAGCTCTGTCAATCTTACCAGGTTCTCCAGATCTTCTGCACGCCGGATATCGCCTCCCCTTGAGTAACTCTGTTGCAGGTTGCGGATCGCACGCATCAGTATCTCCAAGTCATCTGCCCTTTCCAGGTGCTCAGGCCGCGGCTCCATTCCCTTCTTCTTCAGGAACTCGCAGCACTGGTCATAAGTGACATGCGAGCCCCCGTCAAACGGGTCAATCAGATAGTCCTGATCGTGAGTTTGATACATCAGTATAAAGTGGATCGGCATATTGACTCCGTAGAAAGGCAGTCCCAGGCGGTTACCCAGAAACATGACCACGGTACTCAGCATGATCGGGAGTCCTTTTCTACGATCGATAACCCGGTGCAAAAGGGCGTTGTCCGGATGGTGATAATCCACCGGGTCTCCCTTAAACCGGAGTTCCCGGAACACATAGTTCAGCATGATCTGCATCTTTTCCACAATAGAGGGTGTGTACGAGATCTCCCTGCCTATTTCCGAACTAAGCTGATCCAGTTTCTTCTGATACTCCCCGATACGAATGGTGGGATCGCCAAACTTACTGAGTGTCAAGAGTGCCTGCTCCAGATGATCGCGATTGGTTACACCCTTTTCCAGGATTTCTGAAAACTCTTCAAGAACTGCAGTATAGGTAATATCATAAATGACGCTGGAAATGGTGTCGATTTCCGAAGCAACGATCGATTCATTACGGTACTGGTCCAGAAACGGAATGGCGTTCTCACCCAGCTCCTTGAACCTTTTCCGGATTCCCGTCTGGACTTCCGGGTCAGGATCATCCAGCAGGTAAATGAGGGACTCTATTTCTCTTTTATTTGTGGGGTTATACATAATTTTACTTTCTTAATAAACTGAGCAACTGACTGAAAACCAGATGTACTATGTCATGTTTGCTTTTTAGCCATTTATTCCCTGTAAAATACGCATTTTATGGATGAACATTGTAGGGTGTGTTTTTGATGGTTTCTCTGGTAATAAAAAGGAGAAGTCATCAGGGATCGTTTGAAATGTGATATCAGAAACAGATTCTTTAAATAACTGTATAAGAAAGTTATCATAATAAAGTTAACCTTAATCAGTCGGGACAATCTCGTGGAACCTGTAGTGCAAGCTGAAGGGATTGCCGGATCGAAGCTATAGATTGGTGAAAATATGGGAATTGAAACAGTCAGGCTTGCTGAAACCAGGGAACAGGTACAGGAAACCCTCAAACATCTACTGAAGGATATTCGTGCTCTTGAACGGATGCTCTCGGAAGATCTTTTTGAGACGGATATTGTTCGGATCGGGGCAGAACAGGAACTCTGTCTGGTAGATAAATATGCCAAGCCTTTACCGATTGCAATGGAACTGCTCGGAAAAATGGATCGGGAAAATGTGACCACTGAGCTTGCAAAGTTCAATCTGGAGGTGAATCTGGACCCTCTGGAATTTACAGGGGATTGTCTTTCCCGGCTGGAGGACAACATACTGATTGAGCTCGACCTGATCCGGGAAAGTATTCGGGAGTTTGAAGGCGATATCGTACTGACAGGTATCCTGCCTACGATCAGAAAGTCTGATCTCGACATCGGGAATCTGACTCCTCTATCAAGATACAAAGCGCTGTGTGATGCAATCAACAAGCTCAGGGGCGATGAGTATGATTTGCGAATACAGGGCATGGATGAGCTTCTGATGCGTTTTGACTCACCGCTGCTAGAGGCGTGTAATACCAGTTTTCAGGTCCATATGCAGGTGACCCCGGAGAACTTTGCAGAGAAGTACAATGTAGCTCAGGCGATTACCGGGCCGGTCCTCGCTGCTGCGGTCAACTCTCCCTTGCTTTTTGGCAAGCGACTCTGGTCGGAAACCCGGGTTGCCCTGTTTCATCAGTCGGTGGATACCAGAAAAGCGGGAGACCATCTCCGTGAAAATGACCCTCGGGTTACGTTCGGCAATGAATGGGTGAAAGAGAGTATCCTGGAGATCTATAAAGAGGATATTGCACGGTATCGGATTATGCTCGGCTCTAATATTACAGAAGATGTGGAGGAAATGCTGGACAGGGGGGACATTCCGAAACTGCTCGCCCTGCAGGTGCACAATGGAACAGTCTACCGCTGGAATCGTCCCTGTTACGGAATCAGCGACGGGAAGCCGCACCTGAGGATCGAGAACCGGGTATTTTCGGGCGGGCCTACCGTTGCCGATGAAATCGCAAATACAGCATTCTGGCTCGGACTCATGAACAGTATGGGAGACCACTACAGAAATCTGACCGACATCCTCGATTTTGATGATGCCAAAATGAACTTTATCGCAGCCTCGAAGCTGGGGCTGGATACCAAGTTTCGTTGGGTCGGTGATAAAAGTTACGCTGCAATCGACCTGATCAAAGAGGAGTTTTTGCCAATGGCCAGGGAGGGGCTGAAGAGCGCAAATATTGACCAGGGAGATGTGGACAGTTATCTGGATATCATCCATGATCGGGTTGAATCGGCTCAGACCGGCAGTTACTGGATGGTACAGTCCTACAATACTCTGGTGAAAGATATCTCCAGAGAGCAGGCCCTGACTGCCATTACCAATTCGATGATTAAAAATCAGAGAAAAGGGGAGCCGGTTCATCGCTGGGCAGTGGCAAGACAGGATGATATGGAGATGTGGCAGCCCTCATCTCTGCTTGTAGAAGAGTTTATGACAACAGATCTCTTTACCGTGCAGAAGGATGATATCATAGAGCTTGTAGCCAATTTGGTAGAGTGGCGGCGGGTCCGTTATGTGCCGGTCGAGGACGACAGCAAACATCTGATCGGGCTGATCTCCATGAGAATGCTCTTTCGTGAGTTTAATGATATTGTGCATAACAAAGGCTCTTCAAGCAAGGCTGTAGAGGAGATCATGATTAAAAACCCCACCACCATTCATCCGGAGGCCTCCAT
>CALKWT010000108.1 GCA_938003885.1 uncultured Balneolaceae bacterium | reverse complement strand
CCGCTGCATTCTGTATGTATAACCGATATGTGGATGGCCTGGGAACCTGGGCTCCCAAGGAAAATGAGGAGTATGATGAAATGGGAAAACGGCTGGCACATGATGGTTATGTGGCTGAAGGAGAAAGCACAGCCATTTAGACAAATAGGACATATCCTTTTTGGGAGATGCTCTATTCCTGAAAGCCACCCCTCGACCTGCGGGGAAAGAATTATTCTGAACTTTAATCCGGCTCAGGCCGGATTCTAAACCAAAAGCTGTCAACAGACGGCTTTAAATTCTTATTCCGTGCTGGAAAATCGCGATGACAATTGTTCCTCCTGTGAACCTTCGAGGCTTTTAATCCTCACTCTGTGATGAATAATCACACAAAACACCATAAATAACACGATTAAAATTCAACCTTGTAACTGATATTCGGAACCAGAATCATCTCGCGTTCCGGGTCAATCCGGTTTTCCCTGAGATTGTACCGGTACCCGTAAAACTCTTCGTGCCCTGTTATATTCATCAGCTGAACCGACCAGACTCTGCTCGTACGTCTTCGGTTCGTCCTGAATTCAATGGTGATGTCCGCATAAAAGATATCGGGCTCCTGGCTGGAAAAAGCAAAACGTTCATCATAGAAAACATCCCTCTCCCTGTGAGACCGCTCTTCATCCACGGGAGAATATCTGTTCCCGCCCATCAGATTGATTCGTCCATTCAGACTTAGAAAACGAACGGTCTCCCCGCCTCTGAATTCCCACTCTTTACCCCCAAGAAGCGCCGCCGAATAGCCACGATTAAATCGTGTATCTCTCCATACGCGATCTCCTCCCCTGTAGGTCGATTCAAACAGTGTACCTGTCAACATGCCATACCATCCGCTGGCAAGATACCGCTCGAGAGTCAGCTCAACGCCGTAATTTCGTCCGGCTCCGTCGTTAACCAGCTGCGAGTCCAGGAACCAATCGTTGTTCAGATTCAGTACGGAATAACTTGAATCCGGCACAACCGGCACATCTGACAGATACTGGTAATAGACTTCCAGATTCAGGTTCAGCTGCGGACCCAGCATCCGGCTATAACCAGCCACAAAATGATCGGCCTTTGTAAAATCAAGGGTTCTGTTTCGAGAATCTGCAAAATAGAATGGCAGCGGCTCCATCAGAGAATGACGCCCGTAAGAGAGGGAAAATGTTTGATTACCCGTTTGAAACTGCAAGCCTGTGCGCGGCTCGACCGAAGTAGCTCCGGTCAGTGTAAAATGGTGAAGATGCACACCGGTCAGTATATTCAGACGCCCCAGGCTGAACCGGGATTGTGAAAATGCCTGCACCTGATAACTGTGACCTGTCTCTTCCAAAAGAGTTTGCAGCGGAATATCGGGATCCATAGATTGACGGATGATCTGATTATATCCCACACGATTCACCGTTCCCCCTGTTTGGTTAGTATGCCGGGATCCCAAACTCATGTTCAGTACTGTTTTTGCTGTCAGCCTGCCGGTTTCATTTTTAATGTATTCTCTGGGATAGAGTGTGGATCCGTCATCCGTAAACCGGTCTGTTTCAAGTGTAAAACCATTCCCGGATGCGGCCAGGTTGGTAGTCATCCATGCATTTTCGCCCAGTAATAAACGGTGACTTAAAGCTAACGCACCAAAACGGGTCGGGCTTTCCGAATCCTCCCGGTCCTGATTATAAACCCACTCTTCCATTGCTGTTTCTGCGACAGTTCCCGATCGGTCGGCAGCACCGATTCCCCATAATGTAAAGGTTCCTGCATTTTTTGTAGGAACATTCAGTTTATACGAGAGATTTTGGTACATGATGTCGCCTGCATCCTCGGGTAAAAGCGGGGCAATCAGTGAAAAAGTAGCGATACGATAGTTAAACAGATAGGATGCCCCACCATTTCCAACAGGCCCTTCTGAAGCGGCATCCACTCCAATGGTTCCGATTTTAACAGCATGCTCATACTGCTGATTGTTGCCATTTCGAAAATTCAGGTCAAAAACCCCTGAAAGAGCATTCCCATACTCGGCAGGAAAAGCCCCGGTATAAAAATCTGAATTGGCAATCATATGGCTGCTGAGAGCTGTGATTCCTCCTCCTCCGATGGTCACAACATTTGCAAAGTGGCTCGGTGTGGGAATCTCCACTCCGTCAATTTGCCACAGCATCCCTTTGGGAGCATTCCCTCTGATTACAATTGCATTATCACCCAGACTACCCGAAACTCCTGCAAATGATGAGGCCAGGCGGGCAGGATCATCAAATCCGCCGGCATAGCGGGAGGCCTCTTCCATACTCAGCTGCCGGGCGCTGTTAATAGCCATGGGATTGATGGGTTCACTTTTCAAAGGGTCCGGACGAACCACCAGAGCATCCATTTCAATAACTGATTCCCGAAGGTGTATGCTCAGGATCACTTCTCTTGCCGATGAAATCATCACATCGCGGAGAATCCGGCTTTCATATCCCACATAGGAGAACTGAAAACTTTGTCGTCCCACGGGCACACCTTCCAGACGAAATTCGCCATTTTCATCTGTAACGGTTCCTTTCAGTGGCTCCGAGTTCAGAAGAATAACACTGACGCCTGGAACAGAAGAGCCGGACTTCTCATCGACAATCTGTCGCCTAACTGTTTATGTAAGACCCTGCCCACCGGTCATTTGAG
>CALKWT010000107.1 GCA_938003885.1 uncultured Balneolaceae bacterium | reverse complement strand
AACGCATTCACCACAGCCGCCGATTCCCTGATCTTTTTTCGGGGAGGGGTAGGGTAGATGGTCGAGCCTTCCAGATAAGTTCCATTTTCATTGACAACGGCTACCTTGCAGCCTGAGGCATACCCCGGATCTATTCCCATCACCATCTGATCCTTCAATGGTGGCTGCATCAGCAGATTTTTCAGATTGGTGGCAAAGGTCTGAATGGCGTGTTCGTCCGCCTGATCTGTCAGCTCATTGCGTAACTCCCGCTCCAGAGAGGGGAGAAGAAGCCGCTTGTAAGCATCCTCAACCGCATCCTGGAGATAAGGGGTAAAGATCGACATGTCATTGGAAATCACCACGTCATCCAGATTATCCAACGTGATATCGTCATTGAGGAGAACATTGACAAAGAGAATATTCTCCCTCTCACCCCGGTTGAGAGCCAGCGTCTGGTGAGGTTTCAAAAACGAAACCCGGGATTTAAACTCATAGTAGTCTTCAAAGTTCGTTCGCTCTGTTACAGCAGGGTTCTTCTCCGAGGAGAGGACACCGTGTCTTCGTAAGATTCCCCGGAGTGTATCCCGAACCTCCACCGACTCATTGATCCACTCGGCCACAATATCCAGAGAGGTTTTAAGAACTGTTTCCGCATCCTCTATCTCTTTCTCCGGGTTTATAAATTCAGCTGCCTTCTCCAACGGATCTCCATCTGTGGTTTCCTGTTCCCAGATGAGGAGTGCGAGTGGTTCCAGCCCTTTCTCTTTCGCCATATCTCCCCGGGTTTTGCGCTTTTTCTTGTATGGCAGATAGAGATCTTCCAGAGTTTTCAGATCGCTGCAATCGACAATGGCTTTTTCCAGTTCAGGCGTGAGCTTATCCTGCTCTGCAATCGCTTTGAGAATGGTTTTCTTTCGCTCTTCCAAAGTTCTGTGAAATTCGAGCAGGTCTCTCACTGAACGTAGTTGTTCTTCATCGAGCCCTCCGGTTGCCTCCTGCCTGTAACGCGCAAGAAAAGGAATGGTTGCCCCATCCGCCAGAAAGTCGGAAACCGTCTGAACCTGCTTTTGTGTAAACTGAAGAGCCGAGGCGATATGGTTAATTATCTGAGAATCGTTCATGGAAATTGTATCTTAAGTATGTAAATCTTGAAATCTTGTTATGCAATAGCCTTTTTGTTGATTGGCGGGCTGATGCCAGACAAATCGGGACACGAAATTAAACATCTTACAGATTAATCTCATATGAAAATACAGTTATCGGAATTACGCGAAGCCGCTGCAGAATTTGCCAGGCTGGGCGGCGAAGCCACTTTAAAGCATTTTAAAAAGTCATTTCAACTGGAGTTCAAGGAGGATGATTCCCCCGTCACCAATGCTGACCGCGAAGCAGAACGTGTAATCCGCGAGGCGATCAATGAACATTTTCCGGGACACGGAATCATAGGCGAAGAGTATGGCACAGAAAATGAAGAGAGCGAGATCGTTTGGGTTCTGGACCCGATCGATGGAACAAAATCCTTTATTCATGGGGTACCTTTCTATACAACCCTTATTGGAGTGATGATCAGAAAGCAGCCCGAAATCGGAGTCATTTACGCTCCGGCACTCGATGAGATGGTCACGGCGGCTACCGGTCAGGGAGCTACTCTGAATGGAGAGAAGATTCAGGCAAGAGAGTGCAATGACCTGTCGAAAGCCACGTTTCTATCTACCGAAGTACCGACCTTTTATTCCCAGGGATTGGGGAGGCCGTTTGAAGAGCTCCTGGCTGCTGCCCGGCTGCACAGAACGTGGGGGGATGCCTACGGACACATGATGGTCGCAACAGGACGTGCAGATATCATGATCGATCCCATCTTAAGTATTTGGGATGCTGCTGCACTTTTGCCTGTACTGAAAGAGGCCGGTGCTTCGTTTACTGATTTGAATGGTGAAGAGAATGTATATACCGGAAACGGGATCTCTACTGTAGAAGGGATAAAGGAAAGCGTATTGAATATATTTAAATAATCACTACAACTATATGAGCTTCAACAAATTAATCATTTCATTCCTGTTTTTTATAATCCCGGCTACAGGTGTTGCCCAGGAGCGGGAGTGGGATTATCAGACCTATCCGCCACTCGATATTTCCATCCTCCATGCCGCTGGAACGTTTCAAATCGATGAAGCAGGGGTTATCGGAGGTACGATCCTGTATGATGTGCAGTTCAAGAACAGTTATGCAGATACACTCTTTCTGGATGCAGTGGAACTGGATATTCGTTCGGTCAAGATCAATGGCGGGGAGGTTCGCTATACCGTTTCAGAGGATCGGTTGAATATTCTTCTCTCAGATCATTTTTCAGAACAGAGCGAAGCAACCCTTGAAATTCAATACAGCGGGGAAATAGGATTCGGGTTTCACCGAAGTGAGTCGGGCGTGATCTGGTCTTCGGCACTGCCCAAAATAACCTCACACTGGCTTCCGGTAGTTGACAGCCCGCGCATCTCTTTTACCACAGATTTTGAATTTAATTACCCCTCCGGCACGCAACTTATTTTCAATGGACGCCGTGGATCCGATGAAATTGTCACCATAGACCAGGAGTCGGTCAGCTACCATTCAGAATCTCCGGTTTCACCTGCGGGGCTGCGGCTGATCAATGGGTCGTTTGACTACACGACAAGCACAGCAAATGAACTTGCAGGGAGCTCAGCATTTTCTGGAAGCAACTCTCCCCAAATCTTTCTCTATTCTGAAATAGGGGAGCAGCCGGGCCTGCTGGAAAATGCAGCAGAATATTTCATAAATGTTCAAAATTATCTGGGACAGCCGTTTCCCTACGATGATTTACACATCATCCTTCTGGAGGATAGTCACTGGGAAGTCAAATCGTCCGGTGCTGGAATTCTCTATCTGTTTGAGAATGAGGGGAATCTGCAGCAACAATTAATGGCTGGTATGATCAGCCAGTGGGCAGGAGAAGCGGTACAAGCGGTCAACTGGCGTCGTTCGGAACCTCTCCTGATGATGCAGGCATTTTTACTGAACGAAATCTTCGATGCGCCTCTCTCGCTCAAAAACGTTCTGGAGCCTTACCATCTTTATTCAGTTCATACCCGGTCCGAATGGCAGCAATTTTTCAGGTCAGAAGCTTCTGAAAAGTTAAAAGAGGCCTTCCGAAACGTAATCCTCTCGCTGGACTATGATGGACGTGAGGTGTATGACTGGAATCTATTTGCAGAAAAACTCTACCAGGCGTCCGGAACTCCCTGGTTTTCCGGATTTGAAAGGCCTGTCCTGGAACATCCGGAAGAAGCTCCGGTAGCAGAATCCGAACTGGAGTTTCCCGTCGAGACAGATTCCTTTATTGAGTACCACTCCCGAATCCAGTGGGAGGAGGGAAGCGAGCGAGCTGAGATCTTCTTTTCGGCCGTGGATGAGGTGA
Source organism: uncultured Balneolaceae bacterium (assembly GCA_938003885.1). Lineage (GTDB taxonomy): Bacteria > Bacteroidota > Rhodothermia > Balneolales > Balneolaceae > Rhodohalobacter. Next base: position 6,214 of record CALKWT010000107.1, on the reverse strand, counting down.
TCGGTGAACTGGTAACCGTTCAGGTCGAAGAGATCTCCTTTACCGGCAGAAATGTACATGAAGTGACCTTCACGGGGGCTTCGGATGGTGTAGTGATTGCCGTAAACAGAACTCTGGAAAATATTAAACTGTCGGTAACCGGAAGGAACGACATCCGCCTTACCACAGAGAAACCTCTCATGTTCTGGATCTATCAGCTTCAGAATGACAGTGACCCTGAACGGAGACGCCAGGCCGCTGAAGCCCTGGCAGAGGTCGAAGATAACCCCGATATCCAGCTCGCACTGAACGATCTTCTGAGGACAGAGACAGATGCTACAGTGTACGCCGAACTGCTGCGTGCCCTGGGACGTCTGACGGAGGGAGCATCTGGTACGGATGAACTCTTTATGCAGCAGGCGGGACAGGATCAGCCTACCTCGGTCCGGATATCTGCAGCAGAAGCCTTGGGGAACTATCATGGAAACGATATGGCTATCAGTCAGCTCAGATCGTTGATCATACAGGCCAACAACCGGGATCTCCGCAGACAGTCTATCCGCTCTCTCCATCAAATCACAGAACCCGATCGTTTTATTTCAGAAACGGAACCCCTTTTGACCCGGGAGCAAGTGTTGCCGGATGTTCCGCTTATTTTGAACTTGTATGCAGAAAATGGCAATCCCGAAAAAGCTGTAGCGATTGCAGATGATCTTGGCGACGGGGATTTTCCGCTATCCGTCCGGCTGGATTTCATCCGTCTGATAGCGCAGTACGACCGTTCACCAGACAGCTGGCAGCAGAGGCTTCCTGTCCTGTTGAATGATCCGCATCCCGCTGTTCGCTACCACGCCGTTCAAGCGTTGGAGCATCTCCCGCAGAACCGGCGGAATGAGCTCATTCAGCTCGTTCTGGATCAGGAGTTTGACGAACGGATCCGGAGGATGGCCGTTTCATCCGGGGCATAGATTTACTGCCGGATCCACCTGTAGAGATCTTTAAAGCCGACGGAATTCCCATAGCTCAAGATTCCGATTTTATAGATCCTGGCACTCAGCCACATGGTTCCGGCGAAGGTCAGGATCATCAGCAGAATAGAGAGCCCGATCTGCCAAAATGGAACCTCCGTAATGGCAATTCTGGTGATCATCAGAATCGGCGAGAAAAAAGGAATAATAGAGCTCACCACAGAGAGTGTGCTGTCCGGGCTGCGCCAGGTGTGGAGCATAATAAAGTATGCGATAAAAATGGGTGCACCAACCGGCAGCATGAGTTGCTGTGTATCCGTTTCAGAGTCTGATGCCGAACCGATCGCTGCAAACAGAGAGCTGTAGAGCAGATAGCCAAGGACAAAAAAGATGATAAAATAGACAAAAAGGGACGTATCAATCGCAGGAAGATCCAGTAGAGCAGGGATTTCTGACTGCGCCTCACTGAGTTCAGTATTGGCAAGTCCCTCTGCCGGATCCATCACCATTGCAGCAACCGGGCCCATGACAGCGGTGAGGCCCAGAAAGGCAAGGATCCAGACTGTGAATTGCGTCAGTGCCAGGGCTCCGACTCCAGCCATCTTTCCGGTCAGCAACTCAATCGGTTTTACAGAAGAGACAATGACTTCAATGATCCGGCTGGTCTTCTCTTCAATCACGCCCCGCGTAACATATCCTCCGTAGCTGAATATCGCACCAAAAATGACAATCCCCATAATCATACCGATGATGGAGAGGAAAATGGTGTCGTCGTCCTGCTCATCGCCCGTCCGCGTCAACCTCCTGGAATCGACTTGAATGGAAGCGTCATATATCTGACGAATTTCCGGAGACACATTAGCCCGGCGGAGGCGTTCTTGGCGAATTACCTCCCGCATGTCAGTACGAATGGACGTGAGAAGTTGAATTCCACCGCTTCCACTGTAGATCAGTTCGAGGTTCTTGCCGGCCTCAATATTCTCTTCATCCATCTGAATAAACCCTGTAATCTCTTCCTGCTGAACCAGCGATCGAAGAGAATCCGCAGAGAGTGAGCTGTAATCTACATATCTGGCCGGATTCAGTTCAGTCAGGGCCTCTGCCATTACCCCGGTCTCATCCAAAATACCGATCTCAAAGGTCGTATCACTTTCCCAGATACTAATAAAGAATACGATCCCCACAAAGACCACGAATCCGATCGGAACCAGAATCGTTGCCCATATAAATCCTTTGCTCTTCACCCGTGTAAGGTATTCACGCTGTAATACTAGAAAGATCTGCCGCCAATTCAATTTGTAAGTACCTCCATATTTTTAATATTGTCTTCGCCCACCGTTGAGATGAAAATTTCATTTAGTGAGGGTTCAACCAACTGAAATCGTTGTATCTGTACCGATTCCATCGCCTTAACAAGAATAGACTGTGGATCCTGATCGTTCAGAAGCCGGATCTCTGCAAAGTTGTTAGAACGATTGTTCATCCGCACATTCTCCAGATGATCCAAGAAGGAGGGATCGCCCTCAAATTCTAGAAGAACCGTATTTTTCCCGAAATCCTTTTTCACCTGCCGGAGATTCCCCGTGAGCACAACCTTTCCATTGTTGAAGAGGCAGATGTCGTCACACATCTGTTCAACCTGTTCCATCCGGTGAGTCGAAAAGAGGATGGTTTTTCCTGCAGATTTCAACTCAATGATGATCTTCTTGAGCAACTCACTATTAATCGGATCCAGGCCACTGAACGGTTCATCAAATATGTAGATATCGGGATCGTGAACGATAGTCGCAATGAACTGGATTTTCTGACTCATTCCTTTACTTAGCTCACCGACCTTTTTGGAGTGCCAGTCGCTGGCATCGAATCGGTTCAGCCAATATCTGATTTTTTCCCGGGCATCCGTACTGTTCAGGCCTTTCAACCGGGCCAGATAGAGCAGTTGTTCACCGACCTTCATCTTTTTGTAGAGTCCCCGTTCCTCCGGCATATATCCAATCATCTTCTGCGTCTTCGGACTCACTTTCATTCCATTGATCGTGATGGTGCCGCTATCCTGCAAGATGATATAGTTTATCATCCTGATTGTGGTCGTCTTGCCGGCACCATTCGGTCCCAGCAATCCGAAAATGCGCCCCTTTTTAACCGAAAAAGAGGCGTCATCTACTGCAACAGTCGAGCCGAACTGCTTTCTAATTTTATCAACATGAATCGTGATCATAGGGATGTTACCAGGTTGTCATTCAAACAGTAGTAATGTGACTTGAAAAATCTGTTAAACATAACATAAAATGGATTTACATACCTCATTATTTTTCTTGGGCCGGCCTGCGATCCTGCGAATGCACCACTCTATTTCGATCTTCAGTCATTTTAGAAGATGTTTTGGAATATTAAGATTTTTGGTGCAAGTTTCAGCTGGCTTGGCGGGTTTAAACAGCTGTTTAGATAGAGGCGTATCGGTGGAAAAAAATGTATGAATGGATGAGACAGATTCCCTCCATACCGGCTTTGAATCCTGACTTTAACCCGAGACTGAAACAGAAGGTAAAAGGGGGATTCTTCTTCACAAACATTTAACAGATCTGCGTTGCAGATGGAAGAATCTTTTTATTACTTCTGATTGAGTGAGCTGACCGGGCCCCGGCTGGGCTAGCCAGTTGAGAAGCATTAAAAATCTTTGTTGTAAAGTTTATGATGGACGTTGTACATATAACTGCTGAATGTTATCCGGCTGCCAAAGCGGGTGGACTGGGTGATGTCGCCGGTGCGTTGCCCAAATATATCAACCGGCTGGGGCATCGCGCCTCGGTCATCTTGCCTCACTACCGCACAGATTGGCTTTTGAAGGCGGAGATCGAACTGCTCCATCAGGAACGTGCGCCTTTTGGCAACTCCTCGTTTGCCTATCGTGTAAATAAAGTGGTAAAACCTGACCTGGGCTTCGACCTTATCCTGATCGATATACCCACCCGGTTTGACCGCCCCGGCATCTATCTGGATCCATTCTCCGGGTACCCGTACTGGGATGAAAAGGAACGTTTTTTCAGTTTTCAGATCGCCGCGCTGGAGTGGATCAGGAACCTTGAGAAAAAACCGGACATTCTCCATGTCCATGATCATCACACTGGCCTGGTGCCCTTTATGACTGCCCATTGTCACCGGTATGAATGCCTTCAAAATATCCCTGTGGTTCTTACCATTCACAATGCGGAGTACCAGGGGAGGTACGAAATAAAAGATGCTGCCCTTCTGCCGGCATTTGATTTCTCAAAACATGGTCTGCTTGACTGGGACGGCCAGCTCAATGCATTGGCCACAGGTATCAAGACCGCCTGGAAGGTCACAACGGTCTCGGAGGGGTACCTTCAAGAACTGAAAGAGTACTGCCACGGACTGGAGTCCCTGCTGTTACAGGAGAGCCAGAAGAGCCTGGGAATCATCAATGGAATTGATACTGAAGTGTGGGATCCCGAGAAAGATCCTCTTCTCCATGAAAATTACTCCCTTAGCAGATACAAGTCCGGAAAGGAGAAGAATAAGAAAGCCCTTTTGAAACAGTTCGGACTACCGCAGAGCCGTCCGCTGATCTCCTTCATCGGCAGGCTGGTGAGGGAGAAGGGGGCTGATCTGCTGCCCGATCTGATCCGGAGATGTTACCATGAAAATATTGAAGTTTCCTTCCTGATTCTTGGCACCGGAGATCCTTCTCTTCATCATCAGTTTGAAAACCTTCAAAATGAGTACCTCGGATATTTCGACTCCAGATTGGAATATAACGAAGCCCTGGCTCATCAGATCTACGCCGGAAGCGATTTCATTATCATGCCATCACGTGTGGAGCCGTGCGGTTTAAATCAGATGTATGCCATGAGGTACGGAACCATTCCGATTGTCCGTAAAATCGGGGGGCTGGCAGACAGCGTGGTAGATATTTCGCAAGAGGATGGCTATGGGATTGTATTTGATAATTTTACCCTCGAAGATGCCGTAGAAGCTATCCGGCGGGCTGCGAAACTCTACTCTTCAACCCAGGAGTTTAATAAGAATAGAAGAGCGGTTATGAAATTGGATTTTTCGTGGAACACATCGGCCAACAACTATTTAGAAATGTATCGATCAATGACCTAAATGCATGAATCATGGACAAGACAATAGCTATTATCCTTGGCGGAGGGAGAGGTACACGGCTCTACCCTCTGACGCGTCACAGAAGTAAGCCTGCGGTACCCATTGCGGGTAAATACAGACTGGTGGATATCCCCATTTCCAACTGCCTTAACTCCTCTATCAGAAAGATTTATGTTCTAACCCAGTTCAATTCTGCTTCACTAAACCGGCACATAAAGAACACCTATAATTTTGACCTCTTTTCAAACGGTTTTGTCGATATTCTGGCAGCAGAACAGACACCGAAAAGTACAAACTGGTTTCAGGGCACAGCGGATGCCGTCCGGCAATCCCTTCACCATATTGCCAACTTCGATTACGAACAGGTTCTGATACTCTCCGGCGATCAGCTCTACCAGATGGATTACCGTAAGATGCTGCGGTTACATAATGAAAAAGAGGCAGAAATTACTGTGGCCACCATTCCGGTCACTGCAGAGGATGCCACCGGTTTTGGCATCATGAAAACTGATGATCAAGGCAATATTGAAAGTTTTGTCGAGAAACCGCATGCCAGTGAGTTGGAAAAATGGGCATCGGTCACATCAGAAGAGATGCAGCAGGCCGGCAAGATCTATCTGGCTTCGATGGGGATCTACATCTTTAACAAAAAGACACTTCTTCGATTATTCAGTGAAAATCCAGAGGCCACCGATTTTGGAAAGGAGATCATTCCCAAAGCCATAGAGGATGAGGCCCTGGTTACCAGTTATTCGTTTTCAGGGTACTGGGAGGATATCGGAACGATCCGTTCATTTTTTGAATCAAATCTGGATCTCTGTGAAACGATTCCCAAATTCAACCTCTACCACAACGAAAATGCGATCTATACCCGGGCTCGTTATCTGCCGGCCTCTAAGTTGACAGGAACCAACCTGGAACGAACGCTGGTGGCCGAAGGGTGCATCATAGAGGCGAGCCGGATCGAACGATCGATCATCGGAATCAGGAGCCGGATAGGGCGGGGCACTACGATCGAATCTTCCATTCTCATGGGAAATGATCATTTTGCCACGCAGGACGATTTCGAGTCTGTAAGTGCAGAGAGGCCACTGATGGGGATCGGACAGAGGTGTTTTATCAGTCAGGCTATTATCGAT
>CALKWT010000106.1 GCA_938003885.1 uncultured Balneolaceae bacterium | reverse complement strand
GCGACCACCGAGATCTACACTCTTTCCCTACACGACGCTCTTCCGATCTCCGGATACGCCGAAGAGCTGGGGCTCGACATGGATCAGTTTGAAGCCGATCTGGAATCTGCGGATATTCATCAGAAAGTTGAAAGTCAGTTGCAGGAAGGTATCAGAAGAACAGTCAATTCAACCCCTTCCTTTTTTATCAATGGCCAAAAACTGCGGCAAAATCCTCAATCGTACGAGCAGTTTAAGTCGATTGTTGAACTCTATATGTATCGCTCGTCAAATTAGGCAGCTGATACCTGTTGCGGTGAAAGATGTAACCATTTATCCGGGGTTGGGGGGCGCTGTCTCTCCAACCTTTTTTATTTTATATACCTAATGATTTATGAATTTCTGGATAGCCGGCCCGTGTTCGGAGAGACCGTGTTCATCGCTCCGAGTGCTGATATCATCGGCGATGTCACCATCGGTGAGTATAGCTCAGTATGGTTTAATGTGACCGTACGCGGCGATGTGAACTGGATTTCGATCGGGGACCGCACCAATATACAAGACAACGCATCTGTGCATGTGACCCATCAGACGCACCCCACCCGGATCGGAAATGATGTGACGATTGGACATAACGCCATGGTCCATGGCTGTACATTGCACGACAGAGTCCTGGTAGGTATTCACGCCACCATTCTGGACGGTGCCGTGGTTCATTCTGATGTGATCATCGCCGCGGGCAGTCTGGTACCGCCAGGAAAAGTGCTGGATTCGGGTTATCTCTATATGGGATCGCCCGCCAGGAAAATCCGGGAGCTGAGTGAGGAGGAGATCCGTTCAGTCAGGCAAAATGCCGCAAACTATGTCAAGTATCAGCGCGCCTACCGGCGGGAAGATACCTATAAGGAAAATCCATTCTACAAACGCAAGAAATAAACTTCTGCTGAACCGATTCACTCTTTTCGAATCGCTGACCATTATGGCCGGAATCTACATACATATCCCTTTTTGCAAGCAGGCGTGCAGCTATTGCGATTTCTTCTTTTCAACCAACCGGCAATATATCGATCCCTTTGTTTCATCCCTCGTAAAAGAGATAACATCCTCCCAAAACACGCCCTTTGTTGCTACACCGGTTGAGACTCTCTACCTGGGAGGCGGAACCCCCTCTCTTTTAAACGCAAAGCAGCTGGAAGCCATTTTCGTAGCTGTACACCACACCTTTGCAACAGAACTGAAAGAGGTGACCATAGAGGTCAATCCCGATGATATCACCCCGGACTATCTGAAAATGCTGCGCGGGTTCGGTATCAACCGGGTGAGTATGGGCGTCCAGACCTTTGATGAGAATCTGCTGCGGTTTATGAATCGCGCCCACAATCGGCAGGAAGCAAAGCAGGCACTGAATGCAATTCATGAAACCGGCTTCCCTTCCTTTACTGCAGATCTGATCTACGGGAATCCGGGCCAGAGCCTGAGCATGCTGAAAGCTGACCTGTTGCAACTTCTTGAGTTCAGCCCGCCCCATATCTCCGCCTATTCCCTGACTGTGGAACCAAGGACACGGCTGGGAAAACAGGTACGCCTCGGCCGAATCAAACCCCCTGAAGATGAAGAGGTGGCAGATCATCTGGATCTTGTCCGGGAGACATTGGGCAGCCACGGAATGGTTCAGTATGAAGTGAGCAATTATGCACTTCCCGGAAAAGAAGCTGTTCACAACGCCAACTACTGGGAGCATAAGGACTATCTTGGATTTGGTCCGTCCGCCCACTCTTTCTACTGGACCTCCCGCAGCAGTGCAGTGCGCAGAAAGAATGTAGCAGATCTGAACAAGTATATCCGGGAAGCGGGAGAGGGCGGATCTCTTATCGAAGAGTCTGAAGAGCTCGATCTCCCCCGGCTGGCTGAGGAGAGGCTGATTATTGGCCTCCGGACCCGTAAGGGGATCTTCTTTGAGGAGCTGAAGTCACACTACCAATACACCCTGAATGCAGCTCAGGAGGAGTGGCGGGACTTCCAGATAGATGCCGGCACCGTGGTAGCGGATCGGGAGAGGCTTGCTTTTACGGAAGAGGGGCTTAAAATATCAGACCTCCTGATCGTGGATATGCTGACAAAAGAGTAGGATAAACGGGTGAGAAGATGCACCTGACGGGAGGAGGTTCCCACCCCACACCAGCCATGACAGGAGAAAGGCGCAGAAACGGATCGGGAGATCAGAAATGGCTGGAGTATCTGAAATAGTTAAACAGCACACAGACGGGTGAAGGATACAATACTTTTAGTGTACTGCTCCTCGAGCTGGAATCCTGTCCGCTCGAACAGTTCACGGCTCTCTTTTAGTGTGAAAAACCGAAGGCCACTCCATTCAGCAGATGCCTGAATCATTCTTCCTACCCATCGATCCGACTGGATCAGATGCATTATAAAAAGAGTACCTCCCTTTTTTAATGTTCGCCTGCACTCGTAGAGTACCCTGGCCGGATCACTCAGCTCATTCAGGGTTCCCCCCATTACCATACCATCAAACGTGCCGCTGAAGAAAGGCATCTCTGAGGCATCTGCGCGGATCAGGTAGAGTTCGGTTTCGTCTGCCTCCGCTTTTATGCGCGCCTCTTCCAGCATCGGCATCGAAAAATCGAGTGCTACCTGAATACTGGCTGGTTCTGCCTTTTTAAGCGCCCGGGCGTAGAGGGCCGTCGAGCAACCCACATCCAGGTACGTTTTTCCGGGTGCCGGTTGCACCCAGCGGGTAAGAAGCTCCATCTCTTTCTTAATGGGAAAAGAGTGGCCTGTGAGAAAAGAGAGAGAACGCACCCGCCACAGATCCTCATAGAGGGAGGCTGTCAGCGCCCAGTGGTTGGTCTGCTGCGCCAGGCTATAGTTTTTTGCCTCGGGAATCAGATCGATGATATTGTTTCGGATCGGATATTCATCACCGGCTGCAGAACATACGGTCCCGTTGAACGGTGTGGATACAATGGAGGCCCCCACAGGCAGTTCGATACTCTCCCGGTCGAATTTTGGTGAACGTATGAGCAATAGAATGTCCGGTTGAATGGTTGCTTGGAATACAATTCTGTTTACGTTTAAAAAGTGTCCCGGTTTCGTAAGATCCTGGAATGATTGCAGGGTCGTCAGTTTCGATTAGCGGCAATTGCCGGTTCGGGGATCTGCTTACCGTAACCCGTCTCTCTTTTGGCCGGTATCACTGTACCGGTTTCTGAACAACAATAGATACCTGGGCACCTTTTTCCACACCCAGCATCACTTGGGCATTCCCCTTGTTGATGGCAATTTCCAGATTCCCCGAGCTGCCAATATAGGCAACCGGTTCCCCCTCCGTCACACTGGCAAATGTCTCATCAATTTCATCCAGAATCGTATTGCCGACATAGATCCGAAGGGCCAGGCCCCGGGCTGTTTCAGTGATAATCTCTTCGGAGATATTCGTCACCAGGTTACCGAACCGGTCGATGTGGACCACCCAGCCCTGAATGCCGTCGGGATCGGAAATGGGAGCGGCCCAACGATAGGTTACCAATTTCTCCAGAGGGACCCCCATCTCTTCCATCGGAACACCGTTGGCAAGATGAGCTGCGACAGGAGCAAAGATATCCCGTCCGTCAAAGGTATTGGATCTGTTCTTCCGCCAGTAGAGCTCATTTGTAAGATGAAAGGCCTGATACTCGTACTCCTCTCCGATCAGGGAAAAAAGTCCGTTATCCGGGCCTACAAAGATCTGATCCTGAATTTTAAGGGCCACTGGTTTACGGTCTGTTCCCACACCGGGATCGACGGTAACAAGGTGGATGGTGCCTGGCGGAAAGTAAAGAGCCGCATTTCTGACAACCCAGGCCCCTGCCATGATATCCTGTGGAGGAATCTCATGAGAGATATCAACCAGTCGTACTTTTGGACATATCCCCAGAATTGCTGCTTTTATAACGCCCACATAGTGATCCTGAAGACCGAAATCTGTTGTAAGCGTAATTAAAGGCATAACTATCTGCTATCTTTATGCATAGCTGTTCAGCATAACAGGCATCACGAGCATCAGCATCTCTTCCCCTTCTTTTTCATCGGCAGGTTTCACAATTCCTGCACGATTGGGTGTCGAAAATTCGAAGTAAGCCTCCTCTCCGTCCACATTGCCCAGAACATCTGCAAGATATCGTGCATTAAACCCGATCTCCATCTCTTCATTCGTATATTCGCAGGCAATCGTCTCTTTTGCCTCGCTGCTCATGTCGAGATCTTCCGCACGGATCGTCAGCTTGTCGGTACTTAGCTGCAACCGGATCTGTCGGGAGGTGGTGCTTGAAAATACCGATACCCTCCGGACGGTCGAGAGCATCTGTGCCTTCTCGATCAGCATCTTCTTGTCATTATCTCTCGGAATGACCGATTCATAATTGGGATACTGTTCGTTGATCAGGCGGGTTATGATGATGGTATTGCCGCTGCTGAAACGAGCGTGGTCATCTGTTACAATCAACTCGCACTCAGCCGCATTCAAAGATTTTGAAACCAGGCCCAACGCCTTGTCCGGAACGATGAAGGATAGTGCCTTCTCCGATTTGAAATTTTTATTGATGAAGCGCACCAGACGGTGGCCGTCCGTTGCAACAAATTTTGACTCTTCCGGGCCGATGTCAAAATAGACACCCATCATGGCCGGTCGCAGGTCATCCGTTGATACGGCGAAAACGGTCTTTGCAATCGCTTGCTGCACGAGCTTTGTTTCCGTATTGAACCGCACTCCGCCCTCCATATCGGGAATCGAAGGGAATTCATCGGCCTCCTCGCCAATCAGTTTGTACCTTCCCTTGTCCGTTTTGAATTCGACATTGTTGTCCTCATCCACGGAAAAGAAAACGGGAATATTGGGCAGCTGTCTCAGTGTATCCAGTACTCTGCGGGCAGGAATAGCAACAGAACCTTCTTCTTCAATGTCAGCTTCAATGTACTCTATGATCGAAATTTCCAGGTCAGTTGCAGTCAGCTTTAAACGGCCATCTTCACTTTCAAATAAAATAGTTTCCAAAATCGGTAAGGTAGCTTTACCAGGAACGGCCCCGATAACCGCTGAAAGGCCGCTGTTCAGATCACTGCTGGATACATTAAATTTCATAGGTCTGTGGTAATGGTTTGATCGTTCTCGTTGACTTGGATTCTCTTTCCATGGCATTCATTAAAAGTGCTAACAAGATATAGACAATTATATACAAAGTCGCTTCTTAATCTTCAATCGGATATAAAATTTCACAACTTCCCATCAGAGAGAGGAGGCCCTGTTCACTGCTGGCCGGCCACATTTTTTATGCCATACTAAGGGCAGATAGCAGGCAGCACGCCCTGGGCTGCTGCCTCACATCCGGTCGGGTGCCTCAATGCCTAAAATCGTCAGGCCATTTGCCAGTACTGTTGCAGTTGCATGTGCAAGCGAAGCGCGTGCGACCATCAGGCCAGTGGACTCCCCAAGGATCCGGCAGTCGTGATAAAATGAGGTAAAGGCGGAGGCCAGCTCATTCAGATAGGTAATCAGCTTATGCGGCTCACGGCTCACGGCGGCAGCGGTAATGGCCCCCGGGAACGCGAGTAACTTCTTGATAAGTGCTTTCTCGGTTTCATGCTGCAGTAAATTCAGCTCTTCTTTTGCAGGCATCTGCCAGGCATCGTTGCTCACCTCTTTCACTTTGCGCAGAATAGATTGAATCCTGGCGTGCGCATACTGAAGATAAAAAACCGGATTTTTCTCCCCGGCCTCTTTTGCAGTGCTGATATCAAACTCAAGATGGGTATTGGGAGATCTCATTAAAAAGAAAAATCGGGTCACATCTTCCCCCACCTCATCCATCAGCTCATCCAGGGTAACGAAATTGGCTTTTCTGGTACTCATCTTGAAAGGCTTGCCATCTTTCACCAGCGTGACAAATTGATAGACCAGGACATCTATCTTGGAGGCGTCATATCCCAGAACCTCTACTCCTTTTTTCACATCGGGATAGGTATCGATATGGTCGGCTCCGAATACATCCAGGCAGAGATCATATCCGCGCTCCAGCTTATGAACGTGGTAGGCAATGTCAGGCAGCCGGTAGGTAGGTTCTCCGCTGCTTTTAATCAGTACGGTATCCTGATCTTTCCCAAATTCGGTGGTTTTAAACCATACCGCTCCATCCTTGTCATAGGCATATCCTTTCTCCCGGATCGCCTGCACGGTCCGGTCGATGGATCCATCCTCATAAAGCGTATGCTCATTGAAGAAGGAGTCCATTTTAATATTCATCCTCTCCAGAGTCCGGCCTATCTCCTCGAAAATGGCCCTTTCCGCTTTTTGCCGGAAGACCTCTTCTCCCGCCTCCTGCAGCAGCGACTCCCCATATTCATCCGCAAGCTGTTTTGCGATATCCTGGATATACTCCCCTTCATATCCGCCATCTGGCAATTCGGTTTTCTCACCAAACAGCTGGTGATAACGGGCCTGTACACTCTGTCCAAGAACTCTCATCTGCCTTCCGGCGTTGTTGAAGTAGTACTCTCTGTCCACATCCGCCCCGCTCCATTCGAGCAGGCGTGCTACCGTATCTCCCAGCACCGCATTTCTACCGTGCCCGACCGTCAGGGGGCCCGTTGGGTTGGCACTTACAAACTCTACCAGCACCCGCAACCCTTTGAAATCCTCAGTCTCCCCATATTTATCTCCGCTCTCCAGCAGAGAGTGCAACTGCTCATAGAGGTAATTTTCCGAGTATCTGAAGTTGATAAAACCGGGGCCGGCAATCTCTGCCGCTGTAATTTTCTGACTGTCTAACTCCAGATTGTCAATAATATCCTGTGCAATCTGTCGGGGGTTTTTCCTCAGAACAGAGGCGAGCGTCATCGCTACATTGGTGGCTGCATCTCCGTGAGATGCCACCCGGGGAGTTTCAATCTTAATCTCGGGAAGGTTGTCCTGTTCGACGCCAACTTTCAGCAGTGCATCCGTTATGCGGCTCTGCAGATATGTTTCCATGGTGCACTAAAATTTAATATTCTGAACCCACTATGCGGAGTGAATCATGGACTTCGCCTTGCCGGAAAGCCCGATTCACATTCAGGTTCTTTTAAAAAAGTGAAAGATATGATTTTTTTCAGGCCAATACTGACGGAGTTGAAAGTTCTGCTTAAAACAGAGTTGGCTGGTCATCTTCCGGCGCGATTTTTCTGGCAAACTCCGGATCGTTCTGGTAGAGTTCAAGCATGACCGGAGTAAACCTTTTCCCATAGAGCCGGCGGCTGATTCCGTTCAGAGCCTGTTCTCCTTTCTGGGTAATGGTTAACAGTCCATGCTCACTCTCTTCAATGAAACCGAACTGGCGGATATCGTTGATAATCAGATATGCCAGTTTGGGCAGAACTCCCATATTTTTCTCGATAAACTCCCGTTGGGGCGGATCGTCCTGCATGGTGAAGATCAAGCCCAATGCGCTCATCTCAGCTTCGGTCAGCGGATACCCACCCGAGTTGCGGGTAAGCAATTTATCCCACGACAGCTGGCTGTAATAGAGGCCAAACCACCACTTTGCATCTTTGACGAGCTTTCGGGTCAGACAGCAAGCAAGATATTTACCCGGTGCAGCCCGGCGTGGTTCGCCCCGGTCTCTGTACATCGAAACCATGGTAGCCAGATCCAGCTCGTGGAGGTTGGGCGGATAGGTAAATATGTGGTCGGTTTTTTTTTGCATCGCATGTTCCTGCCAACCCGATTAATATAACAATTATGATGGCTTTTCAAACGGCAGAGTCGGATGGTTGAAAAAAATATAAAAACCAGCCGGTCAGTATTACATATCCTGATCTGGATTGTTCATCTGCTCCGCTGCGGAACGATCCACAAACTGCAGCTGATTACTCAGAGAGGTTTGCATCTCTTCCACATCATCGTCGCTTAAAATTTCCTTCAGATCCTTTATCCCGCTCTTCAATATCAGGTTATACACCATTCTGTTGAACAGCATCTGATGTGCGGCTGAGGTTAGCTGCAAGAGCTGCTGCTGAGGTATCTGCGCCCCTGAGAGCTGAATCTTGGTGAAGATCGGCTCCAGCAATTTGCTGATCTGCTTTTCTAGCTGACTTTCCAGTTCATTCGCTTCTTTATTCTCTTTACTCGTTATCTCTTTACCTGACGGGTCTACTAACTTCATGAGTTTTTCTCTAAAATGGGTTTATCACATCTTGTTTTATCCCTTAAAAATAAAGGTTATTTTGACCAATCTGAAACGGGTATTTGGGAGTGCACGCTACGACCTACCCACCGAAAATGTTCGGTTGACGTAACTCCTGCTTCAAAGAAGATCCCTTCGGAATCTTACGAGAAGCCCTAAAGAAAAAGAGGCCGTGCAGAGGGCCGAAAGGGAAGATGGGCCGTAGCGAATAGGTGGTAAGTGTCTAAAAGGCTCTTCCTCTCGTGCGGAACGATGAGTGGCTGATCTTACCGGATCAAAAGAACTTTGCGCCCGTTATAAGAGCTATCTATGCAGGCTTACGCTGAACTGTTACCATCAGTTGTGATTAAGCTCAATCTCTTGAATGATTCAAATCAGTGAAAACAACTTCGTTACATCTCTTGAATAAACATCACGCGTCTTGAATTTAAAACGGATCTACAACGGGCTTTGGAATGAATCTCTGCAAAAATTCAGCAGAAACAGGTTTGAACTGGATCCTGTGCTCAATTCCGAGACAGACGACCGATATGGGGTCAGCCTGATCGTCCGGCCTTCCAAAGAGGTGAAACGAAATATTTCAGACGTTCTGGATGAGATCAAAACGGCTGCTCCACATCAGTACTACTATCCCGGGTCCGACTTACATGTTACCGTTTTGACCCTCATCTCCTGTTACAGTGGTTTTTCACTTGACCAAATTGACGTTTCTGAGTATCAAAAAATAGTACAATCTTCTCTCTCGTCTATCCTCCCCTTTGAAATTGAATTCAGGGGCTTGACCGCTTCCCCTTCATGTTTATTGATTCAGGGATTTCCAAAAGGGGATCAGCTCCCGGTACTGAGAAACACTCTTAGAGAGAATTTTAAAAGCTCCCGCCTGGAACACTCTATGGACAAAATCTATGAACGGCAAACTGCACATATCACAGCTGTTCGGTTTAAAGAACCATTGGAAACCCCTGAAAAGTTTATTGAAAAAATCACCTTGCTAAGGGATACGGTTTTTGGCAGCTGTGTTATTGAAGAGGCAGAGCTGGTCGGCAATGATTGGTATCATAAACAGGAAAAGGTGAAACTCATTGCCAAATTACCGTTCAGCAAACCGAAAGAATCGTGATACGTTCTTTTTCAGCCGGTCTCTGAACTATTATGTTAGCCCGGAAACGAAATATGCAGCTCCGGTTCATGCATCCATCGGATTCCAAAATATTGACCCGATTGCTGACCGGGTTCATTGATAAAACTGAAACGGGCCGTCGTTTTTGTTCGTATATTCAGCCTTATATCCATAGAAACTGATCAGTTGATGAACTCTTACTCCAAAAAAGAAGCCATTGAAATCCTGCAGCGGGCGCTGAACAAAAAAGATTCGGATCAGGAGCCAGGGGAGGAGATGATCAACAGTGAAGATCTGGAGAGCATGGCTGCCGAACTCCATATTA
>CALKWT010000105.1 GCA_938003885.1 uncultured Balneolaceae bacterium | reverse complement strand
ATGAGATTTGCAAATATTGTTAGTACTCCTGATTCCATTTTCGGTACTTGATTTAAAATTAGCCATTCCCACGAATACCGACATACACACCCAAAAAAAACGCCTGCCCAAATTCACTATTAAATGTGAGAGGGTACTCTTGATTTACATCGCACCCCCACCCCCCTCTTTCAAATTTATAAGCTGTCCCCTCATTTCTGCTTCAGGATAATAATGCGACAGAGATATAACAAACAATACCCAATCTGATATCTCAAATCACAATTTCAAATAAATAGTGATATTTTGTTGTCGGATGAACGATTTGACTCCCGATAAGTTAAAACATTTCCTGTTCGAATTTAACCCGGCCCTTCCGGATGATGCATTCCGACTCAGAATTTACCTTCCTAGAGCTCTGCAGCCTGCTTCAGGAGATAGAAGATCAGCGGTACCGCGGGGACAAAATCACTCTTCTTTCTGCAGCCCTTGCCCTTCCTCTTTCCGACAATGAGCTGCTGCTGATGGTTCAGTTTACGGGAGAAGGAGCTTTCCCTGATATCTCGGGCAAACGGATTTCAGCAGGAGCCCGGACCATTGGTCTGGCTGCTGCTGACTTTTGCAAGATTGACTACGATATTGTGTACAAGCCGTCGAAGGCTGCCACAGGCAGTCATTCCGAAACGATTGAACGGTTGATGGAAAATGTTCCGGAGGCCCGGAGCCGCCGCGAGCCGGCCGGCCTGTCGCTTTCGGAGGTTCAGCAGATATATGAAGAACTCTGGAGTGCCCGTAACAGAAAGAAGAAGACTGGGATTCTCCACGCCGCGTGGGAAACGATGACTCCGCTTGAAATAAAGTTTTTTCTCCAGATCATGAAAGCCCGCTCACCCCTTGCAGGCCTCCAGGTTCAGGATATCGAGGCGGCCATCGCCGGCGCCTTCAAGGCGGACCCGGCAAGAACCCGGCATGCCCATATGAAGACAAACTCTCTCGGCGAAACGGCACTGCTGGCCCGAAAGCACGATCTGGAGGGTGCTGAGTTCAGACTCTTCCAGCCGGTACCTGTGATGCATACGAGCCCGGCAACATTGCCTGCAGCGTTAGAAAGGGGCAAACAGGTCGCAGAAGATAAGCTCGACGGCCTTCGTGCACAGCTTCACATTGCTGGAACCGACGTTCAGATTTTTGACAAAAACCTGAATAACATCAGCCACTACTTTCCTGATGTGGTAGCGTACTTTCAGAGCCGGGACCTTCCTCCTGTCGTCCTCGATGGCGTGTTGATTCTGTTCAAGAAAGACAGAACCCTTCCTCTCCCTTTGCTGCAGGCCCGAATGAAGCTCAAAAATCTTTCGGAGGAAGAGCTGGCAGCCCAGCCCGCACTTTTTATCGCATTTGATCTGCTTTTCCATGATAATACAACCCTTGTCAGTGCACCGTTTACAGACCGCCGGAACGCTCTGGAAATCCTCTCTGAAACATTTGAGATTCCGGTAACCCGTCAATTTGCCGCAAATAGTGAAGAAGATTTACTATCCCGGCTGAACCATTCCTTCTCGCTGGGTAATGATGGCCTGATTCTTAAACAGTTAGGCAGCGCCTATGAATACGGGGAGCGCAACGACTCCTGGCTTCATCTGAAAAAGCAGGAGCCGACCCTCAGCACCATGGTCATGTATGCCCATGCGGAGAGCGACATGCGGAAAGGGCCTTACTCCCGGTTTACCCTGGGGGTCTCTGTCGATAAGGATCCCCGGTATGAAGAGTCCTTCATCCCTATCGGGAAGATCGATGGCGGGTTTGCTGGCGATCAACTTAAACTGGTCAACGACCGGGTTCAGGATCTCGTTGTCGAGAGATATGGCCCTACCATCGGCCTTAAACCCGGACTGGCACTTCAGGTAACATACCGGCGCATTCGTATAAACAACCGAACCAAAGCTGGTTTCGACCTGCAGACCGTGCGCCCCGGCCAGATTCTAACGGATGCAAACCCTGAAGTTGTGCATACCCTCACTGATGTGGAGAAACGTTTTTATCAGCGGCTGGAGGAGAAACGTACACCCCAACTTCAGGATCCCTCCTTTATCCGGTACGGGGCCTGAAGCCCCTATCCACACTCCAGGATGGCAGATCGTTCCTGTATCTTGCTGCCCGCCGCCCGGAAATTGATAGACAGAAAGGCTAAACGTGTCATTATCGCACCCGGCCGAACCGCACGATCTCCTCTCTATTTTCATCACCGGGGAATGAATCAGGTATCATTGGATGTTTGATTACCTTCTGCAGCCAAACTCGAGAACCTATTTCAGAACCAGTGGAGACCCTATGACCCAATCAATCGATAGCACGGACCGCAATTCTCCTGACGCCGATCAGCACACGATGAATAGTACAACAAAGAAAATCCTGCAGGTACTCAATGGTGCTTCCCTGCTGATCGTGATCTTCATCAACTACCTTGCTAACACAGGTACGTTTAATGGGACGATTGTCGGAGAGGTATCGGCCCAATATCAGAACTATTTCACCCCGGCCGGCTACGCTTTTTCGATATGGGGCCTGATCTATCTGGGACTTTTGGCTTTTATTGCCTATCAGGGGCGCAGTCTTTTTATAAAAGGCGCCGATGATGATATTGTAAATCAGACCGGATGGTGGTTTTTGATCTCCTGCCTAGCAAATATTCTCTGGTTGTTAAGCTGGCTTTACGAATATACAGGACTCTCTGTTATCGTTATGTTTCTACTGCTTTTCTCGTTATTCAGAATCGTCGTAAATACTCGGATGGAACTGTATGATGCCCCCATCTCCAGAATTGCCTTTGTCTGGTGGCCTTTCTCGCTCTACTCGGGCTGGGTGACAGTCGCCCTGATCACCAATATCGCTGCCTATCTGACTAAAATCGATTGGCAGGGCTTCGGCCTCCCGGAGGTTACCTGGGCCGTCATCATGATCCTTGCCACCGGATTGATCAACCTGCTGCTGACCTGGACCCGGAACATGCGTGAGTTTGCCCTGGTGGGTGTCTGGGCACTAATTGCGATCGCCGTAGCAAACTGGAACGGGCCTCAGGTCATCGTGGTATTCTCCCTGGCTGTGTCCGGAGTTCTGTTTCTGAGCAGTGCTATACACGGATACATCAACAGGGCGAGTTCTCCCTTCAAAGGGTGAAATATTGCAAAAGGCTTCTCTAATTCATGATAAATGTAGTACCTTTGGCTGATATTCAATCAACATCTTAAGTTATCTACATGTCACAGCTGATTACCGGTATACAACAAGTTGGAATTGGGGTTACCGATATCGACACGAAATGGAAAATCTACAGAAACGCATTCGGCACCGATATTTCTGTCTTTGATGATATAGCGGAAGCCTCATTGATGACCTCCTACACAAATGATGAGGTCCACTCCAGACGGGCAGTTCTGGCCCTTAATCTGAATGGCGGCGGCGGCTTCGAAATCTGGCAGTTTAAAAGCCGTACCCCCGAAAACCCCGGGTTCAAACCCAAGATGGGAGATTTAGGGATCAATGCAGTGAAGTTGAAAACTAAAAATGTGGAGAAAACCTGGAAACATCTCACCACAGTTTCTGAACTCACGGTAACAGAGCCCAAAAAGGCTCCCGATGGGAATCTCACGGCACTTGCAACCGATCCGAATGGCAACCGTTTTCAGATCGTACGGGGTGATTCGTGGTTCAGCAAAAAGGCGGATGCAGGGGGGGTGTGCGGCGTAATCATCGGTGTGAGTGATATCGATGCTGTCCTGCCGCTATATCAGAAGGCCTTTGAATTTAATCAGGTGATCTATGATGAAACCGGCATCTTCGAAGATTTGCAATCCCCGCACAAGTTCCGCCGGATTCTTCTCCGAAAGCCGCAAAAGGATGAAGGAGCTTTCAGCCGGCTATTTGGCCATGTAGATATCGAGCTGATACAGCTTTTAGATGCTGAGCCCCGAAAGATCTATGAGAATCGTCTCTGGGGCGACCCCGGTTTTATCCATGTCTGTTTTGATGTGACCGATTTGGATCGTCTGAAGCAGAGATGCGCCGATTTGGGCTACCCTTTTACAGTAGACAGTGGATCCACGTTTGATATGGGAGAGACTTCAGGCAGGTTTGCCTACATCGAAGATCCCGATGGCACACTGATTGAATTTGTTCAGGCCCACAAACTTCCGCTGCTGAAGAAGATCGGCTGGAACCTGGATCTTGTCAATCGAAAAGAGCAGAAGCCCATCCCGGACTGGATACTGCGGATGATGCGCCTCAACCGGGTAAAAGAATAGCGTAACTTTTGTTATATTATAGCGATAACCATCTAAAGAATTTACACCAAATTAATTGACGATATGAAAAATCCTATTAAAGTATTGGTGGTAGGCTGCGGTAACATGGGGGCTTCTCATGCCAAGGCGTACCATCAGCTGGAAGAGTTTTCCATCGTGGGACTTGTCAGCCGGGGCGATAGCAAAAAGCGTCTGAATGAACAACTGGGCGGTGGCTATCCCCTGTTCGATGATTATGAAACCGCACTGAAAGAATCCAAGCCGGATGCGGTGTGTATCAGCACCTATCCATCAACCCATGCGGAATACTCCTTGAAAGCCCTGGAAGCGGGTGCGCATGTATTTGTTGAAAAGCCGATTGCTGAAACCGTAGAAGATGCTGAAGCGATTGTGGAAGCAGCCAAAAAGGCGAACAAGAAAGTCGTTGTAGGTTATATCCTTCGACACCATCCCGGCTGGAACCTCTTTATTGAAAAAGCAAAGGATCTTGGCAAGCCGCTTGTCATGCGGATGAACCTGAACCAGCAGAGTACAGCAGGTGAATGGGAAGTCCATAAGAATATCATGGAAGCGATGTCTCCGATTGTGGACTGTGGGGTACATTACGTCGATGTGATGTGCCAGATGACTGAAGCAAACCCTGTCAGTGTTCACGCTATTGGTGCCCGCTTAACGGATGAAATCGACGAAGATCAGTACAACTATGGTCAGCTTCAGGTCCGTTTTGACGATGGATCTATCGGATGGTACGAGTCCGGATGGGGGCCCATGATCAGTGAGCAGGCTTATTTTGTAAAAGATGTGATGGGGCCAAAAGGCAGCGTGAATATCCGTAAAAACACCTTTGATCTGCCGCGCGGATCCTCTGCGGATATAGCTGAACACACCACTGTAGAGCAACTGCGTCTCCACTCCTCTGAAACCGATAAAAATGGAAATCTGGTACATGACGATCAGATTCTGGATGCACCTAAACAGCCGGATCATGATGAGCTATGCCTGTATGAGCAGGAGTATTTCCTGAAAGCCATTCAGGAAGATCTGGACCTCTCCACACACCTGAACGATGTGGTCAATACGTTGAAAATTGTTCTGGCCAGTGATGAGTCCGTGAAAACCGGAAATGTTGTGAAACTGTAGGGATCTCAGGATACCGTACTTTTAGAAACCTCCGTGATCTGAAAAGATCCGGAGGTTTTTTTATTGAATGAACATAAGGAAGGTTAATGCCGAAGGAGAATTGATAAAAGATTTGGATTGGCGCACCACCACCCTTTGCAACTCAGGTGAACCGGGGCACCTTCCAATCATCTCCTGAATTCTGCTTTAAAATGGTTAGAGTTCATCCCGACTGCCTGCTCTGAACAGATGCCGACTTGTTGAACCGTTTAGCATAAGAACAGTTGAGCGGGATCTATCACAATACTAGTACAGAAACACATCGTAAAGTTCGGCTCTGCGATCCGCATTTACCGGTTCAGGTGCCGTGAAGAGACATGAATCACAGGGCGAAGCATGTATTGGCCGTTACCTGTGCGATGGATCGAATCGATCACATCAAAGGCAAGAATAAGATCGAGCCGGTCTCCCCTGTCAAGTCTCTCGTCGAACTTGATTTTATAGCCGGATGCTGAACCACTTGGGACCTTCAGGTCGTGAACCGCACCATCCGCCACCACATGATTTCCTGAACCGAGAACCAAACGAATTTCAGAGTAGCGGCCAGCAGGTAGGTCTGCACGGGCGATCAGTGTATCCGCATGGGAAAGCTCCAGAAGGTTCACAACAAAAGGCTCTACATTGATCTCATGCCAACCCCCATCTTCATCCTCATCAGACTCTACTGGTGGATAAGGAACGTGCTTCACCCGGACGTGCACCACATCCAGATTGACCTCTTCTAGTGTGCCAATTGATGGCCTGTTCTGTGAATCGCTTTCGATTGATACTGCTTTCCCGTATTCTGAATTACCGGAAAGATAGAGGCTTATCTCACCTGTACCCTCCTCATCAGTCGAATTTACATCGCTGCAGGCTGCGAGGGATATTGTGAACAGAGCCATAAGGGGGATGAGATGCCAGCGGTTATGGCTAATAACATTTGAAAAAAAATTTCTCCGTAACATAAAAATTCAGAAAACTTGAGTTGATTGAAGATACAGTTGTTTAATAGTATTGTCTGGTGAATTCAGCTGAAAACTGCTGAAATTCACTATACAGCGTGTTGAGCTCATCATCAGAGCCCATGATCATTCTGAATGGACAACACCTGATTCTTAAACCGGCCTGGTGTAAAAAGTTTCAGCTGCTTCGAAGATGCACAGGCAGTTAAAGTGTTGATGGGGAATCATGCGATAATAATTGAGTTTATTCCCGCACTCGTATGTGAATACAAAGGCGGACTATAGGCGAATATTTTCGCCTTAAAGTACGGCCTGAAAAAATCTTTTTACTGGGGTGACAGGATGTAGTCACTTCGGATGGCTTTATTGGTATGGAGCAGAAAGGGTTATGGCACGAGGGATTAACTCGGTGGTAGTCCATGCCCTGTAAAATATCAACTATCGTTACTAACGTTGTCAGAATACTCCTCAGAAACATTCCGGGGTGCACTTTGCGGATAGTGATGCCGGGCGAGGAAGAAACTACAGACAAGGCTACGATAACATTCGTAAAAGATTTGAAGAAGTCAGGGATCAGCAGGCCCGAGCCGGAGAACAAGCCGGTCAGGAGCAAGGAGTCTCAGCAGGTGATAGAGGACGTGATACAGGACATCATGAGGAACCGGGGAGTGAGCAGGGAGGAAGCCGAGCGGATTCTGGCCAATCCCTGGTAGAAGACACAAGTACTCCTGCTTCTACGCAGGAGTACTTCTCAGAGACTATTAAAGGTGGGCTTTGTTCACGATTATACTGGTTCAGTTGACAACTGATGACAGGCAGGGTTTTGTGGTTGATATAGCAGAGTACCTGCTGAAAGAGGGAAGCAATAAAGATGATAAAAGCGAATTGAGGATTAGAATTCTTTTAATAAACATTGCATTGCTCATAAATTATAAGCATAATAAACACAGCAAGGTTTTCTGGCTCCCATTGAAACAGGGTGGTTTTGGGGTTTTTGGGACAATGGCTTGGGGGAAACCATAAAAACTACATTAGGGGTATCACATATGAGGCTACTATTTGGAATTATATCAATCAAAAAAGCGGTTGCATACAAAAATCAACAACCGCCAGCCGGGGAGTTCTATAAGTAGCTCGATTATCACGAACGATAGGATAAATAGAAGATGATAAGGGGTAAATACCGACCTATTTACAAATTAAGAAACGATAAACCCGAGAAATCAACGTCAATTGAACTTACGAACTTTCTTTTCTTTGACATTGAAACAACTGGTTTGAGACCTGATAGAGGGGCGAAAATTACGGAAATATCCATTCTGGATCGTAATTCGCAACTTTATTTATGGCGGGAAGACTCAGGCACTTTCAATGTTGAGCTACAAAAAGTATTGCAGACCCTCCAAAGAGGGGTAGTGGTCGGACACAATTTGCAATTTGATTTTTGGTTTCTCTCATACGAAGCGGATAGATATGGGTTTGAAGGTCCCTCATTGAAATATATTGACACACTCAGCCTGAGCAGAAAATTGTTACCTGGCAAGAGTAGCTATCAGTTATCCCGGATCTTAAAGGAGTTTGATATTCGTGTGGACGGGAAACTACATACTGCCGTTACAGATACCGAGATAACAAGGGCTCTTTTCTGGAAATTGATCGAAAAAGGGGGAATAGCCACCGTTGGAGAAGCGGGAGTAAAAAAAATTGATTGGTCAACTTTTTAAATAAGTAATTATGAAAGGAGAGCCTACAGGTTTTTGGGCAAAATTAAACCATAATGAAGATGGGGATATTGTAGGGTGGCATCCATTGCTCGCACATTCTGCAGATATTGCTTCTACTGTAGAAACATTATTAAAAAGGACCATTCTGAAAAAGCGCATAGCCAGGCTCATTGGCTGGAAGGATTTCTCGGATACGCATATTGCCCGGTTGTCGGTTTTGGCAGCCATTCATGATGCCGGGAAAGTGAATCACGGATTTCAAAATAGAATGTACAAATCCAGGCATCCACGAGCTGGCCATGTTTCTCCTATCATTGAGTTACTTGATGCAGATGTTAAGTATCAGGAAGATTTGTTGATTCCACTTGGTATCGAGCTGATATTACACTGGTTCTCCGATCAGCCTACTGCTATTCATTTTCTTCTTGCAACTTGGGGCCATCATGGCCGGCCTGTTCCAGTACAACATAATTTTAAAATGACCCTTTGGAACAGAACAGATGACCGAGACCCAAAGGCAGAACTGACCAGATTAGGTGATGCAATTAAGAGCTGGTACCCTGAGGCCTATGTGGAGAATGCCGTACCATTTCCTGATAAACCTGTTCTACAACATACTTTCAATGGCCTGTTGACTTTA
>CALKWT010000104.1 GCA_938003885.1 uncultured Balneolaceae bacterium | reverse complement strand
GCGGAAGCGGTTGTGGCTCGCGATCTGGAAACCACTGGCCATGAGATTATTCGCGCGATCCATCCGCACCCGACAATGAGCGAAGCGATCATGGAAGCTGTGTCAGAAGCGTACGGCCAGGGCGTGCACCTGGGAAGCAAGCCTGCCAAGAGATAAACCTCTTATTTCCGGTGCTGATTCAGCCCGTGAGTTTATAAAACCCGGACAGTGATGTGCTCTCTGCAGCACAGCTGCTTCCGGGTTTTTTTATGGGATCGTAACCTCAGGATCTCTGGCGTTGCCCTCCGTCTGCTGTGTTCTTAGTTCACCGGGATAACCTCCATGCCTTCCAGCCGGCCCGGGTCTTCCTGCTGAACTCCCCTCACATCCCGGATCACCATCTTCACAATCTGATCACCGTACATCTGATTCAGCTCAGAAAAAATCTCCGGATCCGACTCACCGGAATCTCCATAGAGAATAAATTTACGGTCCGGAAACGTCTTCAGAATTCCCTCAATCTGCTCCTTTTTCTGCTCGTAAGTAAAATCCTCATTAAAAAGCAGATCTCCCAGGCTTGACCAGGTCGACAGGCTCAGCAGATTCTTCGTTACGGTTTTCATATGAAATGAGCCGAGTGGAAAGTTGACCTCATCCGACCATAAAAATTCTGAAAGCGGCCTGTAGAGCTGCCAGGGCGAGCCCGATACATAGTGAAACGCAACTTCAGGGCCGTACTCCTGATACCTTTCTGCCATTCCCGGCACCGCCTGAAAGGGTTTGAAAAATGTGTTTTCTAATACAACAGACCGTCCTGCCGGAATATCTGTTATTTTAATCGTGTCGTCGATATCGGAGATCACTGAAACACCTTCCGGTTTAAGAAGTCTGATCCACCCCCCGCCTTCATGATCCTCATTTGCAGACCGGATCTGCAACCACCCTCCACCGGCCGCGCTCCCCTGCGTAATTCGCTCTGCCGTAGCCACAGGAAGCCGGAACTCGGCTGATATCAGGCCATTCAGATCTGTCCGGAGCGGATCCCCATCGGAGTTCACAATCTGGAACACCTCCTGCAGAGGATCATCCACAAACCGGAATGCCGGTATTTCCCTTGATTCGCTGTCTACTACAAAATCTTTTATCCGGTAATGAAACCTCTCTGTTTCTTCTTCAGTCAGCTCTCTACCGACCGTTCCAATGCTTTCTGCGACTTCCTCCAGTACATTCCGGTATTCAAAGACATAGGTTCTCATTAAGATCACCCACTCATCCTCTTCCAGATACCCATATGTCGGATAAAAGATCACCATTTCAGGATCGCTGATGATGCGGCCCGCTGTATTGGCGATCGACTTACAGGCTGAAAGCCAGATCATACATAACAGAAGCAGGTAGATTGCTCCCGGGCCTTCTCTCTTCTTCTGCCAGATCGTTTTGGTAAAAATGTTCATAGCGCTCGCACGTTTATCAAATGATGGTTGTGCTCCCTTTTCAGCCGCAAGTAAGAGGGAAAAATTGAGTGAATTGTTTCTTGTAAATGCAGAAGCCTCTATTTTAAGAGAGCGACTGCAAGAGACGTTGCCAGGCAGGTAGTATAAAGAATCACAGATCCCTATGGAAAGTTAATTTTTTAAAAAGCTGCACTTTTGTTATGCTATGATAGCATCCACAAGATCCGACATTGGCTTCGCCTTCAGGTGTCTGTCACCTAAAAGATTTCTATCATCCGAATTTTACTATTTTAGAGAAGCCATTCTGTTTTTTTATGGTGTGCCAGAGGGTGACGCCTTCACACCTTTTTAAATGATAATAAAACGAACCATAAACCATGTCTTACAAATGGGTCTATTCTACATCCCCGGGGAAGGAGTCTGTCCTCAATTTACAGGAGGAACTGAATGTTCCGGAAATTATCGCATACCTTCTGGGGCTACGGAAAATTGATAACTACCAGAAGGCAAAATCTTTTTTCAGGCCGGATACCAGCCTGCTGTATAATCCTTTTCTGATGCAGGATATGGAGGCGGGTGCCTGCCGCCTCTCCACGGCCATACGAAACCACGAACGGGTGGTCATCTATGGCGACTACGATGTAGACGGTACCACAGGTGTGAGTATACTCTACTTGTTCTTAAAACAGTTTGGGCTGGACGTCTACTACTACATCCCACACCGCTTTAAGGAGGGGTATGGGATTAATGCCGATGGAATCCGATACGCTATTCAGAAAGATGCTTCCCTCATCGTTTCCGTGGATTGCGGAATTACCGCCATTGATGAAGCAAAGTTTGCAAAGCAGCATGGAATCGATCTCATCATTTGTGATCATCACACGGTAGGAGAAGAGATTCCTGACGCAGTTGCGGTTCTCAATCCTAAAAGGCAGGACTGTGACTACCCCTTTAAAGGCCTGTCCGGCGCGGGTGTCGGCTTTAAACTTCTGCAGGCCGTGCTTCAAAAGCTTGGGTTACCATCCGACATCGCTTACTCCTATCTTGATCTTGTAGCGATATCGATCGCTTCTGACATTGTTCCCATTGTGGATGAAAACAGGGTGATGATGCGCAAGGGCCTTAAACTTATCAACTCTGAACCCCGGACGGGAATCCGGGCGCTTCTCTCAAGAACCGGCCTCGAGCCCGGAACCGTCTCCACCAACCATATCGTTTTCTCCCTGGGTCCCCGAATCAATGCTGCAGGGAGAATGGGGGATGCAACTACTGCCGTTGAATTGATGATCAGTGAGACTCCTGAAGAGGCAGCACACTATGCAGGAAAGCTTGAAAGCATCAACAAGCTTCGTAAGGATACCGACCAGCTCACCACGAATCAGGCACTGGAGATGCTCGAAAACGATTACGATCTGGAGAGCACCTCCGCCATGGTCCTGCATCATCCAGAGTGGCATCTTGGAGTGATCGGTATTGTAGCCTCCCGGCTGGTTGATGCACATTACCGGCCGACCATCATGCTCAGCACGGTTGATGGTAAGGTTAAAGGATCCGCCAGATCGATTAAGGGATTCAATATCTATGAAGCATTGAAACAGTGCGAAGACCTGCTGGAGCAATTTGGAGGTCACGAGTTTGCGGCTGGCCTGACCATGAGCTACCAGAACCTGGAGGAATTCCGAAAGAGAATCAATGAGATAGCCCGGTCTACATTTATTGACAGTGATTTCAAGCCTGAACTGGAAATTACAGCTACCCTGAATCTGAATGACATCAATCCAAGATTCTGGAAGTTGTTATCCCAGTTTGAACCTTTCGGGCCGGGGAATGCAAGGCCGGTGTTTGTGAGCAGAGACATTTGTGTGGAAGGGAAGCCGGCAATCGTGGGAAACGGGCACCTGAAGATGAAAGTACGGCAGGAAGACTCTCCGGTATTCGATGTGATCGGATTTAACATGCATCCCTACGAACCGTTGCTGCGGGATTGTCAGCGCCGCTCGGTTGACATTGCCTATGTCCTGGAAGAGAATCACTGGAACGGCAGGCGCTCAATTCAGATCCGGCTCAAGGATATCCATGTGAACTGAGAGAGGGGATCCTGCGATAACTCTGATGCAACCTCGTTAAATTGATCTCAGAATCACGATGTAAACGAGGCAACGCTATATAGAAATTGAGCTACCAGCCACCATGAGCATGAACGCCCTGGTGCAGACTCTTCAAGAAAGTAGAAGAAGAGGTCCGAATTCAGCTCCGGTACAGCCTCTCCATCGTAGTTTCAGCAAGAGTTGGGATCTCTTTTAGCAATAAGTGATAAAAAAGATTGTGTTAAGATCTCAAAGCTCTTATATTTGCTTCCCTGTGAGGGACTGTAGCTCAGTCGGTAGAGCAAAGGACTGAAAATCCTTGTGTCGGCGGTTCGATT
>CALKWT010000103.1 GCA_938003885.1 uncultured Balneolaceae bacterium | reverse complement strand
CGACAAGCGGGGCGGGGCGAACGGTGCACACGTCCGGCTTGAGCCGAGGGGTGCCGCGGCGTCCCGGGATGAGCCGTGATGATCTGCTCTCCATTAACGCCGGCATTGTCGAAAGTGTAACGAAAGAGCTGATTGCGCACTCCCCCGATACCATCATTATTGTGGTCTCCAATCCGCTGGATGTGATGACCTATGTGGCGCATGCAGCAGGAAATATGGACTCCAAAAAAGTGATGGGAATGGCAGGCATTCTGGATACGGCCCGCTACCGCGCATTTCTGGCTGAAGAGCTGGAGGTCTCCCCGAAAGATATTCAGGCGCTCCTGATGGGAGGGCATGGTGATACCATGGTACCCCTGCCTCGTTATACGACTGTTTCGGGCATTCCTGTAACACAGCTGATCAGTGAGGATAAGCTGGAAGCTATTGTGGAACGCACCAAGACAGGCGGCGGCGAGCTGGTTGGCCTGATGGGAACGTCAGCCTGGTATGCCCCGGGAGCGGCTGCCGCACAGATGGCAGAAGCGATTCTGTTGGATCAGAATCGGATTTTCCCTTGTGCCGTACAGTTAAATGGAGAATATGGGATCAGGGATCTTTTTCTTGGAGTTCCGGTTAAATTAGGTGCCGGCGGAATCAAAGAGATTATCGAGGTTGATTTAGACGAAAAAGAGCAGGATCTTTTAAGAGCATCAGAAAAAGCTGTCCGGTCCACGCTGGACGAGTTTAAGAAGCTGATGGCAAAATAGGTAAACACACAAATAAAGAAGACATAAGGCTCTTCACTACTTGCATTTAGCCCCTGCCCGTTATGACGGGACAGGGGTTTTCTATTTCTGCCCCCCTCGTATCCAATCGAACCCATCCGGGATCCAACGGGGAGCCGGGGGAGTTGCAACCCGGCCTCTAATCCGGAGATCCCTTCAGCTCATCGGCAAGCTACGTACTGATTCCCGGTGTGCTTTTTAAACTTTCTCTTAATATATTGCGGTGCAATCTCTTGCGTCAACACTTCTGCAGATTGTATTCAGGCAGTTTTGAGATTTCACACCCCGATTTCTTGCTTCCCAAAAAGGATCTTGTTTTTTGGAACGATTGTTTATACTCTAAACAGATGAAATTCTTGAAACTCACGGATCATCCTTCCGAATAACATCAAACATTCCATGGCTGGATGCGTATCATGGAAAGTTAGCCTGACTGAAGGCTGACAGGGAGTTTTGAGAATTTGCAGTGTTCCGACAGGGCAAAAGATCCAAAACATGAATTAAATTAATTAACAGAGGTGAATTTATGAGAATCAATGTTGTTGAAAAATATGGCTGTGTCATTGTCGAATTAAAAGGGAATGTCATGGGAGGCCCCGACAGCGAACAATTTTCCGAACTTTTGCACTCGTTTATCGACGAAGGAAAGAAAAATGTGATTGTAGATCTGGGCAGTGTAAAGTTCATGAACTCTTCCGGCCTGGGAATACTGATTGCAGGCCTTACCACGATGCGGCGGGCTGAAGGGGATCTGCGTATTTGCCAGGCTGACAAAAAAATAGAAAGCCTTCTGGTCGTGACTCGTCTGATCACCGTATTTGACCACTACCCAACGGTTGATGAAGCAGTGCAATCCTATAATTGATCTTTTGGCGGGGCCATAAAAGTCCAAGTTGAGGCAGGGGAGAATTTGACAGGGTTACCGGGAATGAAGCCCGCGAAATTTTTGTATTTTAAAGTGTGACTAATACGTGCACAGTCAAATACAATCAACAGTTAAATAAGGAGTTTCAAGATGAGTGATATAAATATTGATATAGGATTAAAGAAAACTGATCGGAAAAAAATAGCTGAAGGGTTGTCTGGTGTACTGGCAGATAGCTATACACTTTTTCTAAAAACACAGAATTACCATTGGAATGTGACCGGGCCTCATTTTGGCCCCTTGCATGATCTGTTTGAAGAACAGTACAGAGAGCTCTTTGATGCAATCGATGAGATTGCCGAACGTATTCGTACATTGGGCTTTCGCGCACCCGGAACCTTAAAAGAGTTCGGTGATCTGGCCTCTGTGAAAGAGCAGACTGGCCAGCCCGATGCCATGGAGATGGTGAAAAATCTTGCAGAGGCAAACGAGACAGTCCACAAAACGCTCCGATCTGCCTTCGAAACTGCAGATGAGGCGGGGGATGAGGGGACAGCGGACTTGATGGTAGAGCGGATGCAGGCGCACGCCAAAAATATCTGGATGCTCAGAAGTCATCTGGTATAAGTCCGAAAACTTGCTGATTTTAAGAATGCCCGGATTTTCCGGGCATTTTTTTTGACCTGGAGTCATCTTTTGGGAACGTTGACAAACCAGAACGTTGCTTCTATTTCATGCCAGAAAAGATAAAAACCGGAGCATGGTTCCCTGATCGGGGGCTCTTGTTGCGAACAGGCAGAAAGTGGGTAAAATTACGGTTTGATCAACTTTTACTATGAAAATCTAAATCAAAATAAAGACTATGCAAGAACGAGTAAATGAATATAGTGAGAGCCTCCTTCCGCTGATTGTGGAATATGGGTTGAATATTGTCGGCGCTGTGCTGATCCTGATTGCCGGATATATTGTAGCGAGGTGGGCAGCGGGCAAGACGTTGCGTTGGGCGACATCATCAGAAAAGGTAGATAATACACTGGCACCTATCCTTTCTCAGGTTACCCGCGTTTTTATTCTGATCATCACACTGCTGGCTGTGCTGGGACAGTTCGGAGTGGAAACCACAAGTATCGTCGCAGTATTGGGTGCTTCTGCTCTGGCAGTAGGCCTGGCTCTTCAGGGGACGCTGAGCAATATTGCTTCCGGTATTATGATTCTCTCTCTTCGCCCTTTCCGGGTAGGAGATGCGGTCAGTATAGACGGTACGATGGGAGTCATCGATGAGGTTGGCCTCTTCACCACTGAGATGCACACCTTCGACAATATCGGAATCTCCATGCCCAATTCGAAAGTCTGGGGTGCAGAGATCCAGAACCTGAACCGGTTTGAAACCCGTCGTGTCGATTTTAAAATTGCGGTTGCCTACGAAGAGGATATTGAAAGAGCACTGGTTCTGGTCAGGGAGATCTTGAGTCAGGATGATCGTGTGCTGCCTCAACCGGAGATGCTGGTTGAAGTTCTGGAGCTGGGTGAGGATTCAGTGGATATCGTTGCGAGGCCCTGGGCGAAGCGCACAGACTACTGGCCACTTAAATTTGCGGTCAATAAAAAGATTAAAGAGAGGTTTGATGAGGAAAAAATCGGTTTTGCAATCCCAAAAAGAGATATATATTTGCATAACAGGGATCTCTATCTTTATAAAAAGGAGTAACAGCCGTCTGAAGAACATATTGGCATCGTGCGGCTGCTAGTGTGCACCATCTCCCGATAAAAAAGGTTGATGTTGATTACAAATTGAATGTTCTTTAAACTGTAAGGCTTAGATAAAGGCTCTGAGCAGTGTTATCAGAAACTAAACGATTACGTTTTGACAGAAAAGAAAGAAAATACCTCTCCCGACTCCTCCCCAATTTTTGAAAACGAGTATGCCTACGCAACACAGGATGGGGATATCCGGTTAAAGAAAAACTCCTTTTTCGAAGAGAGGACGGTGGCAACTGTGGATCCCGGATCCGTTGAGGGGAAAGTACAAACCCTTGAGCAGAATTTCGAAGAGCTCCAAACCCTGGCAGATGCTTTTATAGCTGATCTGGCGAAGGAAGGAGCTTCGGAGGAGTCCACTGAAGAACTGTACAATGAACTGCTGGACAAAATCAAGAATGCGGAAGCGATCGGAGATTTTGAATCGCTGATCGGAGAGGTGCAGTCACATTTTAAAGGGTCCGGGCTCGGGGAGTCAGCCCGATCCTCCGGGGAATCAGCGGGTTCGCCTGATGGGCCTTCTAACAGTGAAATAGGGAATGAAGGGAAGGGCCTGACGAGAACCTCTAAGCCTGTTGTTCAAAAGGAATCTGAAGTGGTGGAAGGCCCTGCGGGTACGGGGGGTGCTGAAGAGGAAGAAGAGTCTGGAACTGAAGAGAAGGCCTCTGAGCCTGTTGTCCAGAAGGAATCTGAAGTCGTTGAAGGCCCTGTGGAAGCGGAGGATACTGAAGAGTCAGAGGAGTCTGAAGCTGAAGAGAACGCCTCAGAGCCTGTTGTTCAAAAGGAATCTGAAGTGGTGGAAGGCCCTGCGGATACGGAAGCGTCCCCATCTGACGACAAGGAAGAGGAGCAGCAGGAGCTGAGTGAGGTGGAGGTATACTATAAAGAGCTCGCTGACAAAGCAGAGACCCTGTCTGAACTGACCGACTGGTCTTATGCCACCATGGAATTTGATAATCTGGACCATCTGTGGGGAGAAGGCCCCGATCCGGAGGGTGTGGAGATCAAACAGTACAAGAACCGGATTGATGAGCTGCGGGAAGAGCTCGAAGAGAAAAAAAGGGCACATTACGAAGAGCAGAAGAAGATAAGAGAAGCAAATCTGGCCCGTAAAATAGAACTTCTTGAAGAGCTGGGAGAAATTATTGAGAAAGAGCAGTGGACCAAGACTCGGGCGGTCGCCAGAATTAAGGGACGCTGGGATAATATCCGCTCCGTTCCGGCAGAAGGCCAGGAAAAAATGGAGAATGACTTTCTGGCCCTTCTGACCACGTTCGACGAGCATAAGGTGGACCGTCTCGTCAAACAGAAACAGAACGAGGAGGATAACCTGACCGGTAAGCTGATCATTCTGGAAAAGATGGAGCAGCTCTCTGCAGAGATTCCTGAGGAAGGCGTGGATTGGAAGGAGCTGGATAAGTCTCTGAACAACCTCGCACGGCAGTTCAGAAAAATCGGTAGAGTACCATCAGACAGAAATCAGGATATCTGGGCCCGTTTTCACAAGGCGCAGGACGACTTTCATGCAGCCCGGTTCAAGGGGGATGATAAGTACCGCAAGAATATTGAAAAATACCTCTCTCGCAAGAAGAAACTGATCGATGAAGCGGAGGCACTGGTAGATATGGACAATATCGCCAAGGCCGCCCGTAAAGTGAATAAGCTCCATCGCCAGTGGAAGAAGGCTGGAAATCTGCCACAAAAAGAGGAGAATGAGTTGTGGGACAGATTTAAAGCAGCTACCGACGCTTTCAACGAGAAGAAAAGTGAGAACATTGATCTTCTCCGGGATCAGGAAGATGAAAATTATACTAAGAAAAAAGCCATTATCGAGATTGCAGAAGAGCTGAAAGAGTCGGAAGAGTGGGAGAGAGCCCACAAAGAGTTTCAGCAACTGATGGAAAGATGGAAAGGGATCGGTCCGGTACCGCGCCGGAAGTCTGGTAAGATCTGGAAAGAGTTCAAAGGCACGATGGATTATTTCTATGACCGCCGCCGGGAACACTTCAAGGAGATTAAAGAGGAGCGTAAGGACAATCTTAAGGAGAAAGAAGAGGTCCTTGAAAAGCTCAAAGCGCTTACGGAGCATGAAAACCCGGTCGAAGCGGTTGAGCTGGCCAAACCGTTGCAGGAGGAGTTCAAGAAAGCGGGATATGTACCGATCAAGCATAAGAACAGGATGTGGAAAGAGTATCGGGAGATCTGCGATGTTATCTACGACCGTTTCCGTGCTGCAAAGTCTGCTGCTCAAATCGTAGGGAAGGAGAATGTGGAAAACTTCTCTGTGGACGATATTACGGAGATTAAAAATAAGCAGGAGCATGCGGACCGGGTTCGCAAGGAGATTCAATCGCTAACCAGTGATCTGATTCAGATGAAGGAGTCTTTAAGCTACTTCAAACCCTCAGGAAGTGATAGTTCCGTACTGGATGAGGTAAGGGGAAGGATTGATAAGGCCGAGCAGCGGATCAGGGCGAAGGAGGATCAGCTGGAAGAGATCGAGATTGAAATAGATAAGATGAAGCGGGACGTCTGATAACAGTCATGACTCCTATCTGGTAGCAGCTGTAGAGGATGTGAGTCGGGTTTTTTCGCCCGGCAGGATCAGGGTTGGGGCCTGTTATCCCCGGCCTGAGACCCTGCAGAATCGCTGCTCAATCTCTGGTGCCTGTTTTGCCACCCCGCTCCGGGACTCATAGGCCATACGCTCCCTTAAAAGAAGTAGCGGACGCCAACCCCTCCGTCCACTCCAAACTCTGTAGCGGGTACCAGGTTGAATGTCGGGGCGACTTCAAAAAAGATCGATAACCTTGCAGGGGCGATGATATATTGAAGGCCCACAGGTATGCGGACTCCGATTACTGCGTCCTCTGCGAAGATGGCTCTTCCCCCGATTCCGTAGTAGAGAGAAAAGAGTTCATCCTCCACTTCAAGCGGACTGTGTTTCAGGTAGCTGCCATGGATATGAAGTGATTCATGCCGTCCGAATGACCAGGCCAGCACACCGTCGAAAGCAGTGAGGTCTGTCTGCCAATATTTCAGGCTGATCCCTGTCGGCTCGCCTACAACAAATCCCACCTCAAAATCCCCGGGACGGCTCTGCGCCTGGACTTCAGTAAGAATGGCAAGAGTAAACGATAACAGGATTGTCAGAAATATTCCTTTCATGAATACTGATTGTAATAGAGAACTATACATAAGTTGCCTGATCTATTCCATCTGTCTGATACAGGCCGTATGATCGTTTGTTTCGTTGTACCGGGGTGGAGCGGCATACTCTTTGAAGGAAACAGTATAAGAATCTATTCGCTTTATCAACAAATCAATAACCTGAAAATTATGCAGTGCTGCCGGGCACGCTTCATTCATTTAATGCTCAGTTAATATACAATTGTTACCTTCTTGAAGTAAAGATGCACCTTACGATTAACTTTATAAGATTAACCAATCAGATAACTATGGTACAACATTACCTAAGAGTGTTTATTGCAGGGTTTTCCCTGATTCTGCTTGCTCTTTCCGGACAGCAGGCTGTCGCGCAGGTTACTACCTCGTCGCTGACAGGAATTGTGACCGATGAGGCAGGAGAGCCGCTACCCGGGGCTACAGTGGTCGCCCTTCACACGCCCTCGGGCACAAGTTACGGAACAGCGACCCGGCCTGACGGCGCCTACCGGATTTCCAATATGCGCGTCGGCGGCCCTTACACCGTTACCGTCTCCTACATAGGATTTCTATCTTATCGTGTGGAAGATGTCTATCTGACGCTGGGAGAGACCTACAACCTGGGGGCAGTTCTGCAGTCGGGTTCGGTTGAGCTGGATGAGCTGGTCGTCACAGCGCTGGAAGACCGTACGTTTAATCAGGAGAGAACGGGGGCTTCCACCAATATCACGAGTGACAGAATGATTAACGTGCCTACAATTTCCAGAAATATTGAGGACCTTACACGCCTGACCCCGCAGAGCAGCGGATCCAGTTTTGCCGGGCGGGACAACCGGTTTAACAACTACAGTGTGGATGGCAACGTCTATAACAACAACTTCGGCCTGGGATCTTCACAGTTTGCCGGAGGCAACCCGATCAGTCTGGATGCGATTGAAGAGGTGCAGATCAACCTCGCTCCCTATGATGTCCGTCAGGGCGGGTTTACAGGTGCCAGCGTCAATGCCGTTACCAAGAGTGGTACAAATCAGTTTCGCGGATCTGCCTACATGTATTACAGAAATCAGGACCTGGTTGGAAATAAAGTGGGTGACAGGAAGCTGGAAGTGACAGACTCCTACACCCGGACCATCGGCGCAACGCTGGGCGGCCCGATCCTGCAGGACAAACTTTTCTTTTTCCTCTCCGTTGAGCAGGAAGAGGCAGACAATCCCGGCGACAACCGCCTGGCACTTCGTCCCGGTCAATCCCCGGACGGGGCCCAGATCACACGGGTGCCGCTGGAGCATGCTGAGTTTGTAAGAGAGCAGATGAATGCCCTGTATGGATACAACACAGGAAGTTTTGAAAGCATCCCGTTTGCCAATGAGGCGATCCGGCTGAACGCCCGGCTCGACTACAACATCAGCAACAATCACAGGGCGATGGTTCGCTTCAACCGATATGACAGCTTTAATGATGTCATGGTGAATGGAAACAGTGTTCGGGGTGCGGTTCCCAGATACCGCAGTACCAACCGGTTCGGACCGGAGGCACTCACATTCAGAAATACACACTACTCCAATGACAACGTCATTACATCGCTTGTTGGAGAATTGAACTCAACCTTTGGGAACAATTTGTCAAACAATTTCAGAGTGGGAGCCACCTGGGTAACCGATCCCCAGCGAAGCGTCCCCGGCGGGCAGACGTTCCCGATGATTGAGGTGATGGAGCCGCGTGAAGGAGATCCGAATGTCTACTACATGTCGCTTGGAAACGAGCTCTATACTGTTGGAAACCTGCTCGAGAACAACACCTTCAGTGCATCCAATGCACTCACCTGGTTCACCGGAAAGAGTACGATCACTGCGGGTGTCAATTTTGAGTATATGACCTTTGCCAATGCGTTTAATCCGAAGTGGAACTCCTGGTACCGCTACGCTACCTACGACGACTTCGTAGCTTCTGTCATCCATCAGGATCCCTCTGTGAAGCCTTCTGCATTCGGTATCGGCTACACCTATGATGTCGAAAATCCGACGACCCTTCCACTGGATGAAGTCGAATTTGCCCAGCTTGGACTCTATCTGCAGAATGAGTACCAGGTCAATCCGGATCTGAAGCTGACCGCCGGACTGCGCGTGGACCTTCCATTCTATCCGATGGATGCACCTTCCAACCCGGCTGTGGACGCCCTTAACCTTTCTATCCCGAATCCCCGTGGCGGAGATAACATCACCCCGGATGTCAGTGAATTCCCTTCGGTGAACCCGCTTTGGTCTCCGCGATTTGGATTTAACTGGGATATCTCGGGAGACAGAACAACCCAGATCCGCGGCGGTACAGGAATCTTCTCCGGACGTCTGCCGTTTGTCTGGATCTCCAACCAGGTTAACGCCAACGGGGTGACCCGCGGCCTCTACGCTTATCAGGCTGATGATTGGGGAGCTGGCGGAAATCCGCAATGGGAAGGCTTCAAAAGTGATGTGGACTTTTACCGTCCCGATCCTGCAACCGTAGAGGCAGAAATCCCCGGCCAGATTAATGTCACTTCGAAAGACTTCCGGCTGCCTCAGGTATGGAGATCCAATATCGCCATTGATCAGCGGCTGCCCGGTGATATCATCGGAACGGTCGAAGCGATCTACGGCCTGGACTTTAACAGTCCGCTTGCTGTAAACCTGGCGCACAGGCCTTCCGGCGAGTCGGTAAATGTAGCGGGCCACAGCTACCGGATCTTTGAACAGCAGATTCCCGGGAACGATGGTGCCGCATCTGGGATAAATGAGATCTACTATCTCACCAATATCAACAAGGGATCCTACTTCTCATTGAATCTGGGCCTGGAGAAATCGTGGGATTTTGGCCTTTACGCAAATGTAAACTATACATGGAGCCGTTCACGCGATTACGGACTCATCGGAGGTTCGCAGGCGCAGTCTCTCTGGCCGAATGTAGTTCGGGATGACAGAAACAATCCGGAAGGTGGATTCTCGCGGTTTGATACCCCCAATAGAATCATTGCGCAGGTATCCTACGATACACGGCTCTTCAGCCGGAACAACCTGACCCGCTTCTCTTTCATCTATGTAGGTGGAGATCAGGGTCGGTTCAGCTACACCTATGCAGGTAATTTTGGGGACAACGCCTCAGGTGTTCGGCTGATGGTGGTGCCGGAGAGCTTCGAAGATGCCCAGCTGATTGATATTGATGGTGGCAGAACTGCACAGGAGCAGTGGAATGACCTCAACGCTTTTATTGATCAGGATCCCTACCTGAGCTCCATGAGGGGTAAGGTGACCGAGCGGAACGGAGCCAAACTACCCTGGCTGCACCGAATCGATTTCCGGGTCTCCCAGGATCTCAATATTTTCAGAGGAGAGCACAAACTGCAGCTCACGTTTGATGTACTCAACATTGGGAACCTGATCGACAGCAGCTGGGGGGTATCCCGACTGCCGCTCGACAGCAACCCGATGGTCTATCAGGGGCCGGATGCAAACGGCAACGCACAATTTACCGTGGCCTCAGAGATCTCCTCCGGAGCGAAATCATTCATAGACAACGTAAGCATAAACAACACATGGAGTGCACAGGCTGGCATAAGATATCTGTTTAATTAAACAGAGGGCGCTGTAAAGGATGTGGAGCGGCTGAACAGATCGTATCCCGTTCACCGCTCCTTTCTTCAAGCTTTCCAACCGGTAGCGTCAGCTGCCTAAAATCCTCCTTATCACAGAATCTACCACAGCACTACTTCCGGCCGGCAGGTTCCTCTTAAAAGATGATGCCGGAAACTGACTCTGTCTCCCTGCAGCATGAACCGTTCCACGGGCTGCAGGGGCAGAGTTTTTCTACTTTATAACGACTATCCGAATTCTAATGACTATAAAACATTTTCACTCCGCTTTCGTCTCCCGGCCTCTGCAAATGCTGCTCTTCCTGGCTCTCTTTGTAACAGCCTGCAGCGACAAGGGGCCAGACGACACCTCGTCTCATGAGACGCACAGCGGTGAAAAGGTGCTGCTGGTATCTGTTGACGGATTGATGAATGAGTATCTTGATCGCAACGACACTCCCAATTTCGATGCTTTTATTGAAAGCGGTGTACGGGCGGAGTATCTGATTCCTGTGTTTCCTACGAAAACCTTCCCCAATCACTGGACAATCGCGACAGGCCTTTATGTGGAGAATCACGGAATTCTTTCCAACAGTTTCTACGATTACGAGCTGGATGCCCGTTTTAGTTACGGCCCGCAAAATTCCCCGAATGATGAGAGATGGTGGGGGGGTGAACCGATCTGGATCACCGCAGAGAAACAGGGCCGGGTATCGGCTACTTTTTTCTGGCCCGGGTCGGAGGCGTCCATTCACGGTGTACAATCTACCCGTTGGGTCGATTATGACGGGTCTGTTCCCGATCGGGCCAGGATCGACAGTATGGCGGTCTGGATGGATCCGGCCGGGGAGGTAGATGCCGATTTCGGCACGCTCTATTTCAGTTTTGTGGATAGCCGCGGGCACACCTATGGCAGTGAGTCGGAAGAGGTGGATGAGGCGGTCCGGGAAATGGACAGGCTGCTGGGCTACATGATGGAGAAAATGGAGGAGCACGGCATTTTGGAAGAGCTCAATATTGTTCTTTTATCGGACCACGGGATGGCGGATTTGAGTGAGGAGAGAATCATCTTTCTGGAGGATCTGATCGATCTGGCAGAGGTGGATATCCTGGACTGGTCTCCGGTGGCACTTATTCAGCCAGATGAGGGCAAGGCCGAAGAAGTGTATCAGGCCCTGAAGAGAGGGGAAGAGAATTACAAGGTCTATCTCCGGGAAGATCTTCCGCGGGAGTACCGTTTCACCAACCATCCCCGTATTCCTGAGATTATCATGATCGCCGATGTCGGTTATACCATCACCACTCGCCCCTTCTTTGAGGAGCGCGGCATCATTGCGGCAACCCACGGGTACGATCACCGGGCTCCTGAAATGAGATCTTTTTTTGCTGCCACCGGCCCCTCCTTCAAATCAGGGGAGACCGTACAGGGTTTTCAGTCCGTTCATATCTACAACCTGCTCGCACACCTTCTCGGAATCGACCCCGCAGAGAATGACGGGGATCCTGCTCTCATCCGGGAGCTGCTAAATTGAGCGGTAATGAATTGAATTAATCCATATTTTAGAGAGTTGAATGTGATTTCGGTTGCATTTAAAAAATTTTTAAAATAATGTGCAATCTGTTCCAATTAAAACATTTCAAACATTAAAAATAGATGGCGTACATAGTAACAGAGCCTTGTATTAATTGTAAATACACGAATTGTGCAGCAGTCTGTCCGGTTGATGCATTTCGTGAAGGTCCCAACTTTCTTGTAATCGATCCATATGATTGTATCGACTGCGATGCCTGTGTATCTGAATGTCCGGTCGATGCCATATATCCGGATGATGAAGTACCCGAAGAGTGGGAGCACTATATTGATTTGAATGAGAGATTATCCGAGAAGTGGGAAGATTATATAATCAACGAAACCCATGATGAGCTGCCAGGAGCTGATGAATGGGCTGAAAAGACCGACAAACTGGAACACCTGCAGGAAGAGTG
This sequence comes from uncultured Balneolaceae bacterium, assembly GCA_938003885.1. Taxonomy (GTDB): domain Bacteria; phylum Bacteroidota; class Rhodothermia; order Balneolales; family Balneolaceae; genus Rhodohalobacter. The sequence goes on along the minus strand of CALKWT010000103.1, from coordinate 5,383 downwards.
GGACTAAAGAGTTGAACATCACCGTGCAGGCTTCTGCACGGTGAATCATACCCGGGCCATCAGACCCGATATAGATTCAGGCACCTCCTGTCGGGTACAGTATCTTTTCAGCAAGTTCCGGCTGCTAAACGGTCAGAGCGGCGTCTGAAAGAAATTCCGAAGTCTTTATCAAATAAACCACCCCCGGAAAAGATGGGCAGTATCTGCTCCTTCCTGCCCGAACCACGTGAACAGAACCCGACACATTGAATACCATCCGCTTCAGAACTCAAACCGCAGAACTGGCCGTCCCTCTTGTGATGGGTATCCTGAATACCACACCCGATTCTTTTTCTGACGGGGGAAAGTTTATTTCGGTTCAAAAGGCGGTGGACCGAATGGCGGAGATGGCAGAGCAGGGAGCAACCATTATTGATATTGGCGGAGAGTCGACACGGCCGGGGGCAGATCCGGTGAGTGAAGAGGAGGAGCTGCACCGGGTGATTCCGGTACTCGAAGAGGGGATTCGAAAGTTTCCAAAACTCTTTTTCTCTGTGGATACAACCAAATTCAAGGTAGCCCGGGAGGCGCTGAAAGCTGGAGCCCATATCATCAACGATGTGAGTGGACTGGGAGCGGAACCCCGCCTTGCCGATCTCTGTTCGGAAGCGGATGCAGCTTATGTTCTGATGCATACAAAGGGAAATCCAAAGACGATGCAGAAGAATCCGCAGTACGATGATGTGGTGCAGGAGATCAGAAATTTTTTTATTGAGAGGCTGAAGCAGTTGAAGCAGGCGGGGGTGCGAAACGTCATCCTGGATCCGGGCATCGGCTTCGGAAAAACAAAAGAACACAATCTTCGGATTATACAACAGCTTGAAAAATTTACTACATTAAACCAACCCATTTTAGTAGGAGCATCGAGAAAAACTGTGATAGGTGAGGTCCTGGATGGACGGAGCGTGGATGGGCGCCTGGCCGGAACCATAGCCCTTCACTATCACTCTTTGCTAAACGGGGTGAACATTATTCGTGTACATGATGTAAGGGAGGCAGCTGACTCCATTAAAATCTTTCAGGCATTGAAAAAGGCCGGATCTTTGTAGAAAAGGATGCTGTGAAAGAGAACCGCTTGATATCCGAAGCTTATGATCTCCATTGGATTTATAGAATTTGGCTTCAAGGACCTGCTTGAGACGCTGGTTATTGCCATTGTTCTGTTCTATCTCTACCGTTGGATTCGTGGAACTTTTGCCATCCAGGCTGCAGCTGGCCTTCTCTTTATTGTCATCCTCAATATCGGGGTGAGCATACTTGGCTTTTCGACACTGAACTTCATGCTTCGGAGCATGCTCGATGTGGGGGTTCTGGCCGTCTTCATCATCTTTCAGCCCGAGATCAGAACGTTGCTCTATAATCTGGGGCAAAATACATCTTTCGACCGGTTTGTCGGTAAAGCAGGCTCAGACTCTATGATTAATGAAGTGATCGAAGCGGTGCGTGCATTATCGCGCACCAAGACCGGCGCCCTGATCGTTTTTGCGCGGTCCTCTTCCCTGCAGGACCTGGTCGATGTGGGGGTCCGGATCGACGCCAAAGTTAATTCAGAACTTCTGCAGACAATCTTTCAAAAAGATACGCCCCTTCACGACGGTGCTGTCGTCATCAAGGATAATAAAATCATAGCTGCAAGCTGTTATCTGCCGATCTCTCAGAATCCCAACATCTCAAGTGTTTTTGGTACACGACACCGTGCAGCAGTCGGGGTCAGTGAAACCAACAATGTCTTCGTGGTTATTGTGTCGGAAGAGACGGGACGGATCTCCATTGCACAGAATGGAAATCTTTCCAGCGGCTTGTCGATTCAGAAGCTGCGTTCTGAGATGGAAAAAGCTCTGGGAGAGGGAAAGAATACAGAAGTCGGATTCAGCGCTGATAAAGCGGACCTGGAGTTAAATTAGCTTGCCATTCAGATCTGCTCACCCCGTCGGGAGGCTTACAGTTTTTCCAGATCCTCAATAATCATGGCAGGGGGGGTCATGCTTCCGCCGTAATCAAAAATGAGTCTGGATTTCTGATCGATCAACATGATTTTGTCAGAGTGACTCAGGAAATAGATCACTTCTCCGCTCTCCAGCTCACTCGTGTAGGACTCCTGGAGTCGAACTCCCACCCGCTCCATCATCTCATCGATGACATCCGGCTCTCCTGTCAGAAATTGAAATTCCGGTCCGGTATAGCCAAAGGCGTTCGCATAATTTTTCAGCACCTCCGGTGTATCTCGTTCCGGATCGAAGGTAACCAGTACAAAGTGTGCAGACTCAGGATTGGGGATTTCATCCCGTACTTTGCCAATATTTGCAGTTATAAATGAACAAATATCCGGACAATGAGTATAAATGAAACCAATAACAACTGGTTTCCCTCTGAAGTCGTCGGGGAAAACAACGGGTTCGTTGTCCTGATTGGTAAGTTCATAGCGGACATCGCTGAAATTGTCCAGGGCTGGTGATCCGCAGCCGCTCACCAGGATTAGCAGTGCGGCGGCCAGATAAAAGAGATTTCGCATCATAAGATTCTGATATTTCATATAATTATAAAGTAGCTTTGATATGTGAACGATCCGTGAAGAGGGATTTGTTAACAGGTATCCGCCGGACAAGAGCGCGTTGCCAGCTATAAACCGGGGCTGAGCAGGCCTCCTGTGTCAACTTAACAATCGGGCCAGTGAACCTCAAAAAAGAGCAGCGGTGGCATGGTCATTATCAGAAAGAGCGGGATCCTCCATCATTAAATAGAGATACGCGGAATCATAGGTAATTGTTATATTTTTGAATGGATTAGCTTAGATCATATTTTATTTGTGAAAAAAGTTACGATCATTTTATTTCTCCTTGTGGCCCTGATCCCGGGAATGGCCTTCGGACTGCAAAATTCAGAGGAAGAACGTGAGGTGGTGCAGAGAGTCTACTTTGAAGGGAATGAGGAGTACGCAAACATGGTTCTCAGAGGCATTATTGCCACCACCCAGCCGGGCTTCTTTAACCGACTGCTGGGACGGTATGGGAATTACCCCTATTCAGAGGAAGAGGTGCGGCGTGATGTGATCCGGATCGAAAGGTTCTACCAGCGAAGAGGTTTCCACGAAATTGATGTCAACTATGAAGTGGAGGAGGGCAATGACGTGCTGAGGAAAATTGTCACATTCCGGATTGATGAGAACACTCCCCTCCGGATTGCCGAATCACAGGTGACCATCGAGGCACCCGAAGAGTACGTAGCCCGGATTGAAGAGACCCGGGAGTACGAGAGGGCGCTCGAAAGACATGACTACAGGGAAGGAAACCGGTATGAGCTGATCCGACAGCCGGATGTGGAAGGGATATTTCGCCTGGCACTGGAGGAAGCGGGCTTTCCATGGCCGGAAATAGAAATTCTGGCGGAAACCGATTCCACTGCCAACATCACCGATGTAGAAATTGTGCTGAGGCCCAACAGCGTCACTTACTTTACAGAATTTGAGGTGGACGGGGATTTGACCGTGCCTGAGAGGATCGTCGTACGGCATACCGATATCAAGGAGGGGGAGATCTACAGCCGGAGTGCCATTCAGAGAGCGCAACGCAATATCTTTAACCATCATCTTTTTCGCTTTGCCACCATTACCCTGCCTGAACAGGAGCAAGACTCCACCCTAACCGCGCTTATACGGGTCAGAGAGTATGAGCCCAGGTCCATACAGGCAGAGCTGGGCGTGGGAAGAGAGGAGACCGTAAGGGCTCAGGTGGCGTGGCAACACCGGAATATCAATGGCAGAGGGCACCGGCTTGGGCTGAACGGCAGAGCTTCATTTATTGAGCAGAGGGCGGGAATCGACTATCTGATTCCCTACACCTTTAACGCCCGGAGTACGAGCGTGAGCTCTCTGTTTGGCGTGCACCGTGTGGAACCTGCTTTTGAACTGTTGCAGGCGGGTTTCAACTCCAGCCTGATCTACCGTATCGGAAGAAATCAGACCGCCTCCATTTCCTATATCTACACGTTTAATGATGAGATCCACCGGGACCAGGGGATCGAACTACCCTCTTTTTTCTCAAATTACAACATCTCTTCATTTTTAATCACCGGGTACTACAGTGAAGGGTTCTCCCGGGAGCAGCGTGGATGGGTTATTCAGCCATCAGCAGAATTTTCTGGTACATTTGGAGAGTCCACATTTACGTTTCAGAAATTCAATCTGGATGTGAGGAGGTTTCAGCCACTCTCACCCAGCACCCTGCTGGCGATGCGGGTGAATGGCGGTACCATATTTTACTCCCAGGAGGAGGGACTTCCGGCAACCCTTCGTTATTTTAACGGCGGTACCAACTCGGTCAGGGGATGGGGGCGCCAGCAGCTTGGCCCAGCACTGCCCTCCTTTGATGATGAGGGTGAGTTTGACGGGTATGTACCGGTGGGCGGACGCACTCTTTTCAATTTCAATGTGGAGCTGCGCCAGCAGCTTACCGGGATCATCCCCAATTTTGGAATAGCAGCTTTTCTGGACGGAGGGCAAGTCTGGAGGAGTCTTGGCACACTGAAAGAGCGGCCCGTCCAGTTTGGCGCCGGCGGAGGCATCCGGTATCAGTCGCCCATAGGCCCTGTACGAATCGATATCGCCTATAAATTAAACCCGATGGATCAGGATCTGAATATCTATCAGGGGCAGGGAAGCGGTTCAACCAGAGACAGAATAGGGATTCACTTCAGCATAGGGCAGGCGTTTTGATGGAGCAGGATAAAAGGAGATATAGCCGGAAAAAAATGGGTTGTCTGATCGCCGTCCTGATCGTGGTTCCCCTGCTTTTCTTTTTAAGGCTGGCTCTGAAAAGTCCTCTCGTCTTTGACATGATTACCAGGTATGCTATCACGCAGGCAGAGGGTATGCTGGACGCGGAGCTGCAGGCCGATAGAATCCGGGGCGACCTCCTCTCAGGATTTACAATCCATGAGCTGACTCTCAGGGAGCGCTCGGGCAGTGAGATCGCACAGATCGACTCCGTAGTGCTGGAGTACACGCTGTCCGGGTTGGTGTTGTCGCCTCAAACGGTTCGGAAAGTGCAGATTTATGGTGCCGATCTGAATCTCCGTCAGGAGAGCGACTCTACATGGAATCTGCTCAACATTCTGCCCGAATCGGAAGAGCCGGCAGAGGAGAGCACGCTGGAGTGGGCAGTGCAGCATGCGGAGCTGATCAACAGCTCGATCCGTGTGGAGTCTGACTATCTGCTTCCCGACGGGCTGGTGGAGCTCCGTGACATTCAAACGCTGCTGGAAGCAGGCAGTGATGGGGAGGGACTTTGGGCCACACTTCATGATCTGCAGTTTGAACTATCAGAGCAGCGGCTTCCCGGCAGTGTGG
>CALKWT010000102.1 GCA_938003885.1 uncultured Balneolaceae bacterium | reverse complement strand
TTTTTCGCCTTCGCAATGCAACCGCAGCTACAAATAGAGGGATCAGGGCAACAATCCAGAACCGGTAGGTCAGAAAGAAGGGAGGTTCACTATTTGTGCTCCAGCTAACAAGCCCGGTTACCGGTTGAAGCCGGATCGGTTGATGGTCAGCGAGGCCTTGTGAGGCAGCCACACCGGGAACTGCTTCAAAATACAGGGCCGGCAGCTCGATGGTGCGGTAACTCCGGGTTGCGGGGTGGTATACCGCTACAGTCTCAGCTGGGATCTGATAGCTTCCGGGGGCACGCGGGGTCAGCAGTTCCGAGAACGTTTTGGAACCGCTGATGGTAAGTCCTCTTCGTTCGATATGACTGGACTCCTGAGGCGTGTACTGTTCAATGCCATCTGGCAAGGAATATTCCGGCTTCCTGACGAGCGGGATATTCCCGGTGCCTTCAACCGTTGTGATCAGTTCCAACGTACCGCCTGTCTCCACCTCTCCGGAAGAGAGAGTCCGGTTGACCCGCAGATCTCCAACCGCATTGAGGGAGAACGCTGAAGGGGCCTCAGGCAACGGTTGGACGGTAAGAGTTATCGGTGCGGACTCCAGAGAGACCCTGCGCTGGTTTGTGCCTGAGCCAAAAAAACTGCCAAACGGGTCATTACGGGCGGGCTGCGTTCGTACACCGATCTGCATGCTATATTCAGAAAGTGAGAGCTCCCCGCTACGGGTGGGAAAAAGTGCATAGCGAAGCAGCGTGGCGGTTCGATATCGGACGCCGGACAGAATCACAGATTCGGCCTGGGGCTGTCGTATATTTTCAAGTTCCTCTTTCCAGAAGCCATCCGTACGCCAGCCGCTGGTGGGCTGATAGGATGTTACTTCCATGCCTTGCTTAAAATAGAGGACGATCGAAGCTACAATCTGCTGGCCTGTCATCGGGCGCTCATCATCTAACTGCACCTCCAGAAATATGTCCGGAAGCTGCTCCCCTGATTCCGGTGAAAGCTGTCCCCGGTCCAGGATTTCAAATTGAATGGGCTGGGTCTGATGTTGTGTTCCCCCCACCTCCACAGATACGGGCGCAATGGTGTGAGTGCCGGGTTCTCTTGCAATGAGGGTATAGGAATAGCTCATCGAGCTGGTGGTCCGGCCATTGATAATGGAGATGCTGGAACTGCGGGAGGGCGTGGCTGAAAGCAACCGTGTTCCAGGTATCTCAGGCAAGACCGGGAGGGAGACATCCTGCATGGATGCACCGGAGATTTCTATCGACAAAATGAATTGCTCTCCTGCAAAGATCTGATTTTCAGAGACGGTGGCTTCCACCTTCAGCTCCTGGGCAAGAAGAGGGGTTGGAGCTGCTACCAGCATCAGAAATATAAAGAGCAGGGAATACCGGATGATGCTCGATCTACCAGTCTTTGTCATTTCTGGATTGAGTTTCGTCTGATTCTTTTCTTCTGTTTTCAAGCAGCTCCCGTTCCAATTGCCGGAGGGCGTCGAGAATATTTTCGGCTTCCTGTTCCGTCATATCCAGGGGCTGGGGCTGCTGGTCCTCCTCTCCCTGGTTTTCATCCTGTTCCTGGTCTTGCTGATCCTGTTGATTGTCCTGTTGATCATTCTGGTCCCCATCCTGCTGATCCTGATTTTCATCATTCTCCTGATCCTCATTCTGATCGTTGCTGTTCTCAGGATCCTGCTCCTGCTCATCCTGGTCACTCTCCTGCTGTTTTCGAAGTGCAAGCTCATAATTAAACCGGGCGTCCTGATCGTCAGGATTGTTGACAAGAGCTTGCCGGAACTGGCTTGCTGCCTCGTCATACATCTCCAGATCGGCAAACATCTTACCGGAGTTATAGTCTGCCAACGCACGCTCTTCGGGCGATTCTGCAAACTCCCTGTAAGTTTCAAACGCTTTTCTCGCCTCCTCCATCTCACCCAGATGATAAAGGGCATTGCCATAGTTGAAATAGAGCCGGGCATCGGTCGGGTCGGCGTCTATTGCCTCCTGATAGAGACGGGCTGCAACTTCATATTCCCCCCGTTCAAAAGCCTGGTTTGCTTTCCGGGCATCATTAAGAGATGCAGCCGTCAGAAATATAGAAGCGAGTAAGAGGGTAATAAATCTCATACTTTAACAAAATGGGTTACCGGAATGTTAACGGTGTTGAAGTAAGATCCGTATACAGGGTCAGAGATCTTTTGCGGCTTCAGCCAGAATGTCGTCATCCATTTTCATATTGACAAAGACATTCGAGACATCATCATTATCATCAAAGAGCTCCATGAGTTTCAAGTTTTTTCGGACCGTCTCCAAAGAGGCTTCCACTTCGGTGATTGGGTTTCTGACCAGTACTGCAGATTCGACCTCATAGCCCATGGATTCCAACTCCCTGCGTACATTCATCAACTCTTCTCTTGCGGTGGTGATGTAGTAAAAGTTTTCATCCGAATCAAAATCTTCCGCTCCGGCATCGATCACAGCCAGCATAAACTCCTCTTCATCGAGTTCAACATTTTCCCGCTTGATCTCAATCGCCCCCTTCTGTTCAAAAAGATACCCCACAGAGCCAGCCGTTCCGAGGTTTCCGCCATGTTTGGTAAAAAGATGGCGTATTTCACCGACAGTTCTGTTTAGATTGTCGCTGGTGGCCTCGATAAAGTAGGCGATACCATCAGGGCCGTACCCCTCATAGGTCACCTCTTCGAAGTTGGCAGAGCCGTCATTCAGCTCACCCGTTCCTTTTTTGATGGCGCGTTCAATATTGTCTTTCGGGAGATTGACAGTTTTGGCGTTCTCAATGGCAAGTGATAGTCTTGGATTGCTGGCGGGATCTCCACCCCCTTCCCGTGCTGCTACAGTAATTTCACGTATATGCTTGGTAAACGCCTTTGAACGCTTGGCATCTTCCTTCGCTTTTTTATGTTTAATATTCGACCACTTGGAATGTCCTGCCATAATCTGCTTCCTTTAAAATAGCTCAGTTGTTTTTGGTTGATCCCCAAATATAACAGAATTGTGAATTTTAGCCTAACCCCGTTCAATAACGAATAAACGCCCATTTTATTGGTAGAATACGAAGGCCTGAATCGGGAAGCATCGGAGGAAATGGAATGGCATGCAGGTTCTTCAGAAGCGTCTGCCAGGACAGTTTCCGGGGTGCGCTATTGATCCTGAAAAACTGTATATTTATAGACTACTATACGATATATCAACCAGCAAACAAGAGAGTGTAATAGAGATACTTTCATAAAGTTGATTTAATAATTATTCTGAATAAACCAATCGGGAACTGAAAATATGAATATTGGAATTGTTTGTTATCCCACATTTGGAGGCAGCGGTGTGGTGGCCACCGAACTCGCCAAAGGATTAGCAGACAGGGGTCATAATCTGCACATTTTAAGCTATGCAAGGCCGGCACGGCTCGATTCATTTCGGACAGATATCACCTATCATGAGGTTGATTTAAGTACCTACCCCCTTTTTGAATATCCACCGTATGACTTGGCTCTTGCCAACATGATGGTAAACCTGATTCAGTTCGAAAAGCTGGATATTCTACATGTTCACTATGCAATTCCGCATGCAACCAGTGCTTATTTGGCAAAACAGATTTTAAACAAAGCTGCCTCAAACATACCGGTGATCACGACACTTCATGGAACCGACATCACATTAATCGGAAGCGATCCGACCTATAAACAGGTGGTGGACTTTTCCATTAACGAAAGTGATGGAGTAACCGCAGTTTCCGAGTATCTGAAGGAAGAGACCTACCGGTTATTTGATATTACAAAAGAGATCAAAGTGATTCCCAACTTTATTGATCTGGAGAGATTTCAACGTTCGGAGAAAGAGCATTTCAAAAAGGCGATCTGCCCTGACGGCGAAAAAGTGATCACGCACGTCTCTAATTTCAGGGAGGTAAAACGGATTACGGATGTGGTGGAAGCTTTCAGCCATGTACTGAAAAACGGTGTGGAAGCTAAGCTGCTCATGGTGGGCGACGGGCCTGAGCGTCAGAAAGCTGAGAAAAAATGCCGGGAGCTGGGGATCTGTAGCGAAGTGCGGTTCTTAGGGAAGCAGGATAAGGTGGAAGAGATTTTATCGATATCGGATCTATTCATGATCCCCTCCGGAAGTGAAACATTTGGCCTTGCCGCACTGGAGGCGATGAGCTGCGGTGTGCCGGTGATCAGTTCTAATATTGGTGGATTGCCGGAAGTGAATGTCCACGGCGAAACGGGTTATTTGTGTGAATTGGGGGATGTGGAAACGATGGGGAAATATGCCACCAACATTCTGAAGGATGAAATGTTGCATAAAAAACTCGCCACAGGAGCCAGGAAGCGGGCAGAGATGTTTGAAATCAACAAAATTGTTTCTGTTTACGAAGAGTATTACAAAGAAGTGAAAGAGGGGATGTAGG
>CALKWT010000101.1 GCA_938003885.1 uncultured Balneolaceae bacterium | reverse complement strand
AACTTTCTTTTAAATTATAAAATGGCCCAACCCGTCATTAAACAGGTTAAGCCATGCTTCTCTTCCAGATCGTTCATATCATCATGCTTGTAAACATAGCGTGCAGCCTTGCAGAGTCGCACCCCATCGATGATGGATGCGTGGTTGAGCTGATCGGAAATAATGGCATCTTCAGGGCCAAAAAGGGGTTCAAATACTCCCGCATTTGCATCAAATGCTGCAGCATACAGGATCGTATCTTCCATCCCGAGAAATTCGGATATTCTCTCTTCCAGCTTTTTATGAATGGTCTGGGTACCGCAGATGAACCGAACGGACGACATGCCGTAGCCGTACGTGTCAATCGTGTTTTTGGCCGCCTCAATTACACGCGGGTTCGAAGAGAGCCCCAGATAGTTGTTGGCACAGAAATTAATGACTTCCTCTCCTGCAGTGGTGTTGATAACGGCTCCCTGAGGTGTGGTAATAATCCGCTCCTCTTTATACAGCCCGTCTTTTTTTATCTGTTCCAATTCGGTTTGTAGCATTTCCTTCAATGGTCCGTACATAAGAGATGAACTTTTAATTAGTAAGATTTCTTTCGCGCATATTCCTAAAAGGTAAGAAAACCTGTTATGAATTGTATCTTTTCATGCAGTTTTCTTCGGAACAGAGGAGGATCAGATCTCTGCACTATCTTAATACCCTGACAGAATTTAGCGCTGCGGCTGTTTCTAAAGATCCGAACCTGGATCGCAGTTCCCGTACAATGTTTCAATTCGCTCTCCCACGGCTGGCATTCGGGTTGGAGTTCCCATCATAAACCTGTTACGGAGAGAAACTTTTTCATGGCAAACCTATCTTTTAATGGACACGGGCCGGCATCGACAGAGGGCTCAATGATTTGTTTTACAAAAAGGTGCTACGAAAATTGTATCTTTATCCTGTCCAATTCTATGAAAAGAGCATGAATATCAATATTACCTCGGAAACAGATCGTCTTCACGGTGTCATAGTTCACACCCCCGGCAGAGAAGTGTCACTGGTCAATCCCGAACATAAAGATGAACTGCTCTTTGATGATATTATTTTCGAGGAGGTCGCCCGTCAAGAGCATCTCAATATGCTGGAGGTGTTCAAGGCGGCCATGCCGGACCGCAAAGGTGTTTTTGAAATTCTGGATCTGGCACGGGAATGTTTTGAGTCGGAGGATGTGCGGGGTGAGTTTGTGGAGTGGATGGAAGAAGAACTCCCATTTGAGAATTTACATACGATCAGAAAAGAGCTGATCGATATGGATGCCCGCTCTCTGGTTACCTTTGTATCCGAAGGAACCGTCGACGGCAAGTTTACGCTGCACCCGGCACCTAATTTACTCTTTACAAGGGATCTGGCGACGGTTGCCGGCAATCATATTATTCTCTCCAGAGCTGCTAAAAAGGCACGAGCCCGGGAATTTCTGCTGATGCGGTCTATCGTCAAACACCATCCTCTCTTTTCTGAAGTGAAGGAGAATGTCATCTCCATAGGCAGAGATCAGTCGCTGGAAGGGGGGGATGTCCTGATTCCTGCCCCTGGAATCGTTCTGATCGGGATGAGTGAACGAACCTCTTTCAGCGGGCTGATGAGTGTCGCCTGTCAGCTTTTGGAGACGGGAACGGAGCATATACTGGCCGTAGACATTCCAAAGAAACGAGCCTCTATGCATCTGGACACCATATTTACGTTTGCAGATGAGAATGAGTGCATGGTTTATCCCCCCGCCATTATTGAAAAAAGCGATAATGTGGTCCATCTCACCCGGGGTGGTGACGGAAGAGTTACCAGCCGGCAGATGCCCAAACTCAAAACCGCACTGGAAGAGCTAACCGGAAAGGAGTTCAACTTTATGAAATGCGGCGGGGAGCAGCGGATTAATCAGCACAGGGAGCAGTGGACCGACGGAGCCAATCTTTTTGCCCTCGCTCCCGGCGTTGTGTTAGCCTACGACAGGAATATCGAAACTTTCAGAACGCTTGCAGACAACGGCTACCGCCATATGACTCAATTTGAATTTATCGACGAGTATGCAGAGAAGGCATTTGATCCGGCTGCGGGGGAAAAGATCGCCATCAGCTTCGAAGGACATGAACTTTGCAGGGGAAGAGGCGGAGGCAGATGTATGACGCTACCGGTCTCGCGCAGGCCTTAAACGGAAATCCGCCTCCACCTGACCATATTCTGAACAACAAAATAGATCATCACCAATTTGCAAGAGCCACAATCCACCTATTCAATCTATTCACAGCCCGCACCGCAACAAAAGAACAAGCCCTCCCTGCGGGTGATCCTCAAGCACCTGCTGCTCTTTGTGGCCACTTTTATCTGCGTGAGCATCCTGGGCATTATCTGGGTCGGTCAATCAGCAAACGCAGAGAGTTACTTAGGGATGTGGAGGGAAGGAGCTCTTTTCGCAACCCTGCTGCTCGCATTTCTGGGAGTACATGAGTTCGGGCACTACTTTGCAGCGGTTCGTCACAACGTGAAGGTGACCCTCCCCTACTTCATTCCTGTACCGCTTGGAATCGGGACCCTTGGTGCCGTCATTCGCATTGAAGAGCAGATCCGCAGAACCAAACAGCTTTTTGATATCGGGATTGCAGGGCCTGTCGCCGGTTTTGTAGTAGCCCTCACTGTCCTGCTGATCGGCTTCTTTACCCTCCCGGAGCCCTCCTATATTGAAAACTTCGCAGGGCATGAAGTGGTTGCCGAACATATTGCAGAGACCGGTGCGTATCCCGAAACGCCCCCTTTTGCAGAGACCGAAGAGGG
>CALKWT010000100.1 GCA_938003885.1 uncultured Balneolaceae bacterium | reverse complement strand
AAAATAATACGGCCATCGGCCTCTACAACAGAGGCAGTCTTGGCAGCAGTCACGGGTGGTCGGCCGTTCACTCCACAGCCTGGAATGTTCGCGCGCCTCAGTATAAAATCGTGGTACAAAAACCCCCGGTCGGGCAGAACTATGCCATTGGAAACCGGGCAACTGTGGATAATACCGGGTACTTTACCCATCCTGCCGGACATATTGAGCTTACGGGAACTTCGCCTGAAATCCACTCTCTCTATGAAGCACAATTGCAACAGAGAATCCTTAAAGGAATTCCTCCTGAAAATATACTCAGCTTTGCAGTCAGCAACACCACACCAGACAGGATCACCTTGCGATGGGACCATTTATATGCCGAGCCGGTAAGATATGAGATTGAAAGATCCACAGACAACGGGAAAACCTTTGAGCCTCTGGCTACCGTTCGTACACCCTCCAGAGTTTACCATGACGAACATGTCCTCGGCATCCGTTACACATATCGGCTGCGCGGAGTCAACGATGCGGGATACACCGATTATACAGAACCGATGTCAATTACACCTGTCGTAAGCAGGGATCCCATAGCCGATTTTAGTTTAGCAGGTCCGGAGCTGTATAGCGATTTTAAATATTCACCCACATTCAGTGATACTGTCCGGTTTGAATGGGAAGCTGCAAAAAGTGATTATCCGGTGGAGTACACTTTTCAGCTGGATGAAATATCGGGGGATTTTAGCCATCCTGTTTACGAGAGGGTTCTGGCCAATGGTCAAAACAGCCTTGAGATGGCTGCCGATCAGATTGTACGCCTCTTTGAGCAGAGGGGGCGTATCATACCCCCAAGGTTTCAGATAAAATGGAAAGTGATTGCCCGAATGAATCAGTATAACTACCAATTCACCAAATATATCAGAGAAGAGGGCTATATCAATCTGGATAATGTGAGGGAGGGGTTACAGCAGACCACCTTGATGGACAATTTCCCCAATCCTTTTGACCATATTACCCGCTTCAATTTTTATCTTGATCGAACCATGGACGTATCGTTATCGATTTATAATATACAGGGACAGAAAGTAGCGACCATTGCAGAAGGATCGCATCAACAGGGGTATCATACAGTCCCTTTCAGATCGGCAGGGCTGGCTAGCGGGGTCTATTTCTACCGCTTTATTACCGAGGATATTCAGGAAACACGTAAGCTAATGATTGTCAAATAACTATTTATGTAGTACCTCTTTTAGTAATTATCTGCTCTCCTGCGAAGGCATCAGATTTGAGATGTCCCTCCCGCTGGGACTCTGGAAGATATCGAGCTCAAAGAACCGGGCTGCGGCGTAAAGATGATCGAAGATATCCGATTGTAAACTTTCATATTCCACCCACACAATTGTATCTGAGAAACAGTAGATCTCCATAGGGATTCCATGGCTTTCTGCTGCTAGTTGCCGGACCATGATGCTGGCGTCTTGTTTCACTCTGGGATGGCTCCGCAGATATGCCTCGATATAAGCCCTGAAGACTCCGATATTGGTCATGCGCCTTCCATTGATCAGCAGGGAGGTGTCGATTTCATGCTTCTGGTTAAACTCATCGATCTCTTTCTGCCTGGCGGTTATAAAACCTGAAATAAGATGATTTTTTTTGAGATTTTCCCTTAACTCACGATCTACAAATTTGATGGTATGGACATCGATATAGATCGATCTTTTGATTCTGCGGCCTCCGCTCTGCCTCATGCCGCGCCAGTTCTTAAAACTGTCACTGTTGAAATGGTAGGTGGGAATCGTGGTTATGGTTTTATCCCAATTCTGTATTTTGACATTATTCAGGTTAATTTCAATGACATCTCCGTCAGCATTAAATTTAGGCATTTCAACCCAATCTCCGACCCGGATCGAATCATTTGCAGAGAGCTGAACACTGGCCACCAGTCCCAGAATTGTGTTCTGAAATATCAGAAGAAGAATGGCTGTCATCGCACCAAAAGCACTCAGAAAATAGACAGGCGACTGATCCAGAAGAATGGATAGAACCAGAACGAAAGCAACTCCATAGAGGATGATACGGATCAATTGAAAGTAACTTACAAGGGGCTTGTCCTGAAAGGCGGGATGAGAAGAGAGCCAATATTCAATAACCTTTAGGAATGCGATGACAATCATGGTTCCTACGATCACTAAGTAGGAGTCGGTGAGTTTCTCGACCACAGGCAGCATGTATGTAAAATCCGAGAATATTACCGGCGCCAGGAATCGGACAAAAAGTGCAGGCACAACATGGGCAACGTGATCAAACACCCGTTTCTCCGCCAGAAGATCGTCCCATTTGACAGGAGATTTTCGTACAAATTTGTAGATTAAACGTATTACAATCTGTTTGGTGATCAGAAATGCTGTGGCTGAGACGAGAAACAGAACAACCAGCAAGATCAGCAATCGTATGTACATTGCAAATTCATCAGAAACCCCGGAGTTTACCAGAAATGCATCAATCCAGTGTTCAATTTTGTCCATTCTAATCGATCGTGAATTTATTTTGATGACAAGCAGTGCTTAAGCAGTCTGCTGATAAGGGTCGGATCTATGATGGTAAAGGGAGTTGGACCCTGCTGCAGCCGCTCTACGAACATACAATATTGATAAACCATTATCATGTAAATCTTCATACAGGACAGGGGTACCATTCATCCAAAAATTGATGAATTTTCCGCTACCCAGGAACTTCTGAGCACTGAAATAGGTTCACAATCACGAAATGAGTTTGTACATGGTAATTTATCCGCATGCAATGAAACTGGGCATTTTTGTAGAGTCTGACTTGCATTCGGATTCCTCAAAATGAAATTCTATGGGACTTATTGAATTTTTTATTTTACTTCTGATTGCCGGAATTTGCGGATCTATTGGCCAGGCTATTGCAGGATTCAGCAGAGGGGGCTGCATCGTCTCCATTGTTGTAGGCTTTATCGGAGCGCTGTTGGGCACATGGTTAAGTATTCAGCTGGGCTTACCGGAACTTTTCAATGTATCGGTAGGAGGGAACAGTTTTCCGATTATCTGGTCAATTATCGGTTCGGTCATCTTCGTGGTGATCGTTGGTCTGTTGACCCGATCTGCTGCCCGTGATCCGATGGTGTGAAAGAGCATACCCTTCATATCAGTAAACTCTTTCTGATGGAGGATCCTGATGAAAGAGTACTCACTGACAGGGGTAAGGTGCTGAAGTCAGGTAACCGTTGCCGTAATGGCTGAACCGCTGCATGAGCGTGATCCCATGTTACCCCAGCGGTTTTGCAACAGATTTTAAAACGGTTTATGGCAAAGAAATGATTTCCATCCCCAGGAATTTGGCTACCTCATTGGGGTTCTGGATGGTGGCGAGTGCCCCTGGTTTCATTTTGGCTAAATAATTGGCTGGGATATGAACCGCACGAATCAGCAATCCCTGATAGCCATCCTCACTTTGAAGAGGATAGTTCGCCTCCATAAAAATCCTGATATCCCAAACGGTGAAATCGAAATTTATAGCGACAGTTCCCCGCTCCCTGAATTCGATTAGTGGCAATTGTCTCCACACTTCCTCACCCTCCTGGGTTTCGTCTTCCAGGACAAAGGCGAGGAGAACGTCTTCTGGAATAACATCTATTTCATTCGGAATGTCTCCAAAATCTTCAAATCCATTTTCTTGCAGAAGATCTACATTAAATTCGAAAGAGGCAGGGAGCAGTTCTGCGCCATCGATGCCGGGAGGACCCTGGGGACCCACCGGTCCACGTCGTCCGCAGGAGTTGAGCAAAAGCAAGGAGAGTAAAATCAAAGGGAGGTAGTGTAAACTGTTCTTCATAGCTACAAGGGGTTTTGTCTTTAGATGTTTGAATGTAATGAATTACGTGATGCGGATATGAATGTAGATACGATCGTCATATAAAAATGTTATTGAACGGATCTAAACAAAGTAGATTGCCGGGTGCTTCATTGCCTTATATAACATTAAATTAAATACTTGTAAATCTAAGATAAAAAAATTACAATGCGGGTAACCTAAAATATTGGCATTCTGGGTAGGTGTAGTAATTGGGTGTTCCGTTAGTTGTACTGATCAATAATTACCTCTTAAATTTACTCTTTTGTTACTAAATAGGCCTGTTACCGCAATGATTCTTATTTTGGCAGCCTTCCTGTTTGGAAGCCTGGCTTTAAAGGAATTATCGGTTGACCTGTTACCAGCTGTGGACTCCCCGACTTTGGTGGTCAGGACAGACTGGCAGGGTGCTTCACCAAGAGAGGTAGAGACGCTGATCAATGAAAGACTTGAAGCATTACTGAGTACCATTCAGGGTATTGAAAGTGTACACGGTTTTGCAAAGCAGGGGCAGAGCATCATCTATCTCCGGTTTCGGTGGGGGCATAATATGGATTTGGCTTTTCTAAATGTTAGAGAAAAACTGGATCAGGCTCAGTACTTCCTGCCGGAACAGACCGGCCGGCCACAATTAATTTTTAATACGACAGCCGATGAGCCAATAGCTGTACTTGCTATCAGATCAAATACAGAGTCAAATGAGCTGTTTGATACAAGACTGACACTGAAGCGATGGGCAGAGCAGGTACTTTCCCGCAGGCTTGAGCAGGCAGAAGGCATCGCCCAGGCCGTTCTGGTGGGAGCGGTTGAAGCAGAAGTTCAGATCCGATATCTGCCCCGGGAGATTGACAGGTATGGCCTGAGCCTGTCTGATATCAGGAATAGCGTCATGAATGCAAATATATTTTCGGCCAGCGGGGAGTTGCGGGAAGGCTGGTATCGTTACTCTATGAAAATAGAGAGCCAGATTCAAAGTCTGGATGATCTTGAAAGTATACCCGTTGCACGGCTGGGAACCGGACGAATCTTGTTGCTCGGGGAGATTGCCGAAATCAATCTGGCAGAAACGGATCCGACATCCTTTGCTCTACTGGATGGTGATACGGTTCTAAATATGCTCATAAAAAAAGAATTTGGAAGTAATACGGTAGAAGTTTTTGATACTCTCATGCCTTTGATTGATGAGATAGGTGCCCTTTATCCTGATATCGATTTACAAGTTATCAGGGAAGATGCGACCTATATCAGAAATGCAATCAGGGATCTGTTGCAAACACTTCTGATCGGGGGACTGCTCTCGTTTATGGTATTATTTACATTCCTGAATGATGTCCGGACTCCATTCACTATTGGAATAGCGATTCCGGTCTCTATTTTTATGACGTTTTTTGTGATGTTCCTGTCAGATATACAGCTGAATATCATCTCCCTCAGTGGCTTAACTCTCGGGATAGGTCTTCTGGTTGACAATGCCATTGTTGTCCTTGAAAATATAAATCGGCACCGACTGTACACATCCTCTGTTCGGGAGGCGGCGGGTAAGGGAACCAAAGAGATCATGCTGGCTGTAACAGCTTCTACGTTTACTACAATTTCAGTATTTCTGCCTCTTGTCTTTCTGGGTGGATTTGAAGGGGCATTTTTCAGAGATCAGGCTTATACTCTTTCTATCAGTTTACTATCGTCACTTTTTGTTGCACTGGTCATCTTGCCGGTGCTGGTTGTTCAATTACTGGGAAAAACGCAGAAAGATCATATAGCCGAAGGCGGACAGTTGGAGGTGCGCCCTTTCTTTAATCGGCTACGCGGATGGTATGAACAGAGTTTGGAAACCATACTTAGAAAGCCATCTTTTTTTCTGCTGGCCACTTTTTTTCTATTCGGATTGGCACTCTATGCGTTAATCATGACTCCTAAGAATATGCTTCCTGAAGATATACCTTCTCAGGTGAGCTATCGTGTCCAGTTGCCCGGCAATACCTCTTTGCGTGCTACCAGGCAGGCAGCCTCTGCTTTGCAGAAGCGAATAGAGAGGGCGCAAATTAGCAGCGGGCAGATACAGATTGAAGGGGGGTATACCGATCAGACAAATCTTGCCAATCTGGCCAACGAGGGCCTGAACCGGTTCACAATCACCGTGCCGGTGAAGGCATATCAGGAAGTCGGTAGGTTGGCGGATATGATGCAGAAGTTTGAAGAAGATTTTACGGGATGGGTTACAGAGCAGGTTTTAGATCAGCAGAACTGGAGTGCCCTGATCGGTGCCGATCAGCCTCCTGTGCTTTTTAGGATTATCGGAAGAGACAGAAATAGAAGCAGACAGATGGCTGAAGTGCTTCAAAGTAGTTTCAGGCAGGCAGGATTAAATCTTGATCTCAGAAAACAGTTCGACCAGGAAGTAGATACATGGAGAATAAGATTCCACAGTTCCAGAATGCTACAACTCGGTCTCACGGAGCAAGAGGTGATCCGTTATCTTGAATCGATTACACGTGGCAGCTTCGTGACCGACTGGAACCGGGAAGATGAAAGGATCGGAATCCGAATGGTAGGAGAAGATCAGGGAGTCTACTCACCTGAACATATCATCATGCGTTTTAATGGAAGAGACGTGCCATTGTCATACATCGCATCTTTGGAGCGTGACTCGGAACCGGAACAACTGGAGAGAACCCATCAGACTCCTGTATTGAGTTATGTTGCCGATTGGGAGATCGTCGACTGGTGGTGGGGTGGCAGACAGGCCAGAGCGATCACACAAGAATTTATTGAGAATAGCGGAACAGAAGTACAGATTGCTGGAAATGCAACCATGGTTCAAAAACTAATGAAGGATATGGGGGGGCTACTTTTATTGAGTATGCTGATTATCTATATCATCCTGGCCATTCAGTTTGAAAGTCTTAAGTATCCACTTTTAATTATTCTAGGCATTCCATTTGCCTGGGCAGGTGCACTTTTGTCGATTTGGCTGACCGGTGTAGGCCTAAACGCACTTTCATTCATGGGGATATTGATATTAACAGGAATCGCGGTGAATGACTCGATATTAAAGGTGGACTTTATGAGCAGGTATTATACGGAGACCGGCAAACTGAGTGAAGCCATTCTACAATCGGGAAAGCACCGTTTCCGACCAGTTATGATGACTACTATTACTACCATTCTGGGATTGTTTCCCATGTTGTTGCCATTTGGCGATGGCTATGCATTCCGGCAATCGCTTTCAGTAGCACTGATAGGGGGGATGGGCAGCAGTACAATTTTAACCCTCTTTTTAATTCCTCTTGTTTTTAAATGGGTGGAGGGTTTTAACAAACCCAGGCAAACATTGTGACAAATAATTCATTGTATATGAAAAAATTGAAAATTTGTAACGATGGCCGTATCTGCTTTTCTGAATTAACTTCAAGAATAATGCAACCAATGTATATAATTGAGAAGGATTATGCGGATTGAACAAACATTTTTAATGTATTTCTGTGTCTGTCTATTGACCGGGATTCTGATTTCATGCGATCGTGAAGCAGAAAATGGAACTCCTGAGGTTTCAGATGATGTGGATATCAGACCCGAAGTAATTTTTACAGTTGCCGACAATCTTCCTCTTCATATGTATATAGAGAGTCAAGGTGTGGCAGAACCGATCCGGGAGGTCATCGTTCGCCCACGGATCAGTGGCTTCATTACGGAAAGCTCACTTGAAGATGGGAAAAGAGTAGAAGCGGGGGAAACGATGCTCATGTTTAGCAAAGAGGAGTGGCGTTATCTTTTACAACAGGCTGAGTACGAATATGAATCGGCACTATCGGCCTATACAATAGAATCCAGACAGAGACAACGTCAAGAAGGAACTGATAATCAAGGAGATGAGGATCGGATGGTTCGAATCTCGACAGGTCTGGCTACGGCTGAACTTGCCATGGAACGGGCCCGGCTGGACTTGCAGTACACAAGAATTGATGCCCCGTTTGCAGGGGAACTTGCTGTGCCGTCCCGGGTCAACCCTGGTGCCTTTATCAGTGCGGGGACAGACCTCGCCAGACTCATTGATGACTCGGTCATGCTGGTTCGTTTTGATGTTCTGGAATCTGAAATCAACCGTCTCCAGATAGGGATGACTGCTGAATTGGCCACTCCATCCGGGCAGCAGCGAACCGGGATTGTCCGGGCAATCTCACCGGTTGTAGATTCTGTCAGCAAGACTGGTCAGGTGGTCGTAGAAGTATATAATGAGGACCGTTCCCTTCGAACAGGAATGACCGTGGAAGGGAGGATCCGGGTAGAAAGCCACACTGGTAAAGTTCGTCTGCCTCGTGAAGCTATTCTGGAGCGGGATGGTGGCCGAACACTGTTGTTCCGTCTGCTCAATGGAGATTCTGTTGAATGGATCTATATTGAGCCCGAATTTGCCACCTCGGAATGGGTTATTGTGAATCATGATGAGATCGCTCCGGGAGATACAATTGCGATTGACAGACATTTTGCTATCAGCCATATGCAGCATGTGAGGCCCAGAATGGCAGGTGACATCTACCGGGAAGATCAGTCTGAATAGATTTCAAGAGGTACAAGAAGTTCTATCTCTGATACAATGAGATTTATAATCTATTTAAAAAACGGATAGATGGCGTTTTTATATAATTATAATAGATGAAATGAAAGAGATTCTGGGTCGGAAATATCTTATTTCACTGAGCTATATGTTCATTGTACTGGTGGGGGTCATTGCTTGGCTGAATATACCAGTGGAGATGGCACCGGACTTGCGACTACCTTCAGTAACTGTGAGCTATACTCTGGGAAGCACATCCCCCGAGGTGATGGAGCAGGAGGTAACCAGACGAGTGGAGGCGGTAGCAACCCGGCTCAGGAATGTAGAGCAGATCCGTTCCGTTTCACAGGAAGGGCGCTCTTCTGTCACCATTACGTTTGAGAAAAATGTACCGGTGGAATATCGGATACTGGAGCTTAGAGAGTATCTGTTTGGATTACAAGATGACTTTCCACCACAGATCAGGCAACCTCAGATTACCCGGTCGATTCCTCAGGAACTGCAGGATCAGGAGACTTTTATGGCATACTCCATAAGTGGTGATCGAAGTAAGAGAGAGCTCTATCAATTTGCAAATGAACAGATCCGGCTGCAGCTTCTTGGCCATGAGGGTCTTTCCGATATCGAAGTGATAGGTGCAGAAGATCCGGTTATAAATATTCACTTTGATAGTTATCATGCGGAACTGTACGGAATTCGTCCCGCTGAAGTTATGAGGCAGGTAAGTGAACGGTTGTCATGGCGTTCCGCTGGCTTCTCAGAAGAAAATAGTAATCGTCTGAGTATTTTGATCCCTCCTCAATACCATTCTGTTGAAGAGATCGGTACAATGCCCATTCCTCTGACTGAAAGTTCAAGATATATTCAGCTTCGTGACGTGGCGACTGTATCGATAGAGGATTATCCGGTAAAAACACTTAAGAGGCTGAACGGAAAACCTGCTTTAAACATCCTGTTTCTCAGAGAGAGTGGATCTGATGCAATGAAACTGGCAGAAGTTTTGCGAGGTGAGATGGAGAGAATTGCAACACTTCTGCCTTCAGATATCACACTTCAGCTTGAAAGAGATTCCACGGAGGACCTGCGGGCCCAGTTCGGGGATCTGCAGTACCAGTCAGCCTTCAGTCTGCTTTTCGTCTTTCTTATTTTGATAATCTTTATTCGGAGGCTTCGTGCACCCTTTATCATCATGGGGAGTATTCTTTTTTCTCTGCTGATGAGCCTGAGTATTCTTTTTTTCATAGACTATACACTCAATGTATTGACACTCGCAGGCATTACTGTTGCCCTGGGGATGATCATAGATAATGCCGTAGTGGTTTTTGAACAGGTGAACCCGGGCCTCCCCCGTGATAGAAGTGACCGCATCCAACATGTTCGAAATGAACTTCCTAACGCCCTGGTGCCTGTAATTGGAAGCACGCTTACAACAGTTGCAATTTTCATCCCACTTTTTTTTGCTATGGAAGAGTTGCAGTTATTTTTGTTTCCACTGGCCATAGCACTCACGCTCACGTTGCTAAGTTCTGTAGTGATCTCACTTACATGGATCCCTTATTCACTTGTCTGGCTAGTTCCTTATTCTGAGAAGACAGAAAAAACAAGAACGTTTAAAGAAAGGACTGAACGGGTCATTCACCGTATTTTTTTCTATTTCTTCTATTATCGGCACAAGATGAGATGGGTCGTATATCTTATATTGATCGTCGTCATAGGAATCCCCTTCTTTGCAATTACAGAACCCGATTGGGAAGAAACCAAGTGGCCCGAATTTACAAAAATCTATTTTGATAATCGATCGGAAATCGACCCTATCGTAGGTGGTTTGACATATAGGTTTTTCAATGAAGTTTATTTTGGTACTCCCTGGGGTGGACAGCAGCAGGAGCGCATCTTAATCACTATCCGAACCCCTCAGGGGACACCACTGGATGAGATAGATAAGATGGTCAGGGATTATGAAAGGCTGGCTTTGCCCTATGCGGAAGCTTTTGAATATTTCGAAGCTGATCTGTCTGAATATAGTGGAGCGAGGTTGCTTTTCTATATAAATGAAGAATACCTTTGGAGGAGTGAACCGTACAGGTTCTACAATGAAGCGATCTTTCTGGCTACCAGGATTGGCAATTCGGGAATCTCCGTCAGCGGACTCGGGGATGGATTCAGTACAGGGCTTGGCGGTGGAATCAGTGGTCAAAGAATTACATTAAGAGGATTTTCCTACGATGAATTGCTGACTCTTGCGGAGGATATATCGAGTCGTCTTCGTCGAAATCAGCGTGTCAGAGATGTGGATATCCATACTGTAGGTTGGGGAAGTTCCGATATGTCTCATTATGTACTCAGACTTGACGAAGCTGAAATTGCACAGAAAGGTTTGAGCAGAGGAGAAATTCTTCAGGCTATCCAACTCGATGTGAATCCTACAAACAGCAGCGGATTGGCAGAGCTTGATAGTGAGAAATTCTATCTATTCAGCAGCAACACGGTTCAGACCCGCTACCAAGAGGACTTTATGGACCGCGCCCGTTTGGCTGATGGCAACATGTTTAAAATGAGTGAGTTGGCTACCCTAAGCAGGGAACGCACCATGAGTCAGATCATCCGGCAAAACCAGTCGTACAGCCGCACCATCTCGGTAGATTTTTTAGGGCCACCACGGCTTGCAACCAATTACATTGAATCGGTACTTGAAGAAGTTCCTGTCCCGGTGGGTGCCAGTATTCAGTATGGAAGCGGGTTTTTCTCCTGGGGTGAGAGCGAACAATACTTAAATTATCTGCTCATTTTTGCACTGACGGTTCTGAGCGTATGGATGGTTGTATCGGCTCTGCTGGAAAGCTGGGGGGACCCGCTTGTTGTCATCCTGGTTATACCGCTTGGCCTGGTTGGAGTGATGTTGGGTGCGCTCTATCATAATATTAATTTTGATCAGGGGGCAATGGCAGGAAGCCTGCTTACTATCGGGGTAGTTGTCAACAATTCAATACTTTTGATTCATGAGAAGCAGCGGTGCCGGGAGATGGGAATTAAAGGTCTCCGGAGCTGGCTGATGGTCTACAAAAACAAAATGAGAACAGTAATGATAACCTCCCTGACAACAATAGGAGGCCTGGTTCCATTAATCTTATTTGGTACCAATGAGTTTTGGACAGATCTGGCCGTCGTGGTGATCTGGGGGCTTGCCACAAGCCTGCTGTTGATTTTATTGCTGATGGGGATCTGGGAGAAAAAACTATTCCTGCACCCCTCGAATGAGAGATGAAAGTTCCGCCTGGAACTGATGCGAAAAAGCGTTGTCCGGAGGTAGGTTCCTTAACGGTCAAAGTAAGGTATGATCCATAAATGCACCGTGTCTCATGTCGTTCTCTTCATGCAATCAGAGCAGCTTAGACTTTCTCAATCGGGGCTCTTAAAACTGTAGTAAAGTCTGGTTTCAATACCTGCTCAATGGGCAGATCACGGGGTGAAACAAAATGAGCTGCCTGTTCGTAATAACAGAACCTTTGGGGGTGCGATGTTTTGGTTTTATTTAACTTATGACGTTGAAACCAAACAAAACACCTGGCTCCTCAGAGTTCCGTTTATTGTATTAGAAAATATTAATATTGACATCTCTTTACCTTCAATGTTAAACAAGTCTAATTTTAAATCTATATGTAAACAGCGATCTTTATAGACATAATAAACTACTGACATGTAAAGGATCAAACATTATGAAATCTAATATAAAGCTTTTATCGGTTTTTGGAATTGTGCTTTTTCTGGCCTCCTGTGACTTCCAGCCGAACGTGGCTCAAGAGGGGATCGATAACGATGGCCGTATTTCTGAAGTGACGGATCAAACGGTACTGGGCGGCCGTATGGATGTTGTTCATACCCCGATTAACATCTTCGGAGAGAATGATAATGAGGCAGAACTTGAACTGACTTGTGGGCAATGTGATGAATACCTAAGCGGTAGCGGTGATCTGAATCTGAATGGAAACGACCGGATCTACTGTATTCTGTCCGGGGAGACCTATACCGCCAATAATCTGAATTTTAACGGAGGCACCCTGAAAGTATGTGGTACGCTGAAGGTAAATTCGAATATGAGTATAAATGGCAACCTTGAAAATAGTGGAGTGCTTGAAGTAAAGGGGGAGATCAATATCAACGGGAGAGGCTCGCTTATCAATACCGGTACTATTAACGGGAAGAGCAACTTGAATAGCGGGAATATTTTGAAAAATCATGGGAAACTAACCGTTGATAGAGATTTCAAAATAAATGGCGGTGCAGTTACAGAAAACTACTGCTCCATCATATCCGGAGGTGAGATCCATGTAAATTCAGCGCTCACCCAAAATGGGTATATGGAAGCAGGAAGCACAACTCATATCAATGGAGGTGGATCGGTTCTTGCCGGCCGGAATAGCTATTATGTGACACGCGATATTCATTTTAACGGGGATTTTAAAGGGGTTGCCACAGGTGCTTCCCGCCTGGATATCACCAATCAGATCGTGACACATAATAATGGTATGCTTCGTGGATTTCTGGATGTGAATTACCAGGGGACCACTGAGGATGGAAAGATGGAATCCACTGTTACCCGGAATGGAGATATTTATATAGCAAAGAGTGATTGTAATCCGGGTGCCGGAAGTATCGGTGATCAGCCATGTGGAGCAGGAAAAGAGTTCACACTGATTAGTTCTGCCAAGAGCCCCAAGGTTAACAACCGTGTATTAAGTGCCACGGATGTGCGGATTCGAAACGGATATGCCTATGTAACCTATCACACCAACATTGATAAGCAATTTGGAGGCGGGATTGAGATCATCAATGTGAACAATAAAGAGAATCCTGTCATTGAAAAGTCTGTATCGTTTAATGATACCGAATTTAATAATGTTTATCTCTCTGCAGATTATGCATTTTTATCTGGTCAGCGAGATCTGGATGAGTCACATTACACAGCTAACGATACCAAGGGTGCGATTATCGGCCGCTTTCCATTAACTTCCACCGGAATCGGCGGGGAAAGCAGCTACACAGAAACTCCGATCCCCGGTTTCTCAGCTAATTCCTCTTACTATCTGGACAACGGCAACAAATTGCTGGCTGTAGCGGGAGGAAGCATTGGGGCTGTTGCAGAACTGTCAGAAAATCTGGACCTATTGAGCAGTGAATCTATTTCATACGGCAAGTCACTCGATTCGGACGGTTCGAAAATTGTCATGTTGATAGGCGGCGCTGATCAGGTTGAACTGCGTGTGCTGGATATGGCAGGCAATGAGAAGGAGACGTTCAAACTCGATCTTAAGATAAACCCGCTGGATGGCAAGAATGTGGTTGTACTGGATGAAAACAGAGCTTATATCACGTTAAGTGATGCGGGCCTTGCTGTGATAGACCTTCAGAACGGAAGTATTGTTGGTGAGTATAATCACGGTACATCAAGCCTCACCAATGGTGTCGATGTGGACAGCTGCTTCGTATACCTGGCGAACGGGTCAGACGGACTCGTCATTCTCAATAAAAAGGATCTGAGTCTCTACGGTACGATTGAGCTGCCCCCTGCGAGTGCTAACTTTGTCCGGGTGGATGGGGATCTGATCTATGTTGCCAATGGCCGCGGAGGCCTCAAC
Organism: uncultured Balneolaceae bacterium; assembly: GCA_938003885.1. Lineage (GTDB taxonomy): Bacteria > Bacteroidota > Rhodothermia > Balneolales > Balneolaceae > Rhodohalobacter. The sequence goes on along the minus strand of CALKWT010000100.1, from coordinate 23,123 downwards.
ATCATCCGTAAGGATTAAGACACTTATGAAGCACATTCGAACTTGAATAGCGGTTCGTTTAGGTGTTGCAGAGTGCGCTGTTCGGGGTAGTTACAATGAATTCTGGATTCGGTAAGCTTTTAAAAAGCTCCAGAATAACGAAATCCCAGATCTGAAAATGCCGGCTGAACGAATGAAAGTTCTGCCGGCATTTCTGTTTGTGGAGGTTCCAGTTGGAAAGTGTCTGAGCGTTTTGATGAGAAGGAGTGCCGCTACCAGAAACAGGTAAAAATTAATGAGATGATAGGGAATTCATCCTTTTTTTTCTTAATTTGCTGCGATTTATAAATTTAGAAAAAATTCATCTGCTTGAACTTCTCTGAGGATTATACATCTCTTGTAAATAAAGAGCTCTCGATGCTGGTCTTTCCTGATCAGCCCAAAACACTATACGAACCCCAAAAATATATCCTGGACAGTCCCGGAAAGCGGGTCAGGCCGGTTCTTACTCTGATCGCTTGTGGATTGTGCGGTACGCGGCATGACCGGGCCCTGCCGGCGGCTGTAGCCGTTGAACTACTTCATAATTTCACCCTGATACATGATGATATTATGGATCAGGCAGATAGCCGGAGGGGGAGAGCGTCCATCCATAAGAAATGGAACCTTCCGACTGCTATTTTATCTGGTGACGGGATGTTTGTTCAGGCGTGCCTGCAGTTATTAAAGCTGCACGATGTTGTAGATATTCGGGAAGCCAATGCACTTTTTCTTGAGGGAGTTAATAAAATATGCGAAGGGCAGGCGATGGATATGGAGTTCGAAACCAGGGACATTGTCTCTTCTTCTGAGTATCTGAAAATGATCGAGGGAAAGACGGCTGCCCTGCTATCCGTTTCACTTAGGCTGGGTGGAATGACAGCCGGCTGCGACACTGTACAACTTCAGCATCTGGATGAGCTGGGTAAATCAATCGGACTTGCTTTTCAGATACAGGATGATCTGCTGGATGTGACAGCTAATCCGGAAACATTTGGAAAAGAGTGGGCCGGAGATATCTATGAGGGGAAGAAAACATTTCTTACGGTAGCTGCGTTGGAGAGTTGTTCAGCTGAAGAAAAGTCATGGCTGATTGACGTATTAAAACTACCAGATCACCAGAAAGATCAGAAACTGATCGAGGAGATCATCCAACTCTATGAAAAATATGGAATTATGGACAGAACAGAAAAGATGATTCAAAATTACTATCAGACTGCTGAAAGTAGTCTTGCTCTATTTGATGATTCCACATATAAAGAGGATCTTATTCACTTCATCAGTTTTTTAAAAAACAGAGAACATTAAACAGATATGACACGAATTTCACTCGTTCTTTTACTCATCAGTTTTGTCTTTATTTCCTGCCGGAGTCAGGATCTCATACGTCCGGGAGACACACTGGAAGTGGCTTACAACAAAGCTTTCGCTCAATACCAAAATGAGAATTATTCTCAGGCGGCAGACGCATTTGAAACGGTCATATCGATAGGCCGGGGAACCACTATCGGACAGGACGCCCAATACTATCTGGCGGAATCCTATTTTAATAGTGAACGGTATCTGATGGCAGCATCAGAATATCAACGATACGTTCAGTTTCATCCCAATTCTGAGCGCCGGCAGGAGGCAGAGTTCAAAGAAGCCCTCAGTTACTATCACCTGAGCCCGCGATACAGGCTGGATCAGACCTATACCAACCAGGCGATAAACGGTTTCAGACTGTTTCTTTCGAGATATCCCGATTCAGAACGAAGCGACCAGGCTGCAGAATATATCAACGAGCTGATTGACAAGCTTGCGATGCGCGACTATAACGCAGCTGAATTCTATATGAGGACCAACAGGTACGATGCTGCTGCCATCTACTACAATCAGGTAATTGACAGATTTCCAGGCTCCTCGAGTGCAGAGCGGAGCCTCGTAAAACAGATTGAAGCGTATGTATTATATGCTGAAAACAGTGTGCCTTCGCGACAGGAAGAGAGATATGAAAAAGCTCTGGATAGTTACAATACCTACCTGCAGCTCTTTCCACAGGGTGAAAACAGGAGCAAGGCTGAGGAACTCTACGACCTGACCATCCAGCGGCTTGAGGAGATCCGGAACCTGGAGCAGGTAGCTCAAAATTAACGGTTCACGGAACAGAAACGCGTGAAAAGTAGGAGGGGGATATTTGGCGGTACATTTGATCCTGTGCATACAGGACATATCCATTCGGCGCTCTCATTTTTGAATTCAGGGCTCATCGATGATCTGCTTGTACTGCTTACCCCGGATCCGCCGCACAAAGATACATCTGGCAGGACACCCTACCATCATAGGCTGGAGATGCTGAGGCTGGCCTTCAACGGGGTTCATAACGTCATCGTGAGTGATCTTGAGACAACACTTCCTCAACCCTCCTATACGCTCCAAACGGTAGATTACCTGACACAGGCGAACCCTGATACACTCTTTTACCTCTGTATTGGACAAGACAGCCTCTCTGCTTTTCATACCTGGTATAAATATGAAGAGATTCTTGCGAAAACAGATCTCCTGGTTGCGGAAAGACCAGGCTACCCAACCGATCAGCTCGCTGAAACGATCCGGGAATCGGTCATTTTTGTTAACCATGAACCTGTGGACATCTCATCGACTCGGATCAGGAATCGCTCACATGCTATAAACTATCATACTCCTCAGGCTGTAATTGATTATATTCTTGAAAATCAGCTATACAAAAAGCCTTGAAATTGAGACTGATCGAGTTGGGCGGACCTCGTGATAACGACCATCTCCAGGATGAATCGAGTATGAATGAGCTCAAAGTAAAATGAATCGGAAGAATTTTCTGAAACTAACAGGATTAATGATGGCAGGGATCATTGAAACGGAAGGAGGTCAGCTGCCCACGCGATGGCGATCAGAGCATCCGTTTATCAAGCCTCGGGCGCTGCGCCCCGGGGATACGATTGGCCTGGCTGCACCCGCTGGCATTCTTCCCGATTACGCAGAGTTTGACCGTATGAAAAACGACCTTGAATCCTTGGGATTTCATGTTGTATTCGGGGAATTTGTCAATCACAGGCACGGTTATTTTGCCGGGAAAGATCATGAGCGGGCACTCGACCTGAACCGTTTTTTCGCCGATCCAGAAATTGATGGGATTATAGCTGTTAGAGGGGGCTGGGGGTGTTCCCGAATAGTACCCTACCTCGATTTTGATCAAATTCAAAAACACCCTAAAGTATTTTGTGGCTTCAGCGATAATACCACCCTTCATTTGGCACTATTGGCATATAGTGGGCTGATCTCCTTTCACGGCCCCAATGGGGCATCGGAGTGGAATTCGTTTACAAAAAATAGCTTTAAAGAAGTGGTCGTAGATGGGTTTAAGAGCGTTTACCACTCCCGTAGCAGGGTTGAAACGATCAGGCCTGGCCGTGCCACCGGAAGATTGATCGGAGGAAACCTGACCATCCTGACAACTTCACTTGGAACCTCCTATGAACCCGATTTTTCAGGGGCTCTCCTTTTTTTAGAGGATATAGGGGAAGCACCATATAAAATAGACAGGATGCTCACTCATCTGTCCAGGGCTGGTGCGTTGCAAAAAATCAACGGATTGATTTTTGGCAAGTGTACCGATTGCGGGAGTCCGGCGGGGAGAGGTTTTAATCTCAACTCTGTATTGAGAGATCATATTTTGCCTCTTGGCATCCCTGCAATTTCCGGAGTCGATATTGGCCATGAAGCCGATAATTTAACAATCCCTGCAGGGGTTGAAGCTGTGCTGGATGCCGACAACGGAGTGTTCTCCCTGGCCGAGCCTGGAGTGGTACCCGTTGAGTAACTTCTAAAAAAACGATAGGAATCTGCCGGGATATTCCGCTGATAAAGATGCGCCCCTGCAGGAGGGCGCATAACGAAGTTGAGATTGTAATAGATTTCTGAAATTGGCCTGCGTGTAAATCACATCCGAAGAGTGAATTTGGTCTGGCATGTCTAAATTAAAAATGGCTTTCACTAAAGTACCCCACTTGAGAGAGGTTGAAATCTACTGGCAGCATCTTTAGAACAGATAGGTAACGGAGAGCTGGAACTGCAGGTTAGTTTTGTCGTAGGGTTCAAAATTGGTCACATTGAGGCCCCCGAATTTGCCGTAGTCAAATCGGCCGTAATTAAACAGTTTGGTCCATGATAGTTCAGCTGTCAGCAGAAAATCATATAGCTTAATAAGGCCCCGGCCGCCCAGAGTCAGATCGATCCGGTTCCTCCAGTAATCTCCATAGCCATTCCTAAACTCCTCGGGTCGATTCAGAAATCGGTCATAATTATAATGGAAGTGATTGTTATCGGCCAATCTTCGAAAAAATATTCCGGCTCTTCCGCTTGGAAAATAACCATCGATACTGATATACTGGCTGTTGGATCCAGGACCGATAGCCGCACCGAGGAGATGCCCACGGTTGGTGTGTCCCTGTCGGATCTCTTCGTTTGTATAGTAGTAGTTTTGAGGCCTGACTTCCTGAATAAATCCCGGTGTCATGTTTGTAAATTCAACATGTAGTTTATAAAAATCTGCCAGTGGCGCCTCTACAAGTTTTATGACTCCAAGTGCGTAACCGCTGTTATGACGAGGTTCCATTAACAGATCCCTGGAATCCCATGCAAAATCTTCCCGGTAATATTCTGCAAAGATCTCTATTCTGCTCTCTGGCCAAACCCATCTCCCAAAAAGGGAATTAAGATGGTATCGGGGTTTTACATCTCGAAGATTCCCTCTTTTGCGGACAAAATTATTCAGATAAAACGGGTCGAACAGCATTCCCATCTCTCTTCTGCTGAGTCCATCCTCTTCCAGGTAGGTATGTACAATCCGCCCAAAACCGAGATGCAGGTTCCTGATAAAAGAGGGTGAGTAGACGAGATTTATTCCCCCCATGTATCTCTCCCTCTGGTAAGATTCCGGCTGATCAAAATAGTCGGAATCTTCAGGAAAGGCGTTAATCCATTTAAGTTCAACTGATCCGATATAGGGGATGGCAAAAGGGCGCCGTGTACCCAGGAAAAAATGTTTCATTCCCGGAGCGTTATTGCTTAAAAGGAGCGGATATTTGGCATTGGGCCCCCACTGGAGCGGTTCATTGCTGTAACCGGCTTCAAAAGCGTCATAATGGAGACGGATGGAGGTGTAGCCTGGATTTGCTGTATTAAAGGAGTTGGGGCCGAACCGATAGGGCATGTCAATAATATCACCAATTCCTTCAGCTATATATCGCTGTTGGCCCAGAGGGTCTTGCGGGATAAACCGGGGTGTTTCGAATGCACGATTTTCGTGAATCGAAAATTGCGGCCTGAAAGTAGCGGTCACATAATCAGATGTTACCCATATGCCGGCAGTGAACTCTGAATTCAGGCCGCGGCCATACCAGGCGGCTTCATTATTTTCCCCATAAGGAACATCCGAATTGGAGGTGATCTTTATGACAGGCTGATACACGCCTGCCTGAATAGTGCTGCCCAGCTCATATCTCTTTTGATTCAAAGGGCGTGTCCAGAAGCCCGACTGTAGCCCTGATTCCGCCTCATTCATGTAATCATCATAAATACTCATCCAGACCGGCCGGTTTGTAAAGGAAGAGTATTTTGAACCTTGCATCAGCTGTTGCAACCGGATCTGTTCCTCCATGATCTCATTGATCGGGAGTATTTGGGCAACTGCAAGTCCCGAAATGGAGAGTAGTATTGCAACCGTCATCCAGGCAACTTTAAGAGCTGTTCTGCCAGTCCATGGCGTTACAGGCCTGTTTTTAACAAGGCAGATAGTCTCTTTCACTTTAATCATAATATGTAGGTCACTCCGATTTGAAAGTGAACATTGGATCGGTCTTTCCTTTCATAGTTTTGAATGGTAACCCCCTCAAACTTGCCATAATCAAAGCGGCCGTAATTATAAGCCTTTGTCCAGGCAATCTTACCGTTGATCAAAAACGGTCCCGGACTATAGATGAAATTTATTCCAAGTGTCAAATCGACTCTGTGCCTGAAATAATCCCCGAAATCCCGGCTGGGAGATAACGAACTGGACCCTTTCTCAAAATGAAAGTTATCGTTATCTACCAAACGGTGGGCAAACAGGCCGAACTTATACTCATCTTTGTAAGCATCCAGAGCCAGAAACTGACTATTGGATCCGGGCCCGATGGCCGCGCCCAGAATCTGCCCTCTGTTGGTATGCCCCTGTCTGATGCGGGAGTGTGTATAGAACATGGTTTGCGGCCGAACCTGCTTTAACTGGGAAGTGGTAAGGTTGGTGAACTCCAGGTGTGTTTTAATAAAGTCAAAATAGGGGGGGTGGCTTATCTTCTGAAAGCCGAATGCATAGGCACTGTTGTGATTGATCTGAACAAACAGATCCCGGAGATCGTAACTGTGGTCTTCCCGGAAGAACTCGCCAAAGATCTCCGCATTCGCTTCCGGCAGGAGAAAATGTACATAGACGGATGCCAGTTGATTACGATCCTGCCTCTCATGATCTTCCCCCTGCTGAGAAACCAGTTTGCGCCTTCGGAGCGGGTCAAAAATGACGAGGAGATCGTTGAAATCAAATCCATCATTCTGATAAAAATGATAGACGCGGGTATAACCCAGGGTCATATTTTTTAAAAATGAAGGGCGATAGGCAATATTAATATTGTTCATAAAATTCACATTGCCTGCGCCGACTCCGTCGTAATATCCCGATTCTCTCGGATACCCTGCCATCCATTTGAATTGGAGATCCCCAATATAGGGGATATCTAAGGGCTCTCTGGTTCCAAGAAAGGCGTGTGGTACGCCCGGTGCATTATTACTCATAATCAAAGGGTACCGTTGCATTGGGCCCCACCAGAGCGGTTCCGTACTCAGGCCTGCCTCGATTGATTTATAATGAGCGCGGATATATGAATTCCCCCAGTCGAAGGTCGTAAAGGGATCCGGCCCGAACCGGAAGGGGGCATCATATCGGACTCCGATACCTTCTGCTATATAGCGGAGTCCCCCTTTACCGTCTCCAGGAATAAATTCAGGAGTGAGAAAATCTTTATTTTCCTGATAAATAATATGTGGGTAGAAAGAGACAGAGAGGTAGTCGGAAGTAAAGTAGAACCCCGCACGGAATTCAGAGTTGTTTCCTCGTCCATACCAGGCAGCCCCGTTATTATCGCCATGGGGCAGACGGGTATTCAGTGTGTTCTGAAAATGGAAAGGATAAAATCCACCCCGGATCGTATAACCGCCCAGGTCATGAGTGAAAGATGCGGACGTCATGGAACGTTCCCACCACTTTCTACTATGAGTCTCTGAGGGGATAAACCTGTCGTATGCGGAATAGGTCCAGGGCCGGTTTACAGGAGAGACGGTCAGAGAGTCTGCCAGAAGCATATGAAGTTTCAATTGCTCCTCCTGAATGCTGCCGGTGAATACGGACTGCGAGTAAGCCTCTGCACTCAAACAAACTGAAATGGATAGCCAGAAAATAAATTTCAAATATCTGTGAGGTATCTTTAGACTCATAAGAAACGGAAGCAGCTCAAACGTATGATTAATCAGATTTATAGGAGGATGACACAATCGGATTTTGTTCAATAGCGTGTCAGAGCCAATTTACCGGTCTCTATCTGGTATACTTTTAATTAAAATCTACTATATTGAAGTCAATCCTGAAATGTACGGGAAATTATTAGATCTACGCAATCTAATTAGGGTGTTACATAAAATTTGCAAAACAGATCCCGACTGATTCCGTTCTTTTGACTGATGGATTCCGGTGTGCAGGGGAGATCAGTCAGTGTGATTTAGGTTAATCATTAAATAATGGGGCTTTATACCTTTAGAAAGAAACATCCGTTGTGCAAAAAGAATTCTTTTGTGAGTTCGGTAAAGTTTTTCGTCTGTTTCGCTGGATTGGTGTTTAATGACAGGTTATTATTCACTATTTTTCAAAAATTGAATTAAAAACAGTGTGCCACGAGTGGATGTTTACAGCTGCCTTTGTGTAGATCCGTTGCATGCTTGTAAATGTAAGGACGTTCCCCGCATGCAGAAAACAGACATCATTTATTTTTTTTAAATTTCTGCATTATCCGCTTAAATTACATGGTATTTTGAAATTTCTTATTTGCGAGTTAAAAAATGAGTGATGTAACAAGGTCATCGGCCGATACGGTTGGGAACCAGGAAATTGATCGCAATGTCGAGTCGCTGAACTTTATTGAGATCGATCTTGCTGAAAAAACAAGGACTCTCTGGGAAGGAAGAAAAACCATCATACTGGTAACGGCCATATTCTTTGGCATCGGTCTGTTTCACTATACTTTTAACCCAGTGGAGTATCAATCCACTGCTGTTTTGATCCAGGAGGCGGATGGTGGAACCAGTTTTGACGGTGGCGGACTACTCAGGACCCTGGCTGGCGGTAACTTCCCATCCGGAGGGAGCAATCTGGCTGCAGCTGCCTCGGGGAGAGTGCCCCTGCCTCCATCTATGTACCCGGTAATTATAGCAAGTACTGATTTTCAACAGGATCTGATCCATGAACCTGTGAGTTTCGATATGTTTAATGAGAAGATATCGATCTATGAGTATTTTGAAGACCATTACGAAGAACCTTTTAGGTCAAAAGTGTACGGCTTTATTGGTGACATGACGATCTATCTTCCTTATAACATCTATCGTTTTATCCGAAAGTCGGTCCGGGCCATTCCCGCACTTTTTGCATCCGGCTCAGCTGAACGTGAGGAGGAGATACAGGAGATTCCGCTTGAGGAGAATGAACTGGAGGCAGTTGATGAGCGTCTTCTGCATCTGAGCCCGAAAGAGAGATCTGTCATTGAGCAGATGCGCACCCGGGTCACACTTGAAACCAGCGGCGGGCTAATCAATATCAGTACCCAGTTGCCAGATCCCAAAGCTGCAGCTTTGACGAACGCACTGGTTGTGGAGAAGATTCAGGAGTATATAACCGATTACCGGCTGGAGAAGGCACGGCAAAATTTAGCAGCCATTCAAAATCAGGAAGAGGAGGCACGGCAGAGGTATGAACAGGCCGATCTGGAATTGGCGCTGTTCCTGGATCAGAATATCAATTTATCCACCAATGTCGCTGAAACAAGAGTTCAATATCTGCAAAATCAGCGAAATCTCAGGTTTAATGTTTACAACTCGCTGGCTCAGGAAGTAGAACAAGCCCGGATGTCTTTGGAGCAGCAAATTCCGGTCTTTAGTGTACTTGAAAAATCGAACCTTCCATCAGTCCCGTCTACGGGGTCGTCCAATCTGGTACTGATCCTCTCTCTTGTTATCGGACTTTTTTCCGGAATGGGCCTGGTGCTGATAAGGAGCAGTTCATTTTTTAAAAGGAATCCGTAAGGTTATATAAATCCGCTTCGATTGGTTTCACCAGAATAAGTCATTTATGATAGACTCGTTAAAGAAAATATATAAGCTTTTCCCTCGGAAAATACAGCTCAAGTTTGGTGTATTGCTCTTTATGATGTTCTTTGCATCCATTTTTGAGCTGGTAGGGATTGGAATGATTCCGGCTTTTGTTGTGGCGATCGCTCAGCCTGAACGTATTTTTGCTATCCCGTATGTCGGGCCCATGTTAATGGATTTGGGGATCACAACATCAACGTCCCTGGCCTATGCAGGCGCAGTCGTCTTGATATCTGTCTATGTTATTAAGAACCTATATCTTACCACATATCAATATCTGAAAGAGAAATTTGTTCAGCGTCAGAAGATTTTTCTGTCAAACAGAATCTTCAAAGCTTATATGACGGCTCCCTATACATTCTACATCAGTAAAAACTCAGCAGAACTACTGAGAAACGTGAATGGTGAGGTGGGTAAAATTATTGCAGGCACGATCTTACCCTTCCTGGATGTGACACTTCACATGATCATGTTTACACTGATCATCGCTTCATTATTCATTATGGAGCCGCTGATCACCATCATCGTGATCGTGATGATGGGGGGCGGTGGATATCTCTTCTTGAGATTTACCCAGAAAAAAACATTCGATTCGGGCAGGACCAGCCGGGAGGCGAGGGGAGATATGAACCGGATGGTACTTCAAGGGCTGGGCGGTTTTAAGGATGCCCGGGTTCTGAACCGTGAGAAGCTGTTCTTAAAGCAGTATGACAAATTTGCTAAAATGAATATGGATGCTGCCATTTATCAAGCTGTGGTTAAAAGCCTGCCGAAGCCGATCATTGAAACGCTGATGGTACTGGGAATTCTTACCATCACCCTTACCATGGTATCAGAGGGAAGGACGTTTGAAGAGATTATTCCGGTTCTCACCCTGTTTGGTGTGGCGGCGGTTAAATTAATGCCTGTATTCAATGGGATGATAAATGATATTACCACCATACGTTACAGTGCACCCTCGGTTTACGCCATCTATGATGATCTTGATCTGTTGGAAAATAAATTTATGAAATTCAGAAAACAGATACTCTCCAAGGCGAAAAGAGTCGATTTGAAAAGGGATATCGAGCTGGATAATATCTCTTACAAATATCCGGGCTCTGATGAATTTGCAGTGAAGGATATCAGCATTACCATCCCTAAAGGAGCAGCTGTGGCCTTTGTCGGGGCTTCAGGAGCAGGGAAGACAACACTGGTAGATATCATTTTAGGTTTGCTTACGCCTCATACAGGAACTATTAGGGCAGACGGAAAGGATATTTATGATAATATTCGTGGCTGGATGAAAAATATCGGATATATCCAGCAGTCCAACTATCTGTTTGATGAGCGTATTTTCAGAAACATCGCTTTTGGAATACCGGATAATGAAGTGGATGAAGAAAAACTGGACAGTGCATTGCGGGCTGCTCAGTTAAAAGATCTGGTAAACAGATTACCTCATGGTCTGCGCACCCGTGTTGGGGAGAGAGGGGTCCGCTTGTCGGGAGGGCAACGGCAGCGTATCACCATTGCACGTGCACTCTATAATAATCCTCAGATCCTTGTAATGGATGAAGCAACCTCGGCTCTGGATAACATTACCGAACGGTATGTAATAGAGGCTATTGAACGCCTTCGGGGGGATCGGACTATCATCATGATCGCACACAGGCTTACGACGGTACAGAATTGTGATATCATCTATATGATGGATGAGGGAAAGATCATCACACAGGGTACTTATGAGGAGCTGATTGAAAACAGTGAAGAGTTCCGAAAAATGAGCCTCGTCAAATAAAGGATCGGTACAATATTAAACGTTTAAGACCAATATGAATTTAAATAATAAGTCTATCCTCATTACGGGGGGGACCGGATCGTTTGGAAAAGCTTTTGTTAAACGTGTGCTTTCTGAGTGGCCTAAAATAGAGCGGCTGGTGATCTATTCCAGGGATGAACAGAAACAATTTGAAATGGCTCAGGAGTACCCGCTTTCAAAATATCCGATGATCCGTTTTTTTATCGGGGATGTCAGAGATTACAACCGTTTAAATCGTGCGCTGAGTGAGATTGATTATGTGATCCATGCGGCAGCAATGAAGCATGTTCATATTGCAGAATATAATCCGGATGAGTGTGTGAAAACCAATATCGGAGGTGCGGAAAATTTGGTGAGATCCTGTTTGTCAAACGGTGTTAAGAAAGTGGTGGCTCTCTCCACCGATAAAGCAGCGGCGCCTGTTAATCTCTATGGGGCGACCAAATTGGTTTCCGATAAATTGTTTGTTGCTGCCAACAATATACGGGGGCGAAACCCGATCACCTTCTCTGTCGTTCGATATGGGAACGTTATGGGGTCAAACGGATCGGTCATTCCCTTCTTTATAAAAAAAAGAAAAGAGGGGGTCCTGCCAATCACCCATACCGATATGACTCGTTTTACAATCACTCTGGAAGATGGAGTGGATATGGTTCTGCACGCACTGGAAAACGCCTGGGGTGGTGAGATCTTCATCCCCAAAATCCCATCTTACAAAATAACCGATGTAGCCACAGCCATTGGGCCCGATTGCGTACAGGAAGTGATCGGCCTCAGGCCGGGAGAGAAGATCCATGAAGAGATGATCACCACATCTGACTCTTTCTATACCTACGATCTTGGGAAATATTATACGATCCTGCCCTCTCAGCATCAGTGGAAACTGGAAGAGTACATTCAACATTTTAACGCTAAAAAGGTGCCGCTCGGGTTTAGATACAACTCAGGAGAAAATGATGAGTGGGTATCTGTTGAAGAGCTGAGATCCTTGATCAAAACGCATGTAGACCCCGAATTTACCATCTGATTATAATCGCTCCATCAATCTATTTCCCATGTCTGACCGACCTGTAATTCCGTACGGAAAACAACATATTACTGACGAGGATATTGAGGCAGTTAACAGAGTTCTTCGGTCAGATTATCTGACACAGGGGCCCGAAATTGTTAAGTTTGAAGAGGCTTTTGCCGAATATACCGGAGCCCGGTACGCGGTTGCCGTTTCCAATGGCACAGCTGCCCTTCATCTCGGTGCCCTTGTACTGGGAGTGAGTTCACGAAGCCGGGTCATTACCACTCCGATCACTTTTTCCGCTTCCGCAAACTGTATTGCCTACTGTGGTGGGCAGATTCACTTCGCGGATATTGACCCGGAAACTTTCCTGCTTGATCCGGATTCTGTGGAAAGCTTGCTCAAAGCTGCCCCGGCAGGCACGTATGATGGAATTATCCCTGTAGATTTTGCCGGAAGGGCCGTAGATCTCGAAAGATTCCGGGAATTGGCAGAAAGATATGAACTCTGGATTATAGAAGATGCCTGTCACGCTCCGGGCGGATATTTTACGGACTCCAAAGGAGACCGGCAGCTATGCGGTAACGGCCAGTTCGCCGACCTTTCGGTATTCTCTTTTCATCCGGTGAAACATATTGCAGCAGGAGAGGGGGGCATGATTACCACCAACAATCAAGAGCTGTATGAGCAGCTTATGAAACTCCGGACCCACGGGATTACAAAAAATGAACAGGAGTTTACTAATCCTCCGGCGACAGCTTTCGGCAGTCAGGTCAGATCCGGAGAAAAGGAGCCAACCTATCCCGGTTGGTATATGGAGATGCAAGAACTGGGATACAACTACCGGATTACCGATTTTCAGGCTGCCCTTGGCAACTCTCAGCTACAGAGGGCTGCAGGCGGTTTGCGCAGGCGGAAAGAGATCGCTGAGATGTATGATCGGGCTCTCTCTGGAAAAAGTTATATCAGACGCCAGTCGGGTGTGGTTAAAGGACACGCCTATCATCTCTATGTCATTGAGGCGGAGGATCGGGCCGGTCTCTATCAACATCTGAGGGATCAGCAAATATTTGCCCAGATCCACTACGTACCGGTTCATTTAATGCCCTATTATAAAAGACTGGGTTGGAAGGAAGGAGATCTTCCACATGCAGAACGCTACTACGCCGGATGTCTCAGCCTGCCGATCTATCCTACTCTTACACCGGAAGAGCAGCAATATGTGATCGATTCGATCGTCGGCTATTATGGGTGATATCCGGAATAAAATCGGATTGGGTACTGTTCAATTCGGCATGGAATACGGTATATCGAATCAGTCGGGGCAGACTCCGCCTCACGAAGTATCGGCTATCCTGGCAAGTTTTCGGAAAAAAGGAGGTATTCTCATCGATACAGCCATTGCTTATGGGTCGTCAGAGATCGTGCTTGGAAACGCAGGTGTCGGGGAATTCTCCGTTATTTCCAAATTTATGCCGCCTGCCAGGTGGGGAACGTCTGTGGAAGAACAACTTGCCTTTTCGTTGGAACGTTTGAAGGTAGAAAAACTGTATGGCTATCTGGCTCACAGGACAGATGATTTGATCCTCCATCCCCGGCAGTGGGAAATCTTGAAAGAGTGCAAGCAGAAAGGACTGATTGATAAGGCAGGAGTATCACTCTCAGAGCCAGGGCAGTGGGATAAGTTAAAGGATTTAGGGATCTATCCCGACATCATCCAGGTTCCCTATAACTATTTTGACCGTAGGTTTGAGCCGGTGATGAGGGAATGCAGGCAAGCAGGCGGAGAAATCCATACCCGTTCTGCCTTTTTGCAAGGACTTTTTTTCCGCGAACCCGACTCTTTGCCTGGCTTTTTCGATGAAATTAAACAGGCACTCGCCGAAATACAGAGAAACCGACCTCGTTTACACCACTCCCTGCTCTCTTTTGTATTGAGGCAACCATTCACGGATTACGTAATCACAGGAGTAGAGACAGAGGAGCAACTATTAGACAACTATTCACTATCAGAGGAAGTATCGGATTTGCCCGAGTTAACCCTGGACATATCAGAGGATATTTTAAACCCAGCAAACTGGATAATTAATTAAGGAGATTCAATCATGGTACAAACATTTGACCTGAATGGAAAAACAATATTAATCACCGGAGGATATGGACATCTTGGAAAAGCTGTTACCGAAAGTCTGGTCTATCATGGCGGTACTGTGTATGTTCTTGCCCGATCAAAAGAAAAGTACCAGACAGCTTTTTCAGAGCATCCCGAAAATGGGAAAAAGCTTTTCTTTAGTGAGTGTGATATTTCAGATACCTCCTCTGTAAAATCTGCTTTTCAGAAAATTGCGGATGAGAGTGGGGCCATCGATGTTCTGATCAATAATGCGTTCTATTTGACAGGGCAGGATCCGCTTTCGATGACGGATGAAGAGTGGAGTTACGGGATCGAGGGTACATTGAATACGATTTACAGAACGGTGCGGGAGGTGATCCCCTATCTGAAAAAAAGCAAAGCCCCACGAATCATCAATGTCTCTTCTATGTACGGCATGGTAGCTCCCGATTTTTCCGTTTATGAGGATACTCCTCAATTTCTGAATCCGCCTCATTATGGTGCTGCCAAAGCGGGCGTACTACAGTTATCCCGTTATTATGCCAGCTATCTGGGAAGCGAAGGGATAACGGTAAACTGTGTCACCCCCGGGCCGTACCCATCTCCGAAGGTTCAGGAAGAGCAGGTATTTATAGACCACCTGTCTTCTAAAACAAGTCTGAAGAGAATTGGTAAGCCCGAGGATCTTGCAGGAGCCTTTGTCTATCTGGCATCGGATGCAGCATGTTATGTAACCGGACAGAATATCGTTGTAGATGGAGGCTGGACATCGGTATAGAGCCTCCTGCTTCCGTTCTCCATTTAAATCGTTTAAATGTTTAAACTAAAATCTTTAATCATATACAGCTCAAATAGTTAATGAAAGTTGTTACAATTATTCAAGCCAGAACAAACTCTTCAAGGTTACCTAATAAAGTGCTTACTGATATCTATGGTAAAACACTTCTGGAAAGAGTCATCGGGCAGGCAAAAAAAATAAAGAATAGTGATGAGGTGTGGGTAGCTACCTCTTCACAAGATCAGGATGACCTTATTGAGTGGCTTTGCGACCGGATTGGGGTGAATTGTTACAGAGGAGACCTGGAGGATGTGAGAAGTCGATATTATGACATCGGCAAGAAACAAAATGCCGATATCCTTGTACGTATCACTGCTGATAATCCATTTACTGAACCGTCATATGCCGAAGACCTGATTAACTTTTTAAAAGAAGACAGGACGGGATATGATTATGTAAGAATGGACAGGTCCAAAGTACCTGATGGTACTTACAGCGAGGTATTTACAATGGACGCACTTGAAAAGTCGATTGAAAATTATTACGATGCTGAAAACAAAGAACATGTCACACCTGCGATGATAGGGGATATGAAAATGAAGGAATTAATTCCTTCAGATGAAGATTTAATAGCCAGAAAGCCTTACTTTGTCGGCGTAGACACTTTTGCAGATTTAAAACATGCCACACTTCTGTATAAGCATTTTGGCGAAAAAGATACACTTAAACAGATAATCAATAAGGTTAACAAATATGGAAATGCAATTCAATGAAGTTGGATTCACAATTATCAAAGATTTCTTTGATAAACAGTTGATTGAAGAAGTGAAAGAGGCGATCGTCACCTTCGACAAGTGGGATTTGTTGAGGAAGAAAGATGTCGTATACGAAGGGGATGAAGCTGAGAGAAACTATAAGTATATACAGAATATAAACTATTATGTACCGGCGTGTCACAAGTTGTTGACAAGTCGACTCTTTGATAAAGTATCAGAACTCTTGGAAGAAGAGATCTATTTTGTAAATATGGAGATACACAACAAGGTACCGAAGCAGGGGACATTTACTCCAGCCCATCAGGATAATTTCTACTTTCAGCTTTCGCCGCCCTCCTCTCTGACGGCCTATATTCCTCTCGAGATGCACAACGCAAAAGTAAATGGGGGATTGAAATTTTTGAAAGGAACCAACAAACTGGGGACTCTCAATCATAAATCTTCAACCGTGAAAGCTTTTTCAAGTCTGCTTGAACTGGAAAATCCTGAAGATTATGAAGAATACAATACAGATCTGGATGCCGGGGATATTGTCTTTCATCATGCGAATACCGTGCATTACGCAGATGACAATAAATCTGAGCACCACAGAAGATCACTCTCATTAAGATTCAATGGAGTATCTGCGAAAATTGACCCAAGTATACGGGAGCAGTATAAGAAGAATTATAAAGTAAATCGCAAAACTGAACTGGAAGAAAATTAATTTAAAATTAATTTAAAGATTCAAACTTAAAAAGTGTGAGTAGTCAGGCCGGTATTCTAACAATGCACAGAGTCAGAATGCCGGCCAATTTCGGGGTATGAAATCATGTACAGAAGCGATGCTAAATCTATTCACGATTCTGATTGAATTTGCTGACCAATAAAAGAATTCATTTCAGAGCAGATGGTAACACAGAGATGGGGTTGGGGCATCTTGTTCGATGCCAGTCACTTGCAGAGATGATCAAAAATAAGTATAGGATCAGTTTCTATTGTCGCCTCATACCTGAAGCTATTCAGAAGAATCTGGTAGAAAGTGGTTTTCAAATAAAGATCATCCGGGAAGAAAAGGAGTTCTTCGATACCTTGCAGGCAGGTGATGGAGTGGTTATAGACGGATACTCTTTCGGGCCGGTCTATTATCAGGACGTACGGGACAAAGGCTGCAAACTGATTGTTATTGACGATCTTCATCGCGAGAAGTTCTGTGCGGATCTGATCATTAATCCATCACCGGGGGTCTCTTCCGATCATTACGATATGGAATCGGATTGTTCGGCCCTTCAGCTCTTTGCTCTGGGCCCGAAGTACGCCCTTCTTCGGCCCGCTTTTCTGACTTCAGAGCTAAAAAGAACGATCTATAAAGAGCCTGCGCATCTCTTCATCTGCTTTGGAGGATCAGATGCTAAAAATTTGACAGAGAAAGTTCTGAGGTACGCTTTAGATTTTAAACAGTTCGGGAAAATAACTATTATAACAGGCTCTGGTTATTTGCATCACCATGAACTTGAAGGAAGGTATTCTCACGATGAAAATGTCCGGTTCTTTCATGCTGTAAATGATCAATTTATGGCAGAGAAACTGGCTGAAGCAGATGTGGCTGTTGTTCCATCAAGCGGCATGTTATATGAAGCCCTTTCCATGCAGGTTAAAGTAATCTCGGGTATGTATGTGGACAATCAGAAGAATATGTATGAAGGATTTAAACGTATGAATGCATTTATTGATGCGGGAACTTTTGATGAAGAAATGCTCATGGCTGCGTTCACCAGGGTAAAGAGTTTTAAACCTGAAACAATAATTGACAGGAAAAGCCCTGAAAGGTACAGGGCGCAGTTTGAGACAGTAATGAAATAAGACGTAACGAACTTTTAAAATATGATCATCTTAGGAATTGCGAATGATGAAACGGCGAGTGCCTGCTTGGTTAAAGATGCCAAAGTCATCGCAGCTGCAAGCGAAGAGCGATTTACCCGAATTAAAATGGATAACTCCTGGCCGGAAAATGCAATCTCATACTGCCTGGATTACGCAGGGATCACCCTTGATGAAGTGGATATCATCGCTTATGGATGGAGTGCCGGTTTCAATGCTGAAACCCATCTGTTGCCATACTTTGACAGAATTGTACATGAGGCGAAGACGAACGCCGGAGGGCTGGACATTTTCAGAGAAAGGATTGAAACTGAGATTGAGCAAGACCGCAAGCACAGGAATGAGTATTGGGAATTTGTGAAGAGCAATAATCTGCAAGACAAGGCTTTTGCATACGATCACCACGAGTGCCATGCATACTCCGCATACTCGTGCTCTCCCTTCGAGAAAAGTCTTGTGGTAACAGCCGACGGAAGGGGGGACTTCATGGCGACAACTGTGGGCTACATAACCCCTGAGAGTACAGATTTTCTCTATCGGGGAAGCAGTACAGATAGCTTTGGTTTTTTCTACGGCAGGATTACCGGGCTTCTGGGATACCGTCCTCACCGGCACGAAGGAAAGGTTACAGGGCTAGCAGCTCATGGAAATCCGCACAAACTTCTCGATAAGATGCGAGAGATGATTTATGTCAAAGAGGGCCGGGTATATGGCAAGCCGGGTGACCTTTACAGGCCGTTCTACACCAACTATTCCGATGAGCTGGAACAACTCATTTCTGAAAATTCAAAGGAGGATGTGGCAGCTGCTGCCCAATACCATCTGGAAGAGTCGATCACCGACCTGGTTACCTATTGGGTAAAACAGACGGGAGCGGAATATGTAACCATGGCCGGAGGTGTCTTTGCCAATGTGCGTGTAAACCAGTGTATCATGGAAATTCCGGGCGTTAAAAATGTATTTATTCAACCGCAAATGGGGGATGGCGGATTGTGTATTGGTGCGGCTGCTGCATATCTCTATGAGAACGGGGTCTCCCATATCGAGATGAACGATGCTTATCTGGGCCCTGATTACGACGATGAAGCCATTGAAAAAGCTCTTATCAGCGCCTCCTCTCATATACAGTTTGAGAAGATGGAAGATGCCTCTGAGGAAGGGGTCAGAGCTCTCGAGAACAATGAGGTGATCGGTTTTTACAACGGCAGGATGGAATTTGGCCCCCGGGCCCTCTGTAACCGTAGTATTGTCTATCACTGTAAAGATACCACTGTAAATGACTGGCTGAACGAACGTATGGACCGAACCGAGTTCATGCCTTTTGCACCTGTTACTTTGGAAGAACTAGCTCCCAGATGTTATAAAAACTGGAAACAGGAGCATATCGCCAGTAAGTACATGACGATCACCTATAACTGTACGGAGGAGATGGCTGAAAACTGTCCGGCAACCGTACATATCGACGGTACAGCCCGTCCCCAGATCATCAATGAGCAATACAATCCAAAAATGTATGCACTTCTGAAGGCCTGGTATAATAAAACCGGAGGACTTTCACTCATCAATACCTCTTTCAACCGGCATGAGGAACCTATTGTAAACAGGCCTGAAGAAGCCATTGATGCACTTAAAAGCGGAATGGTAGATCTGCTGGTTATCGGAAATTACATCGCCCGCAAGCGTCACCAGTAGACCCGATGAAACAAATTTATTCAACTCAACACATATATATACAATGTATCAACTAAAAGAGATTACCCTGGGAGACAGAAAGATCGGGGATCGTGAAAGGCCTTTTATTATCGCAGAGATGAGTGGTAACCACAATCAATCCCTCGATAGGGCACTGGAAATTGTGGATGAGGCAGCAAAAGCTGGTGCTGATGCAATCAAGCTTCAGACCTATACCCCCGATACCATGACAATTGACGAAACGGGTGGACTTTTCAGTATCGACGACAAAGATTCCCTTTGGTATGGAAAGAACCTCTATGAGCTGTATGAATTGGCTCATACGCCGTGGGATTGGCATCAGCCGATTTTCGAAAGGGCGAAGAAGGCCGGGCTGCTCCCGTTCAGTACCCCGTTTGATGACACCTCTGTTGATTTTCTGGAGGAGCTGGGCGTGGCCGCTTATAAAGTGGCTTCATTTGAGAATACAGACTGGACCCTGCTAAAAAAAATAGCCAGCACGGGTAAACCCGTCATCATGTCTACCGGTGCAGCTACCCTGGCAGACCTCGATGAAGCTGTCAACGTTTTAAGATCTCACGGATGTGAAGATCTGGTATTGCTGAAATGTACCAGTACCTATCCGGCAACACCTGAAAACACCAATCTTCTCACCATACCGCACATGCGGGACACGTTCCGATGCCACATCGGGTTGTCGGATCACACGCTGGGAATCGGAGTGGCGGTTGCTTCAGTGGCTATGGGGGCCAGGGTGATTGAGAAACATTTTACCCTCAGCCGGGCGGATGGCGGAGTAGATGCAGCCTTCTCTATCGAACCCCACGAACTGAAAGGACTTGTAGAAGAGTCTGAGCGAGCTTTCCTTGCCATGGGAAGCGTGAAGTATGGTATCCAGAAAGCAGAAGAGAAGAGCCTCCGATATAAGCGCTCAATCTATGTTGTAAAAGACATTCAAAAAGGGGAGGAGTTTACCCCTGAAAATGTCCGGGTGATCCGGCCGGGGGACGGTCTGAAACCCAAATATTACGAAAAAGTAATTGGAAAAATAGCTAAGCAGGATCTGAAGCGCGGAACGCCACTGAACTGGGAACGGCTCTGAAGAGTGAACAAATCCGAATCTCTGATCTACCGTTGACCGGGATATGGTAGGCCTTGAAAGGCTGCATCCGCTTGCTGAATCCTCACCCGTAGAAATGGGGTTGCGATGCGAAAGGTTTACTTTGTATGTAGTGATGTGCCGTTTCTTGCACGCTAAACCTTAAGATTGTATTATTCAAAGATAAAATAAAGTGGAAGGCATTTTTGTTGACATCCGATTTCCTGAAAAATAAGAAAATAATGATCGTGGCAGCTCATCCGGACGATGAGCTGTTAGGCCCCGGGGCAACCATGCATCATCTGATAAAAAGATATGGATTAACCGTGGATGTGCTGATTCTGGGAGAGGGAATCACCTCCCGTTCTGATATCCGGGACAGGGATAAGTGGAAAAATGAACTGAATATCCATCGTGAGAATATCAGACAGGCTGCAGACTGTATCGGCTACTCCTCGGTCCGTACCTGGGACTTTCCGGACAATCGCTTCGATTCGGTACCTCTGCTCGACATTATAAAGGTGATCGAGAAGGAGAAGGAGAAGAAAAAACCGGACGTTATTTTTACACATTTTGAGTGGGATCTGAACATTGATCATCAACGGACTTTTCAGGCGGTCATCACCGCATGCAGGCCGATGGAAAATGAGCATGTTAAAACAATTATCTCCTTTGAAACACCTTCGGCTACGGAGTGGCAGGCTTCCACTGTAAAAAAACCTTTTCCCTCCAATCTTTATTTTGCTGTTAATGAGGAGGATGTCCAGGCGAAAATTGATGGGATGGAAAAATATCAGTTTGAAAAACGGGCTTATCCTCACCCAAGATCCCCTGAAGCCTTGTTACTCAGAGCCAAATATACCGGGATGACGATCGGGGCAGAATATGCTGAGCCCTTTTGTCTGATCAGGCATATTGAATCACAGAACTAAATAATTTTATTATTATTACCATCACTTATGAAAAACTCGGCGTATCTCGGAATATTCGGACCAGGACCCAACTCTTCAGCTGCCATTGTGAGCAACAACCAGATCATAGCCTGGGCTGAAGAAGAGAGGTTCAATCGAATTAAAACAGCCCCGAATTCCTATCCCGCTCAGGCAATTGCATTCTGCCTGGCCGAAGCCCGCAAGGAAAACCTCGAACTCAAAGCGGTCGGTTATGCATGGGATTGTGAAAACTATGCTGAACTGGCAACTGACAACCTGGAAGAAACCATCTCCAGATACCCAAGCGAATCAGATGATATCAGCCGAAAGGTACAGCAATCGCTGAACCTTTTGTATGATCCTGTCAGAGTTAAGAATGATCTTACTCTTATCCTGAAAAAAAATGGAGTGGACATGGAGCAACTTGACTTCAGATTTTACTCACACCATCTGTGCCATGCTGCATCAGCACACTACTGCTCTGGGTATGAAGACTCCATGGTTTTTGTAAATGACGGAGTAGGAGAGGTTGCATCATCCACGCTCTATTATGCCGATAAGGAGGGAGAGTTTGAGGAACTTGCCCACGTGGATCTTCCCCACACACTTGGCGGACTCTATGCTTCTATCACAGAATTTCTCGGTTTCCGTGCTTATATGGATGAAGGTAAAACCATGGGCCTGGCCGCTTACGGAAAGTCGAACCCGGAGATCGAAGCGATCTTTGACGATATTGCTCAGGATATAGAGGGTGAATTTGGCTATACAGTAAATCCAAGATACCGCTACAGCGGAAAGAGAAGTTATGGAAGAAGATTTACCGACCTTCTGGTAGAAAAACTGGGAAAACCCCGGTCAAGAGAGCAATCAGCGATGGAGGCACCCTATCCGGACATCGCCTATGCTGCCCAGAAACAGTTAGAGAAGCTGTTACTCTCCCAGCTGCAGCACGCCAGCAACCTGGGACGATCTGCCAACGCTACATTTGCAGGCGGAATACATATGAACTGCAAGGCGAATGGTATACTGGCCGAAACAGACTACTTTGATAATTATTTCTTCCAGCCAGCGGCCAGCGACAACGGGGTCTGCCTGGGAGCAGCGATGCTTTCGATGAAGGACACATCCGGCGAAGAGCCCAATTATCCGCCGATGGACCGTCTCTATTACGGGCCCTCTTACAGCGATGAAGAGATTGAAAAGGTACTTAAAAGGTGTAAACTCAACTATGTAAAGAGCGAAGATATCTCCAGGGATGTTGCGCGGTTAATCTCAGAAAATGCGATTGTAGGCTGGTTTCAGGGCAGAATGGAAGTAGGGGCACGCGCTCTGGGAGGGCGTTCCATACTGGCGAATCCGCTCAATCCCGACGCAAGGGATCATGTAAATAAACATGTTAAAAACAGGGAAGCGTGGAGGCCATTTTGTCCCTCGCTGCAATCAGAAGCTTTCAAGGATTATTTCGATACCAACCTGGAATCTTCTCGTTTCATGATTACCGCTTGTGACATCAGGGAGGAGTATCTGGAAATTTTGCCTTCCTGTATCCACATTGATGGGACAGTACGGTCGCAGAC